>NZ_CP084091.1:0-300000 GCF_020217425.1 Halomicrobium urmianum
ATCGTTGATCCGCTGTCTCGTCCAGCGCAAACTGATTCGGAGATTTCCCCGGTTCTGGCTGTAACTCGGCTTTCTGCACCCAATCATGGATCGCTTTCCGTGGCCGATCGACACCCAGACTAGCGAGCAAGTCAACGGTATTCGACAGCGACAGCCCCGCAATATTCGATCGAATACCCAGCGCCAACCATCCGATAGAATCAGCGGGTCGTGCTGGTAGCATCGGCTGGATGGATCTTCTACTTGATTAAACCAGGAAGCTAGAATATCTGGTTGAATCAATTCATTCGGCTGGTTCAATCGTTCGGTTCAACCACCTGGTTCAACCGGCCGAATGAATCAATGGGTTATTTGAACGAGGATGGTGAACAAGCGGCTATGCTGGCCTACAGCACGTACAGCGAGGCTGGCGGTGTCGGGAAGACGACGACAGCCGCGAACCTCGCCGTCGCGCACGCACGCGCCGGACTCGACACGCTCCTCATCCCGCTCGACCAGCAGGAGGGCAACCTCTCGCGGCTGTTCGGCGTCGACGAGGGCCGCTCAGACGACGTCGATACGCTGGCCCATCACATGATCCGCCGGGCGAAAGGTGACTTCGCGGATCTGATCGTCGAGGCCGAGCACGGCGTCGACATCATCCCCGAGCACAACGTCTACGGCGACCTCGGCGACTGGCTCCAGCGAGAGAAGGAACAGGCGGAAGCGATCGGCGAAGCGTTCTCCACGAACGCTGCCCTGCTCCGCGTCCTCAAGGAGAACGACGTCCGGGATCAGTACGACGTCATCGTCTGCGACCCGCCGGCGACGGAGGGACCGCATCTCCACAACGCGATCAACGCGACGCGGTCGCTGGTGATCCCCGTCGAACCCAGCGCCAAGGGCGCGGCGGCTGTCGATGGCCTGGAGCAACTGGTCGAAGGACTCCAGTCGACGCTGGACATCTCCGTCGGCGTCCTGGCCGCGGTCCCGACGCGCTACGAAGACACGAACGACCAGAAGGCGATTATCGAGGACATCAACTACGCGGCGCCGGAGATCATCCGGAAGCGCGCGTCGCTCATGGAAGGCTGCTGGCGGCAGCAGTGCTCTGCGTACACCTACATCCGCGAGTATCGCGATCGACGGCGCGACTACGAGCTGGACACGCTCGCGAAGTACGACCGGCTCGCCCGGTTCCTCGAGGAACAGGCCGACGTCGAGGCTCCGGACCCGCCTGAACCAGGCACGCTGGAGGCGATCGCATGACGACGATGAAGGAGGGTCCCGGTGACGATCCCTTCGCCGACGATGACGACGCCGGAGAAACCGAGGAGCAGTCGGATTCCGAGCCCGCGCAGGAGCCTGAACCCGTGTCTGAATCCGAACTGGATCCCGAGCCGGAACCGGAGGAGGCACAGGACGATGAGCGGGACTCCGAGGCGTCGGATAGTGTGACCACCAGTGAGATTCCGTACGTCGTCCGCCGCCAGACCGTGAAGGAGGAGCGACAGAACGAGCACGTCGCGTTCCTGCGCGACGAGTACGCCGACCTCGAAGGCGAGATTCTCGACGGCGTCGCCGACGAACTCGACATGCGCTCGAAAGAGGTCTCGGTGACGGATCTCCGGGAAGCGTTCGTCGAACTCGGCGATCGACACCAGGAGGAACTCGCCGAGATCCTCGACGAGTGGGGCTACGAACACCTGAAGTAGCAGGCAGATAGCTGGTTCGTACTCTCTCGGTCGTCCCCTCGTCGATATCGTGACTGTCGACGATACGGACCTCTTCTATCGTCGAAAGTGAACCCACTGACACGCTCGAAGGGCACCCGGGACCCCTTCGATGCGTAATAGTTTCGCGTCCCTCGATCGCTTAACCGACGCATAATCAATAGCCGAACGAGCGTCGGATTGGAGTGATGATCGACGATCGCACCCAGTGGCCAGTCGCCAGCGGCGGCCGACGAGTTGAGGTTTGCTCCGGAGCCGAGCCGAGCGGTGCGTCGGTCACCCAGGAGTTTCGGGTCGGAGCAAAGGCGCTGGTGACTTCTCGGGACCGCGTCCTCCTCATCGAGGAACAACGGGACGACGGGTCGACGTTCTGGACTTTCCCCGGCGGTGGTGTGGAGGCCGGCGAGTCGCTGCGGAACTGCCTCCGTCGAGAGGTTCGCGAGGAACTGCAGTGTCGTGTCAGTATCGACCAGATGGTCACCTCCTGTACGTACCGACACAGGAGCAAACCCTCCACTGTCACCCACTACGCTGTCCTCGGCGCTGAACTCGAAACTGATCCCGACCCGAACCCCCGGGAAGGGATCATCGACTGCGAGTGGTGGAACCCGGACTCGCTCCCACCCGGCACGCTCGAGCCCTTCCGTGAGATCGTACCGACCGTCGACCCGTGAGTGGTCCTCACCGGAAATCCCGGTATCGCTGGCGGAACAGACGCCGGATAGTCCGTAACCGGACGTCGGCTGCGTGGGGTCGATTGCTATCGTCGCGTATCCGTGCGACCAGCGCCCGGCCAGCACTCCGCTCGCCACTCACGGGTGGGTACCTTCGAGATCCAGTCTGTCGAGCGACGAATCGACGACGGAGACGGCTCTGGCTGGCTGATCAGTGCCATCGCCTGCCGGTCACCAAGGTGTGGTCGTTCCCGACCGTCGGCTCGTGTGCACCGCTCGTCCAGTGAGAGCAATACTGTCGGAGTCGTTCCGAGCCCGAACTGGCACGCGGTCTGGGGACGGGATACCGCTACTTCAGACGGCAGCGGGGACGTAGCCGGGCTCGGAACAATCGTCGGTAGGCGGTGTCAGGACATTATTATAGAGGTGGTAAGCTTCCGAGAACGGGACGCGCCAGCGGGATTCGGACCGATAGCACGTCGCCGGCGCGCCGGGACGGTTTCGCGACGGTTGCGAGGTGTAAGCATTCGTTACCGGACGACAATACGGGGACGGCGAAAACGCCCGGGCTACCGCGCCCGAGATCGTTCACCCGTCAGCGGTCCTTGTCGACGTATTCCGACGGACGCGTCGTGGCCGCACACGAGAGCGTCACGCCGGGGGCCAGGCTGGTGTTGATGCCCGTCTTGGCACCGTCGCCGGCGACGACGCCGAACTTCCGTCGTCCAGTCGAGACCGTCTCTCCCTTGACGAGCATCTCGACCGGGGCCTCGTCGTGGCGGAGGTTCGCGACGTTCGTCCCCGCGCCGAAGTTCACGTCCCGGCCGAGGACGCTATCACCGACGTACGAGAGGTGATTGACGCTGGTCTCCGCCATAACGACGCTGTTCTTGACTTCGACACCGTGTCCCACGGAGACGTCGCGGCCGAGCAGCGTTGCCCCGCGGACGTACGCGTTGGGCCCGACTGTCGCGCCGCTGCGGACCATCGCCGGCCCTTCGATGACGGCCCCGGAATCGACGGTCGCGTCCGGCTCGACGACGACGTCCCCGCGGACGGTCGCCGTCTCGCTGACCTCGCCGGCGATCTCCCGGTCTAGCTCTCCGAGTTTCCACTCGTTGCCCGCCAGAAGCTCCCACGGCCGACCGACGTCCAGCCATCGGTCGAGCGTGACCGGTGTCGTGTCGAAGCGGTCGAGGACTCTCGCGAGGACGTCCGTGAGCTCGCGTTCACCGCGGGCACTCTCGTCCACGTCCAGCCACTCCAGGGCCCGTTCGGGGAAGACGTATCCCCCCGCGTTCGCCAGGTCCGTCGGCGGTTCCTCGGGCTTCTCGACGATGTCGGTGACGACGCCTCCGTCCGTCGAGAGGACGCCGTAGTTCGATGGGGTCGCGACGCGCGTCGCGGCGACTGCCGGGCAGACGTCGAACAGTTCGTCGACGTCCGCCGGCTCGTAGAGGCTGTCCCCGTTCAGTACGGCAAACGGACCGTCGAGGTACGGGGCCGCCGCCTGGAGGGCGTCCGCGGTACCCTGAGGGGTCTCCTGTGTCGCGTACCGGACCGGCGTTCCGCGGTACGTCTCGCCGAAGTGGGACCTGATCTCCTCCTCCCGGTATCCGACGACGAAGACGAGGCGCTCGGTCCCCGCTTCGACGGCCGCGTCGGCCGTGTGCTCGACCAGCGGTTTGCCTGCGACCGGCAACATCGGTTTCGGCGTGTTCGCAGAGAGCGGTCGGATGCGGGTTCCGCTTCCAGCGGCGAGTATGACTGTCTCCATCATCGGGGACGACTACCGTCGGGACGATTACTACCCGCTGGCTAAGCCGGCAAGCGGTCGGATCGGTGTCAGACCCTTCGGAGCGGCCGAGGCGCGCGGTGTCGACTCTGGTCGCTCTTCGATCACCGGTGGTCCGTCACTGCGACCGGCGGACAGATCCGTGGCCGGCCCTCGGGCGGTCGACGACGGCACGCGTCCCGGAACTACTGCCGGTGGGAGGAGTCAGCCAGTACTCCTAGTACCGGGAGCGGTCGTCGTACCGGTCGAGGAATCGGACGCTGACGACCGCCGGCATCACGTCGGTCACGGCGTCGATCGCCCAGTGGGTGTCGAGGGACGCCGCCGAGCCGACGACGCAGGTGACCAGCAGCCCTTCGACGGTCTTCGGGAGCGGGCTCCGGGGTCTGTCTGCGACGAACAGTACGTCGATCGTCCGGTCGATCGCTCGAAACCACGTCTACGTGCCCGCTGTGAACTACGCCGCTAGGTCTGCGTTGCGGAGAGTATCGACGCCTGAAAACGAGAAGCGATCCGTTGACTATGACGTAGCGCCGGTTACCCGTCGACGTTCTCCACCTCTGCCGTGTCGTTGAGTGTGACCTCGACGTCGTCCCCGTCCTTGAGGACGTACGTGTGCGGATCGACCGCTTCGCCGTTGACCGTCAGGGTGAACGAGGTATCGGAGTCGTTCCGGGAGTAGACGTCGCCCTCGAAGGTCATCGAACCCTCAGAGACGTTCGTCTCCGGGAACGTCGAGAGCGCGTACGCTGGCGTGATGTTCAGGGCGTGAGCGTGCCAGCGGGACGCGTTCTCGTCGCCGTGGAAGTGGAACGCCTCGCTCGTCATGACGTACTTGTCCTGTGAGAGGTCGACCTGTTCGCCGTCGACGGTCACGTCGAGCTGGCCGTGCGGGTGCGGGTGAGACTGATCGACGAGTCGGCCGGGCGTCTCCTGGTCGTGCGTGTCGACCCGTACGACGATCTCGTGTGCGGGGTTGAGATCCTCGAGCTCGTAGTCGCTGGGATCCTCGATCTCCGTTCCGGCGACGCGGTACGTGATCGTCGTGTTCTCGTCGCTCGCGTTGTAGGTCTCACCGTCGATAGTCAGGGAGTCGGACGTGGCGGTCACGTTCGCCGTCTCCAGCGCCTCGGCGAGTGACATCGGCTCCTCGGCCTCCCACGTGTGTTCGTTGGTCTCGTCGAACGAGAACTTCGCGTCGGAATCCGCGTCGAGGTGCGTGTCTCTCCCCTCGACGACGACAAGCATCCGGCCGGAGAGATCGCTCTCCCCGTCGTCGGTCATCTCGCCGTCAGTCGTCTCATTCGTCTCGGCCGTACTGTTCGTCTCGTTCGTCTCGGCCGTACTGTTCGTCTCGGCCGTCTCGTTCGCTCCGGTCAACGCTTCGGTCGTCGGCTCTCCCTCGGTGTCTGCCGTGTCGCCGCTGCCGGAACCGCCGGGAGACGAGCACCCGGCCAGTAGCACCAGCGCTGCGACGAGCGCTACTGCGACGTGCGAACGCTGCAGTCGGAATGACATGCACGTGTCCCTCGGGGCTGTACCGCCCTTATTACTCGACTGGTAAACACGATCCGGGGGACGGGAGACGGGTGGCGCAGCGCGTGTACCCAGACTGGCTGGTACTGCCGGCCGTAACGTCTCTGTACCGGCATCGACCGGTTAATTTGGACGTCCCCGCACGAACTGGGGGAACGCCGGACCGTCCAGCGTGGTTCTGATCGCCCCGTGCGAGGGGCATCGCCGGTGATGGTTCGCTCTCCGGCGACGGACGACTCCGGGATACCTGGCTTAGCCGGGGGGTAAGTGGGTCTATCAGGCAGGTAGTGAACCACCCGTCGCCACTCTGTTCGTTCGACATCGATGATTGACCTGTCGAAACGGCAGCTGCTTGCGCTCCTCCTCACGGGGCTGTTTGTCCTCGGCGCCGGGTGTACCGGCCTCGGGGGGAGCGGCAGCGGATCGAACGCCACGAATACCACCTCACTGACGGAGGGAACCGACACAGAGGCGGTCGAGTCTGCAGAGGAGACCACGGAGCGATCGTCGGAGAGCGCCGACGAACAGAACTCGTCAGACGGCGACGACGGGCACGATCACGACCACGGCGGTAACTCGTCGGCGACCACCGAAAACACGGATAACGCGTCGGAGGGTGGCGCGACTGACGGCGCCATCGCCGGCAAGATGACCGTCGTCGTCGCGGCGGACGAACTGTCGCTCCCTGCCCGCGACGAGGACGGCGACGGGTTCGGGATGGCCGACGATCCGCACACGTGGACGACTAGATCGAACGTGACGCTTGCCGAAGCGCTCGCCCGGTTCGACGTAACGGCGGACGTCGGCTCGCTGTCGGTCGACGGGACGACGTACCAGTCGTCGACCGAGGGGACGACCGTCTCCTACCGCGTCAACGGCGAACCGGTCGACCCCACCGAGGTCGCCCTCGAAGACGGCGATCAGGTGTGGGTCACAGTGGAGACCGACGAGATGGACGCGGCGGTCCCCGGCACGTACATCGACAATCAACAGCAGCACGTTCACGGTCACATGAACGTCACCGTCGCGGGCGAGGAGCTCGACTTCAGCCGGTCGAAGTACCAGTCCAACGACCGGTACTTCCACTTCGAGAACGGGGAGGGCGAGTACTGGCACGCCCACTCCTCGAACGTCACGCTCGACTACGCGCTCGACTCGCTCTCCGGAATCAACGCCTCCGGTGAAACCGTCACCGTCGACGGGACGACCTACGACGGGGGCGACGCCGATACGACGGTGACTGTCGAGGTCGACGGCGAATCGGTCAGCCCGAGCGAGTACTTCCTGAAAGACGGAGACGACGTCTCCATCACCATCGAACGCACGGGGAACTGACCATGTCGACTCGGCTGAATATCGACGCCAGACCGAACTGCCGGACCGGCATCGGCGGCCGCGGGTGGCATCGAAATCACCACGGAGAGGATGGCCTCTGAGTACACCAGTGTGACGCTCGACCGTCCGGTGACCATCGTCGTCGTCGGCGAGTGCGACCGGCTAGAGCGAGCGTTGTCGGCATTCGGCGGCAGACGCGAGGACGCGACGGTCCTGACCGTTCCGTCGGAGCAGTCGGCCGTACGGCGTCTCGCTGACGGAGCCGACACCGATCTGATCGTCAGCGCCCAGTCACTCGCCGATAGCACCGGAGTCGAGTTCCTTCGGCGCGTCCGGACCAGGTATCCCGACCTGCCGTTTGTCCTGGCCGGGACGGACGTATCAGTGGCCGACGAACGGGCCGCCATCGAAGCAGGCGCGACCGACGTCGTCCGACTCGACTCTGCGGATCCGGCTGGCAACGACGTGTTGCAGGCGCGCGTCGAACGGGTCCTCGATCGAGAGCGGACCGACCAGTCCCTCGGAGACGCGTCGGGCCGGCTGCTCGGGGGCGCACACGCGACCGTCAGGACCCTGTTCGACGCGTCCTCGCGGGAAGCCGTCGCCGAGGCGGTCGTCGAGACCGCGACCGCCGAACTCGAGCTCACGCACGCGTCGATGTACCTGTTTGACGACGTCGATCGGCGGCTCCACCGCGTGGCGTCGGAACCGGACGGCGCGTCCGACCCGGAACCGGCGAACACCGAGTACACGGACGCGGTCTGGGAGACGTACGTCACCGGCGACCCGCAGGTATCCAGCACTGGCTCGACCGGTGACCCGGCGGCCACGCTCGTCCTCCCGGTCGGCGAAGTCGGCGTGTTGCGAGTCGGCGCCGGAAGCGTCGCCCGACTCGACGACCGCAGACGCCAACTGACCGCGCTCTCGACGGCGGCGACGGCGGCCTTCGAACAGGTCCAGCGGGACCGGTCCCTGCGGGACCGCGAACGTGACCTGGCCGAGCAGGCCGACCGCATCGATCGGCGATCGGAACACGTCGACCACTTGCGGACGGGCCTGCAGGCGACTATCGAGGCCGACTCCCGCGAGGAACTGCGACGCCGCGTCTGTGAGCAGCTGCTCACCGACGAGCGGTTCGCGTTCGTTCGCGTCGAGGCGCTTGCGGACGGACAGGACCGTCTGGCCCCGCGGACCGCCGCCGGCGATGGTCGGGGTTATCTGGATGCCGTCGACCTCACTGTCGACGAGGGCGTCGGCGAACCCGCCGTCCAGGCCGCCCGTTCGGCGTCGGCAGTCGTCGTCGAAGACGTGACCGCTGGCCTCCGTGAGGGCGACTGGCGCGAACAGGCACTGGCCAGAGGGTTCCAGTCGGTGGCGAGCGTTCCGCTCGTCGACGACGGCCGACTCCGCGGAGCGCTGACGGTCCACGCGACCGAACCCGACGTGTTCGACGAGACGGTCAGGCGTGTCCTCGGTGACGTCGCCGACGCGATGACAGTCGGTCTCGCCATCCACGAACGGAGACAGGCCCTGCTGTCCGATACGGTCATCGACCTCGAGTTACGGCTCTCCCGCGGGACGGACCTCTTCAGCCGCGTGGCCCGTGAGACGGGAGCGACTCTCACCTTCGAGGGGAGCCTGGCCAGGAACGGGACAGCCGTGGTGTTCCTCCGGATCACGGGTGCGGATCCCGCGACGGTCGAGACGGCATTCGGGACTGCCTCACTGGTCGACGCTGTCGATCACGTCTCCCACAGCGACAGTGCGCTGTTCGAGATCGAACTTCGACCCGCGTCGCTCGTCAGCGAGATACTCGACTGGGGCGGAACGATCACCGATCTCAGCGCTGACGATACCACCACCAGTCTCGCCGTGACCCTCCCCGTCGAGACGGACGTCCGGCAGTTCGTGGAGTCACTGGAGCGGGTCGCACCCAGTCTCCAGCTCCACTCCCGGACACAGCGAACCAGGCCCTCGGACGACATGCCGTTCCGCGCCGCGATCGAACAGCGGCTCACGGACCGGCAGCTGGAGGTGCTTCGGACGGCGCTTCTGAGCGGGTACTTCGAGTGGCCACGCGAACACACGGCCGAGGAGGTCGCCGGTCTGCTGAGCATCTCTCAGCCGACGTTCAACCGCCATCTGCGGGTCGCTCTGCGGAAGCTGCTAGTGGGGCTGTTCGACGCCGAGAAAACGAGCGATCAGGAGCGGTAATCGAGGCCGAGTTCGACGGCGAGCACGGACGCGTGGAGGGCGATCAGCACCGGGAGGACGACGGTGGAGAGCGACGGCAGCGCCAGCCACACGGTGCCCAGCGTCAGCACCGTGAGGACACTCGCCGCGAGCGCGAGGCGAGAGGGGGACGGTTCGGATTCTTCCGACTCCTGGTCGACGAACCAGTACCGGTGGAGATCGTCGTACGCCGGGCCGATCCTGACGGTCTTCTCGTCCGGGTCGTACTCGACGACGTCGAACTCGTCGAGGTGCGGGAGGTGATTCTGACACAGGGAGATGTAGACGCTGTCGTAGATGTCGCCCGGCGACGTCGACGCGTCTGCGACGCGCTCGGCGACCCGTTCGCTGAGGTCGTTCACCTCCCACTCGGTACCCGACCGGGACAGCAGCTTGAGACAGGCCCGGCGTCGGTCGTTCCCGAGTAGCCCGTAGACTGCGTCCTCGTCCAGGGCGGTGGTGGATGCGTCCGGTTTGCCGTCGTCGTCCGCGCGAATCGGTCTCTCCGACCCGAGGTCGGCCTCCCCGGCAGAGTGGGCCTTCTCCGGTCCAGTTGCCCCCGCGTCGTCGGAGGTGGACCAGCGCGAGCACGCGGAGATGATCGTCTGGAACATCAGTTCGGGTCCCGAGTGGTGTCGCTGCCAGCGGCGTCCCGTCGGTGGTGGGCTATCGAGATCATTCGGAGTAGTCGTCGACGTCGGGAGTGGACCACTCGAAGTCCTTCGAGGACGACTCGGTCAGCCAGTGGCTCACGGCCAGCATCATGAACAGGACGCTGATCAGGACGCCGCCGCCAACCTGGGCCGGCAGTGTCGCGGACACGAAGTCGCTCGCGAGCGCGGACGCCAGCACGAGGCTCCCGCCGGCCGCGTAGAGGTACCGCTTGTGCCAGCTCGTATCCACGTCCGCGGTCGCGTCGATCTCGACGGACTCGTGAACGTCGTCGTCCGCTTCCTCGTCGTCCGCTTCCTCATTCCCGAGCAGTGACGGCTCGCTGGCGAGGTACGGATCGAAGCGCTCGGCGATATCGGTCTTCTCGACGTATCCCCGATCCTGATTGTACTCGATGACGCCCGCCTCGTCCATCGTGGTGAGGTGGGACTGATACAGTGCAATGTACACGCGCTGTCGCTGCTGGGATCTGAGGGCGTCGATAGTCGTGTCGTGTTCGAGTGCCGCGATGTGTTCGGCGATGTCGCTCATGCGCGCCGGGCCGTCCCCGTCGTACTCCTTGAGGTACTTGAGCACCAGGCGACGACGACGACACTGGAGCAGGTGGAAGATGTCGTCCCGCGTCAGCTCGGTCTCGGCTTCGGTCTCGGCGTCGGACTCGATTTCGGTCTCGGACTCGGTCTCGGATTCGGACTCGGACTCGGTCGAACTGTTCGTCTCTTCGGTGATGGTGCCAGTCGCCTCCGCGTGGTGAACTGCCTCGGACATGCTGGTCTCTCCTTGCACAGATATCTCGATATAAGGGGCCGAACGTTCCGGTCCGTTTCGGAGAGAGCGACTGTTTCACCGAATTTTCGGAGTTTAACGGACTAAACGTTCCGCTCCGTTTCCGAGTGAACGACTGTTTCACTGGGTTCGGCGGGGGCTAAAACCGGTGAAACCGGTGTTAAACTGCGTTCGAAAGGGGGGTGTCCCTGTTCAGAGCCCGCGTCGCCGGGTTCGAGCGCCGTGCTCCGACACGCCGTGCGTCGCTCCGGGATCGAGAGCGGTTCACAGCCGGACGGCGTCGGTCCTGCCGTACCATCGAAATCCGATAGCACGGATGCGTGAGGGCTTCTGGCCCACCGCTCGCCTTCGAACGCCTTCCGACAGAGTACGCGGCCACTCTCCGGGCGCTCGTACGGAAGCACGTCGAACTGATCGGACGGTTCCGAGGACCGGACGGAACGCCGAAGTGCCGTATTCAGGCCAGCCACGGCCAGCGCGGGGACAGTGCTCTCGCCGGTATCAGGCCGATTCAGTGGCCCGACGTGACGATTCAGCCGGCGTCTCCCTGTGTGTCCCCCGAGCTCTCCGACGGTGGGACCTCGGACAGGTCCGGTGAGGGACCAGCGTGCGGGTAGCCTCTGGGACGCGGGATCGCGCCCGGAGGGGCCTCAGGTGACAGTGCTGTAGCTACCGACGCCTCGAGGCCGTGGTGTGCCTCGGGCCGCGCTTACAGGACGCTGCCCGCCCCGGGGTTGTCGATCGGTCCGGGGCGGTTGTCTGCATCCCTGTTGACCTGCATCTGGGACGGCTTGGCCGATTCGAGACAGATGAGGTTCTCCCGGCCCAGGCGCAGTTTGACGACCTCGTCGTCGTCGGCCATTCGGGACAGCAAGCGACTCACCTTCGCCTTCGACCAGTCGGTGGTCGCGACGATTTCGCTCTGCTTCATTCGGCCGGACGCCGCCCGCAGCATCTCGAGGACCAGCTCCTCGTCCGTGAGGAGGTCGTCCTCGGAATGATCCCGGACCACCTCGGCCGGGGTCGTCGCCTCGTCGCTGCCGTCGTCTCCGTCGGCCGTCGTCGCCGGCTCGTCGCTGTTCGAGGTTCTGTCGCGCGTGACCATCTCCTCACTGACGAACCGGTACCGGAACTCGCGGGCTAACCAGTACTGGAGCATACGAGCGCTGTCGACGAGAGCGATGACCTGGCCGCTCTGGATCGCAGTCATCGACATGCCGAGAACGATCACGCCCGCGAGAGCGGTGCTCGTCAGCCACGTGAGCGTGAACCCGCTCGTCGGGTCCGTCCCGAGGTCGGACTCCAGCTCGTCGCTCATGAAGTCGCCGTCGGTGTCCTCGGCCAGCGGGTCAGTGTCGAGTTCCAGCTCCCGCCCGTCAGCAAGCCCGTCGTCGTCGCTGTCGCTGTCGAGCGGGTCCGTGCCCAGTTCGATCTCCTGCCCGTCGACAACCCCGTCGTCGTCGCTGTCAGCGACAGTCGGGTCGGTCCCGGCGTCCAGTTCGGCGGCGTCGTTCAGCCCGTCGCCGTCGGTGTCACCGTCGAGCGGGTCCGTGCCCAGTTTCAGCTCCCGCTTGTCGGCTAGCCCGTCGCCGTCGGTGTCGCTGTCGAGCGGATCCGTGTCCAGTTGCAGTTCCTGCCCGTCTGACAGGCCGTCGCCGTCGGTGTCACCGTCTAGCGGGTCCGTACCCAGTTTGATCTCCTCCCCGTCGGCTAGCCCGTCGTCGTCGCTGTCAGCGACGGTCGGGTCGGTTCCGGCGTCTAGCTCGGCGGTGTCGTTCAGCCCGTCGTCGTCGCTGTCATTCTTGAGCGGGTTCGTGCCCCGTGTTAGCTCCCGCCCGTCGGCTAGCCCGTCGTCGTCGCTGTCAGCGACGGTCGGATCGGTTCCGGCGTCCAGTTCGGCGGTGTCGTTCAGCCCGTCGCCGTCCGTGTCCGGCTCGGTGAAGTCGGTCCCCTGTTTGACCTCCTGTGCGTTGTTCAGCCCGTCCTGATCGAGGTCGTCGCTCCGCAGGATCCACTCCTGGACGATAGTGTGTGAGTCCAGAACGTCCCCCGTGTCGGGATCGCGAAGCGTGAGCGTCGTGTTGTTGACGGTGCTGTTCGCGGAGTAGGAGAGAGTCGCAGACGACGCGTTGTTGAGCGGCGTGCAGGTGGTCGTCCCGTTTCGCTGGAGACAGAGCTCGGTACCGGCCGGTGCGTCGTCAGCCTGTACGCTGATCAGGTACGCTTTCACCTCCTGTCCCTGTGCCGTGTGCTCCCAGACGTACGTCGTGTTCCCGATCGTCCCGGCCGTCTGTGTCTGGCTCACAGACGTGATGGTGGCCGTCCCGTTCTGACTACCGTCGGTCGGTTCCCCCGCGGCGGCCACGGCACCGGTAGAGAACACTGCAAGTGCCAATAAGGCGAAAACGACCCCCGCAACGATCGGTAACCTCCGCTTATGCATGTTAAGCAAAAAGAAACGAAGTGATAATATTCTTTTTGCTCTGTCCGACGTTTGTCTGACTTTTTAAGACCGGATAGGCGTATTATAGTACGTAATTGAATATCGGTTATCGACTAGTTAATATCATATTAAACTCGTCTACGTACCACAGGACTCCAGTTTTGAGGGCAGATGGGCGAGGCCCCTTTTCGATTCGGAAAGAGACCGGATCGCGACACAGTCGGCCGCAGCAGATGGTAGCGAGTGGGCCGGGCGGAAACGCCGTCTCACTCACCGAGACGGTTCGACCGGTGCCGCGCCGGACTGAAGAAGATCCGAGGGGTCGAGGGACTTCTCACCGATCGTCGAATCGAGCCACGTCGTGATGTCGTTGACCCGGAGTTTGAGCCGCCAGGGGAGTTCCTGGACCCCGGGCGACGTCGCAAAGATCTCCTGGTCGAGGTCGCACTGGTCGTACAGCTCCGCCCGATCGGGCCAGGGGCCTTCGTACCCCGAGACGAACGGCATCGCCCGCTTCATGAAGTTGTCTATCTGGTTGAACGTAAAGGAGTCGTACGGCCGATCCGGCGGTCGATGGTGGAGGATCTCGTCGTCGAGTTTCCGGAGGGCCCGAAGATACGTCTGCGTGTTCCGGTATTCGGGCGGCGTCGCGAGGTGCCATTCGATCAGTTCCGCGTCCAACGTGACGCAGGACTCGACGAAGTTGTCACTCAGGTGGTACCGGAACGGACGCGAGGGCTGGTTGAGGATGCCGAACAGGGCCATGCCGTCGTAGAGCCTGTCGAACCGGTGATCCCACCGGTCGAGCACCTCCGAGACACGGCGTCGCAGAAACTCCGTCCCGGACTCGTCGCGCTCCGTCATCTCACGTGAGAGCCGCTCCGAGGCGGGGAGGTAGCCGAACTTCTCGGCGAAGTGATCGGCGACGTCCGGGTTCGGGTCTATGCGGTAGGGCGGACACTTCCGGTCGAACAGTTCCAGGCCCGTTATCGGCTGGAAGTGTCCCCGGAGCATCGTGTCGGCCAGGCCACCGTGGTAGATGGTGTCGACGTCCATCTGATCGACGTACCCGGCGTGATGGATGTGCAGCGACTCCATGATGCCGTGACCGTAGCGGACGGTTTCGGCCTCGGTATTGAGGTACCGCTCGTCGACGGTCAGCGTCTGATGCGGAATCCCGTACTGGGTCGCGAGTTGCCCGGCGACCGCGACTTCCGAGCTGTCCGCTTCGCCGACGGTGTACGCGGCGTCGAGGTCCGAGATTCCGGCGAGGACTGTTCGCGAGTCGTACCCGCCGCTGAGCAGGACCCCTTTCTCGCCGGGCAGGTCGTCCCGTCGCTCCAGCGACCGCCGGAGTCGGAGGGCTAGTTCCCCGGCGTAGTCGAACTCGCGGGGCTCGTAGATGAACCGGCCGAACTCGTGGGTGTCGGTGGCGGTCAGCCAGCTGTCGAACGGGACGCGCTCGACCTCCTGTAGCACGGTCCGGTCGTCGAACGCCACACCGAAGTGGAGGAACTCGAGGAGCGGTTCGTAGTGGATCGTCGGGTCGGACACCTGGTCGGTAACCATCGCAGGGTCAGTCCCGAACACGCGTGTGTCCCCCGCGTCCGTGTAGTAACACTCCCGGCTCCTGACGCTGTCCGTCGCCACCATCCCGCCGTGGTTCTCGTGGTCGACGACGGCGATGAACGATCCGTTGAACCCCTGCAGCGCCTCTGGACCGCTCGTCGCGAACTCCGAGAGGAGCCACTCCGCGGGGTCGGACCCGTCGATAGAGCGGGGGTACACCTCGCCCCAGAGGACACAGGCACCGCGTTCGCCCTCGTGGACGGCGGTTCGGCCGGGGACGTCGAGTTCCGAACTCCTGACTCCGACGGTGACGTTCGGCCCAGAAACGACGCGGTCGAAGGCCTCCGGCGACCGGAGGCGCTCGAAGGTGCGTTCGTCCCCGAATGCGCCGAACAGCTCCTTGTTCATCGGGGTCACGTCAGGGTTGGTGCGGGCCGTACGCGCTGACATCACTGTACTGTCACGCTCTTCGCGAGGTTGCGCGGTTTGTCGATCGGCCGATCGAGCTGGTTCGCCGTGTGATAGGAGACGAGCTGGAGCTGGACGTTTGCCAGGAGGTTCTGACACACCGGATGGGTGTCGGGGACCCGGAGGTACGCGTCGGACTCGTCGGCGCCCGGCCCGTCCGCCGGGCCGATGCCGATTATATCGGCCCCGCGGGTCTGCGCCTCCTTCGCGTTCGTGACCGTCTTGTCGACGTCTTCGCCCGTGAACAGTCCGAACACCGGCGTATCGGAGGTAACGAGGGCGAGCGGGCCGTGCTTCAGTTGCCCCGAGGCGAACCCCTCGGCGTGTTCGTAGGTGATCTCCTTGAACTTCAGCGCCCCCTCCAGCGCGACCGGCCGACTCATCCCCCGGCCGATGAAGAAGTAGGCCTCGTGCTCCGGCAGCCAGGTAGCGAGGTCCGCTGCGCGACTCTCCTCGATAACCTGATCGAGGTGGGTCGGAATCCGCTCGAGCGCCGCGAGCAGCTCCGGGAGGTCCTCACGGGGCGTCGCGTCCGGGAGTTCCATCGCGATCTTCTGGGAGAGGAGGATCAGCGTGACGACCTGCGAGGTGAACGTCTTGGTCGCCGCGACGCCGATCTCGGGGCCGGCACGGATGAACACGCTCTGATCGGCCTCCCGGGCGGCGGTCGAACCGACGACGTTCGTCACCGTCACGGTCGTCGCGCCGCGGCCGGCGGCCGTCCGCAGGGCCGAGAGGGTATCGGCCGTCTCACCGCTCTGCGTGACGGTGACGACCAGCGTCTCGTCGGACACGGGGCCCGCGGCCTTGGCGTACTCGCTGGCCCGGAACACTTGCGTCCGGACGCCGGCGTCGGACAGGAGCCGTGCGCCGAACAGCGCCGCGTGGTACGACGTCCCGCAGGCGACTACGTGGATCTCGCGTACGCCGTCCAGGACTTCGGTGTCGAGGTCGTCGAAGGCCACCGCTCCGTCCGCCGGGTCGACCCGTCCGCGGATGGTCTTCGCGATGGAGCTGGGCTGGTTGTGGATCTCCTTGAGCATGTAGTGATCGAAGTGACCCTTTCCGACTTCCTCGGGGTTCCAGTCGACCCGTTCGACGTCCCGCTCGACCGGGACGCCGTTCCGGTCGAAGATCTGCGCCCCGTCCGATTCGAGGACCACGACGTCACCGTCCTCGAGAAACGCGACGTCGCGCGTGTGCTCGACGAACGCCGGGATGTCGCTGGCGAGGTAGTACTGGCCGCTGTCCAGCCCCAGGACGAGCGGTGAGCCCGCGCGCGCGGCGTAGACGCGCTCTTCGTCCCGGATCAGGGCGGCGATGGCGTAACTACCTTCGAGTTCGTCGATAGCACGTCGGAAGGCGGCCATCGTCTCGCTCTCCGTCTGCCGGAAGTGCTCGATGAGGTGCGGGATGACCTCCGTGTCGGTGTCGCTGGTGAACTCGTGGCCGTTCGCGGAGAGGAACTCGCGGAGTTCGGCGTGGTTCTCGATGACCCCGTTGTGGACGACGGCGATGTTGCCCGTGTCGCTCGTGTGCGGGTGAGCGTTGGCGTCGGTCGGCGGACCGTGCGTGCTCCAGCGGGTGTGGCCGATCCCGACCTCGCCCGAGGCGGCCTCGGTCTGTATCTCCTCGCGGATCTCTGAGACGTCGCCGGCCCGCTTGTGGACGGCGATGCCGGACCCGTTCTGGACGGCGATGCCGGCGGAGTCGTACCCGCGATACTCGAGGCGTTCTAACCCGTTTATGAGCGTCCCCACAGCATCGTCGGCCCCGGATTGAGCGATGATACCGCACATCAGTGGCTCACCCTCGGCTGGATGGCCGCACTGGCGGTCACTGCGACGGCGTTCGATGCGAGCGGTGCGTTCGTGCGGGCAGAGGGATGTGACAGCATCGTTCTGAAGTGCATGAGTTCTCACCTGAGCCCCGATCCGACGGGGTGGGCTCGTTCGTACTGACGTGCTTATCGGGCATTCCTATAGAGGGACTAAGGAGGAGGAGGAGGTGCCCCGGGGTCGGTGAGACGGCGACAGACGCGCCCTGAGACGGAGGCGCCGCTCGCAGGACTACCGACCGGATAATGAACCGGTGATCGTCCGTTCGTTCGACGATGGCAGGGAAGTCCTCCCGCAGAAGCTACCTGGCTGCACTGATAACCGGATCGGCTGTCTCCCTCTCGGGGTGTACGAGCGTCGTCGATTCCGTGGGCGGATCGAAAGAGACCGCTGTCGAGACCGAAGCCACCGCACAGGCGACCCAGACGTCGTCTCGACCGGACGAGGGGGCCGGGAGCGCCGACGCGACGCAACCGTCGTCCGAGGCGACCGAACCCACGCGAACGGAGGCCGAACAGACGGAATCCACGCGAACGGACGGCGAGTGGTCCACCGACGACGTCAGTATCGACGACCCGGCGATATCGCTGTCGTCGGTCCCGCTCCCGGACGACGGAACGGCGTATGCCACGATGGGGACGGACGACGAGCTGCTGACGATCTACGGAAACTGGAAGTGCCCCTACACCCGCGAGTTCGTCGTCCAGTATCTGCCGTCGCTCGTCGACGAATTCGTCCGACCGGACGACGTCTCGGTCCGCTTCCGGTCGGTGGCCTACCGGGGCGGCGAACCGTTCCTCGGCCCGGACGCGCCCCGAGCTACGCGCGCCGGTCTGGCCGTCTGGGAGACGGACCCCGAGTCGTTCTGGAGGTACTTCACCTACGTCTTCGCTAACCAGCCGCAGGAGCGGTACCGCTGGGGACAGCCGAATCTGCTGACTCGTTTCGCCGCCGCGGCGGACGTCGACGAGCCGTCGGCAGTCCGTGAGGCTGCCGCTGACCAGAGCGCCTACGGCGAACGCATCGATCGAACCGTCGCCAGTGCGAAAGAGAACGACGTCTGGTCCGTGCCCCGCGTCGTCTACGACGGCGAGGTGACCGCGCCGACGCGCGACGTCTCGCGCACGCGCCAGCAGTTCCGGGAAGCCGCGAACAGGTAGGTGTCGGTGGCCGGAACCGAGCGCGACCGCCGGCCCGGAGCAGCGTAACCGGATCGGCCGATCTGCTGCAGGCGACCGGAGTGGCGTTTTCGGGACGGGAACTAGTACTTTCCAGTACCGCCCCGTCAGCGATCCACTTAATTCGGGTTTAAACGGATTTTGTCGGGACGCCGACTCGGCGCATCGCTCCTCGAAACCGGCCAGAGGGGACGTTCGCGGGGCGTATCGAGGCGCTCGCTCACGCCGATCGAGCGATACCGCACGGCCGAGACGGCGTCAGTCGGTCGTCGGACACCGGCGACACCTTAGCTACCCGTAAAGGCGTCCCCGCCAGTCGGGATAGCGATCGACAGTCCGACCGCCGTCCCGTTCTTTTCACGGGATCACGCTCCGATTCCGCTTAGCCCCCGTATAGGAAGGGCCCCACGGAGTCGTGGTGATGACGAGATCAGCCCCTGACGACCGCTGCGGGCTGGAGAACCTAACTATGAATTCGATCCCAAGCAACGACGCGCTCGACGGAATGGGCCCGATCCAGACGCCTCAGGAGGTCACGCCGCGGGAGACGACGGTCTGCGTCGTCGGCCTCGGCTACGTGGGGCTACCGCTGGCCGTCGGGTTCGACGAATCGGGATACGACGTCATCGGCTACGACGTCTCCGAGGAGACTGTCGCTCGGCTCGAAGACGGCACCGACACGACCGGTGATCTCGGTGACGACGCCATCGAGGACGGCGACGTCTCGTTCACGACGAAGCCCGGTGCCATCGCCGAGGCCGACTACGTTCTCGTCACCGTTCCGACTCCCATCGACGAGAACCAGGATCCGAAGATGGACTTCGTCGAGAGCGCGGCCGAGACGGTCGGTCGGGAGATGACTCCCGGGACGACGGTGATCCTCGAATCGACCGTCTATCCGGGCGCGACGCGTGAGGTGCTCGTTCCGGTCCTCGAGGCGGCGTCGGACCTCGTCTGTGGCGAGGAGTTCTTCGTGGGGTACTCCCCGGAACGGGCGGTCCCCGGCGACGACGAACACGGACTCGAGAACGTCGTGAAGATCGTCAGCGGGCAGAACGAGACCGTCAGCGAGTCCGTCGCGGACCTGTACGACCACGTCATCGAAGCGGGCGTCCACCGCGCGCCCTCGATGGAGGTCGCCGAGGCGGCGAAAGTCGTGGAGAACGTCCAGCGCGACGTCAACATCGGCCTCGTCAACGACCTCGCGATGACGTTCGAGGCGATGGACATCGACACGCAGGCCGTCCTCGACGCCGCCGGAACGAAGTGGAACTTCCACGACTACAACCCCGGACTCGTCAGCGGTCACTGCATCCCGGTGGACCCGTACTTCCTCATCCATCGCGCGAACCGGGCGGGTGTCACGCCACAGGTCGTCGAGTCCAGCCGAGCCGTCAACGAGTCGATGCCGAAACACGTCGCCGACCTGATGGTGAAAGCGCTGGCCAAGGCGGACCGGCCGCTGGCCGACTGCCGGGTTCTGGCCGCCGGCCTGGCCTACAAGGCCGACGTCGCCGACATCCGGAACTCGAAGGTAGCCGCCGTCGTCACGGAACTCCGGGAGTTCGGTATCGAAGTCGTCGGATTCGACCCGCTGCTGGACGACGACGCGATCGAGTCCGCCCTCGGCATCGACACCCAGGAGCGGGTCACGTTCGAGGGGTTCGACGGCCTGTTGCTGGGCGTGGCTCACGAGGAGTTACGGGACCTCGACCCCGACGCCGTGGCCGCGGAACTGTCCGACCCGCCGGCCATCGTGGACGTGGACCGCACCTTCGACGAGGGTGCGGTTCCCGACGAGGTGGCGTACAGGGGGGTCTGAGATGTATCGTGGGCAGACAGTCGGTGTCGTCCTGCCGGCGTACAACGAAGCCGACCACGTCGGGTCAGTCATCGAGTCGCTACCCGGGTTCGTCGACCGGGTGTACGCCATCGACGACTGCTCGACCGACGAGACCTGGGACGTGATCTGCGACTACGCCACTGTCGGCGACCGGGCGGTCGGGGACGCCGAGTCTCCCGACGAGCAGGCGGCCGAAGAGGTGCTCGTTCCCGACGGTCACGGCGGGGCGCTCCCGGAGGTCGTCCCGGTTCAGCACGGCACCAACCAGGGTGCCGGCGGGACCCTCAAGACCGGCTATCTCCTCGCGGCCCGGGACGGGATGGATGCAACCGTCACGATCGACGCCGACGGCCAGATGGATCCCACCCAGATGGACCGGCTGCTGGACCCCATCGTCGAGGGACGGGCGGGCTTCTCGAAGGGGAACCGCCTGGCCGACGCCGACACCTCAGACGGGATGCCACCGTTCCGACTGCTCGGCAACTGGCTCCTGACGCTGCTGATGAAGCCCGCGAGCGGCTACTGGCGACTCCGGGACCCGCAGAACGGATACACCGCCATCTCCCGGGAGGCGCTCGACGCGGTCGACATCACGGCCATCCCGGACGACCACGACTACCCGAACGACCTCCTGGCACGCCTGAACGCGGCCGACGTCAGCGTGGCGGACGTCTCGATACCCGCCATCTACGGCGAGGAGGAGAGCACGATTCGGTTCTCGGAGTTCGTCAGGCGTACCTCCGTGACGATCCTGCGGGCGTTCGCCTGGCGCCTCCGGGCCGCTGCCGACCGCGGACGTCCGCACCTGCCAGTGTTCTACGTGGCCGGTGTGGTCGGCGTGATCGTCGGCCTCTTTTCGACCGCCAGCACGCTGCTGTCGGGCGTCCTCCCCGGATCGCTCTCGATCAGTTGGCCCGAGTCGGCGCTGCCGCTGGCCGCCGGCCTCGCCGTGCTCGGGCTGGCGCTGGGCGCCGACGAGGCGTCCGACGGCGAGGTGATCTCGGAATGAAGATCGTCGTGACCGTCCAGCACGCCGGCCACGTCCACTTCTTCAAACACGCCATCGCGGAACTGAGACGGCGGGGCCACGAGGTGCGGGTGTTCGCCCGCGACAACGAGGCCTCCATCGACCTGCTCGAGTGCTGCGACATCGAGTACGAGGTGCTGGCCGGTCCGTCCGGGTCGCTCCTGTCCCTCGCGAAGGCACAGAGCGTCTACGAAGCGCGGCTGCTGCGGCGGGCCATCGACTTCGAACCGGACGTGATGACGGCCATCGGCGGCGTCGCCGTCTCCCACGTCGCCCCGCTCGTCGGGGCCCGGAGCGTCGTCTTCTACGACACGGAACACGCGTCGCTCATCCGACGGCTGGCGTTCCCGTTCGCGGACACGGTCTGCACGCCGGAGTGCTTCAGCGACGATATCGGCCCGAAGCAGGTCCGCTACCCGTCGTATCACGAACTCGCCTATCTCCATCCCAACCGCTTCGACCCGGACGAGTCGGTCCTCGAGGACGTCGGAGTCGATCCCGACGGGGACGTGGTCCTCGTCAGGCTCGGCGACTGGAGTTCCTCACACGACGTGGGCGTCAGCGGCATCGACGATCCCGCGACGCTCGTCGAAGAGATCGAAGCCGAGGGGGCCGAGGTGTTGCTCAGTACGGAGGGCGACCTTCCGGAGGGACTGGCGAGCCACGGGTTCAGTCTCGAACCGGACCGCTTCCACGACCTGCTCGCGGCCGTCGACCTCTACGTCGGCGAGGGCGGCACGACGGCCGCCGAGTGTGCCGTGCTCGGAACGCCCGCGGTCTACGTGAGCGACCTCGCGCTGGGCTATCTGGCGGAGCTCGAATCGACGTACGGGCTGGTCGTCAACTGCGACGGCGAGGGGAGGTCTGCCGACGCCTCCGAAGCTGCCCGAGACATCCTGGCAGCACCGGACGGGGTGTTCGAGCGGCGGCGGCTGACGCTCCTCAGCGAGAAGGTGGACGCGACCGACGTCGTGCTCGAACAGCTCGTCGGGGACGGGAGCGCCACACCCGGCGGAAGGGAGTCCGAGGGGCCCCCGCTCCGAAACGTGGGGTGAACAGATGCGAGTGTTACACCTGACGACCGGTCGGCGGTCGTTTTTCGACCAGCAGGTAGCGGCGCTCCGTTCCCGGGGCATCGACTGTACGGTCCTCGAGGTGCCGGGCGACTACTCGGCGGACGACCCTCGAGGCGTGACCGACTACCTCAGGTACTACCCGCAGGTGCTCGAACGCGGACTCGACGGATACGACGTCGTCCACGCGAACAACGGGCTCACGTTGCCCTTCGCGCTCGCTCAGCCCAGCCGCCCGGTCGTCGCCACGTTCTGGGGAACCGACCTGATGGGGAACCACGGCGTGGTCTCTAGCGTGAGCCGCCACAGTGCGGCCCGTGCCGACGACGTGATACTCCCCAGTCGAGCGATGGCGGAGTACGTCGACTGCGAGTACGCCCACGTGCCGTTCCCGGTCGACACCGACCGCTTCGAACCGATCGATCGGGCGAGCGCCCGCGAACGCGTCGGCTGGGAGACGGAGGAGACGGTCGTGCTGTTCCCATACGATCCGAGCCGGCCGGAGAAAGACTACCCGCGGGCACAGCGGGTCGTCGAACAGGCCGACGTGGCGGCCGACCTGCGGCCGCTGACCGGTAAACCGCACGAGGAGATGCCCTACTACCTCAACGCCAGCGACGCCGTCCTCGTCACCTCGAAACGCGAGAGCGGTCCGATGATCGTCCGGGAAGCGGCGGCGTGCAACGTCCCGGTCGTCTCGACGGACGTCGGATTCGTTCGCGAGACCCTCGAGGGGGTCGACCAGTCGGCGGTCTGTCGCTCCGACGCCGAGCTGGCCGCGTCGCTGGAGCACGTACTCACCAGCGACGGCCGATCGGACGCGCGGAGCGTACTCGAGGGCCTGGATCCGGCCGACTTCAGCCGGCGCCTCGAACGGGTCTACGACGCTGCGGTGGCTGCCGGGAGGGGGTGCCGATGAGCCTCGGTCGGACGACTAGGCGGTGGCTCCCGACCCGACTTGATACCGGCGCAGCAGTGGCGGGGTTGCTCCTCGCACTGGTGCTGTTTCCGCTCCGGTTTGTCGCCTCCCAGGTGTACATCAAGACGATCCCGATCGTCCTCGGGATCGCCTGCATCCTGTATCTCGTCGCGGACGTCAGCGACGACGCAACGGTAGCGAGCTTCCCGACGCTGTCGCGGGACGTGTTGCGGCTGCTGCCGATACTCGTCGTGACCTGTGTCAGCGCGATGGTCCTCATCGCCGTCGAGAGCGGCCAGCGGTCCGTGCTGTTTTTCGACGTGGCCGGCGTCGCAGGGACGCTCCTCCTGGCACAGATCGTCTTCACCAGTCAGAGCTCGTTCAGCCGGACGCGGGTCCTGTTCCAGATCGTCCTTCTGGCCGCGGCACTCCGTCTGACCGCGCTGTACGTGACGCCGGGGCTCGTCGGCATCGACATCTGGACCCACGTCACCCAGCTGGCCGGGGGCATCGCGAGCGCCGGTTCGCTGGAGGCCATCGCGGACAACAAACACTACACCTCGCCGCTGTACCACCTGCTGGTGGTCACCACCTCGGTGCTCGCGGATGTCCCCCTGCGGTCGGCGCTGTACCTCTCGCTGGGGCTGGCGATGCCGGTCGGGATACTGGCGGTGTTCGCGACGGCGAACCTGCTCGTCGAGCCGCGGTGGGCCGCGCTCGCGGCCGCGCTGTTCTCGATCGGCGACTACGTCATCGAGTGGGGGATCCACCTCATCCCGACCAGCATGGGGCTGTTGCTGTTCCTCGGGATGCTGTACTGGCTCCTCCGCGTGATGCGGACCGACTACCAGTCCAGAGAGTTCCTCCTCCTGGTGTCGTTCTCCGCTGCGGTGATCCTGACCCACCAGGTGTCGTCGTTCATCATGCTGGTCGTGCTCGTGGCGGGTCTGCTGGCGTACTTCACCCTTAACCTGAGCATCTTCGACCGCTCGCTGATCGATCCGGACGTGTTCAGGGTCCGGAACCCGCTGAACATCGCCGGACTCCTGGCGTTCGACGGCGGGTTCATCATCTTCCTGTGGTCGTTCACGCCGTACAACGGGAACTCGTTTCTCGTGACGGTGTTGTCCTACTTCCAGGAGACGCTGGCCTCCAGCGCAGGCGTCCTCAACCTCGCCACCCCGTCCTCCGAGGGGAGCTCCGCGACGGCCGCGAGCCAGGGACCGACGCTGGTCGAGACGATCGCGACGTACGTCGACACGACCGGGTTCCTCCTGCTGCTCTTCGGTACCTGCGTCGGCAGCCTCTACGTCCTCAACCGCCGCCGGGCACACCAGTCCGTGTTCACGCTGGTGGCGGCCGCAGCCATCATGCTCGTGTTCGTGCTGGGCCTTCCGATGTTCGGCATCCGCAACTTCATCCCGCAGCGGTGGTTCGCCTTCCTGTACGCGCCGCTGGCAGTGCTCACCGTCATCGGCCTGCGATACCTCGCGACCGAACTCGACCGGCGGGTCATTGCCACGGTGATCCTGCTATTCGTCCTGGTGTTCCCCAGCGTGATGGTGATGTCGAGCAACGGAACTATCGACAACCCCGTCTTCGAGAATCAGGAGGCCGAACTGGCCTACAGCGAGAGCGAGATCGACGCCGCTTACACGTTCGGGCGGATGACCGGATCGCCCGACGGCGACAACCTCCGTCCCGATCAGGTGGTGTTCACCGATCACCCGTACCAGACGCTGTTCAAGCGGACGGGGTCCTATCCGGCCGACACGGCACGGATAAACGACAGCGACCCGGTCATGCACGACGTTACCGTCTACCGGCAGGAGCAGAGCGAGGCAGCGACCTACTTCATCAACAGCATCGGCATCGGCGAGACCCGGAACATCCCGGAGGAGCGCATCTGTCGGCCCGATCAGGCGGTGATCTACAACAACGCCGACGTGAAGATCTGTTCCGCCTCGCCGGCGGACACCTGACACGTGGCGAGCGAAAGCTCATCCCCGTCAGATAGGCGTGAACAGCCACTCCGGGTCGACGAAACGCCGTTCTGCTACTCGATCATACTCTCCCTCGTGGAGGTCGATAGCGACGTCGACGAAGCGTCGTGGTCGTCTCCGGTAGCGACGAACCGGTTCTCCTCGGCGAGTCCGTCGGCGTACCCGCTGCCGCCAGCGGCCACGGCCTCACCACGCCGTCGGCGGCGGGACTCTCTCGCTGTTGAAAGGTCGAACGCCGGACGAGACGTCCGATTCGGTCCGCAGGAACGCCGCGGCCGTCCGACTGCGGGACGGGATTCGCCGTCGTCGACGGCAGGACCAGCCGTCCGTCGTCGGCCAGCCGCTCGGCCTGCGGTCGCCAGCGTCCACGGTCGAAGTGACCTGCGCGACGCGGACCGCGCCACAGTGCCCCGACTCGGACGCGGTTCCGTCGATTATCGCCCCGGTCGACGATTCGGAGGTACCGTCTCACGAATGGGGACGGACGTCTGTCTTCCCGTCTCCGACGGCGTGGTCGACCCCGGGGGCGACGACTCGTCGGTGTGCAGTTCATTTGTTCGCCGGTCGGGGAGCCGCCGGTGTTCGGTCCGTTCGACTGCGTCCGTCCGGCCGTGGCTCCCGTCGCAGCGACGCCCGTGGCCCCGCCGAACTGGCGGCGGTCGGACGGGCTATCTATAGCAAAGGTACGTGTGTTATACTTATCGGCTCGATAATACGCCGCTGACGCCCGCTCGCGCCTGCACACGTCGACGATCTCCCCGAAGGGACCGCTGCGGAGTGCCGGTCGAGGGGCCGCCGGGAGGATCAGTCGGCGGGTAACTGCTTCAGTCGCTCGGGGCCCCGCTGGTAGACAGTGCCGCTATTCACGCATCGAGGAACGCCCGGGTATCCCCGGGTGCGTCGCCGCGTTCGATTTCTACAGGCAGTTCAAGGCGAGGGCCTCGGGGCTTGACCCCGAGGGTGAAGCCGACAACACCTAACCTATCAACGCTAATCAACCTTTACAACACCGTAGTCCGTCGATTAGGGTATGGAGAAGTCGCTCACGAAGACACTCGTCTTCCAACTCCAACCCGAAAAAGAGCGACTACTCTCCGACGCATACCACGAAGCGCGATGGGTATTCAACCAGACCATCCAGTTAGCGAAAGACGGAATGGACTGGGACGACATCTCACCTCGGCTTGAAGACGAAGCTGACCTCGTGAAGAATACCACGCAACGAATCGTCGCCAAAGCAATCGACGCGCTCGAACAATCCTACGACCGCGACGATTACAACATGCCCAGCCACGAGAAGACAGGGCCATACCCGTTGCGGATGAACTTCACCGAGGGCTACAACCTCACCCTCGAAGACGACGGGATACACTACCGAATTAGTGCCAAGCCCTACAACCCAGTGAAGGGCACACTTCGTGGTTCACCGGACAACCTTGAACTCCTACAACAAGCCCTCGGAAGTGACGAGTGGCGTGTTGGAACCGCTGAAGCGATGACTCGCAACGGCAACCACGAACTCCACATTAACGTCACTCATCTCGAAGCTACAGTTCGTGACACACACGATGCTCGAACTGTCGTGGGAGTGGACATCAACGAGGACTGCGTAGCCCTTTCAGCCCTTCGTGAAGACGACATCGTTGACTCTGTTGTGATAGACTACCCTGAAATCAAGCAAAAGCGTCATCGGTACTTCACGATGCGAAAGCGGATGCAGAACGCTGGGCAAACAGCGTTCGACCACGTGTTCGAGGATAAGGAAAAACGGTATGTCCACGACCAACTCCACCAAGTCTCCCGGCGAATCGTGGAGTGGGTTCAGCAATTCGAGTCGCCGCTCGTTGTGTTTGAAGACCTCAAGCACATGCGAGACTCGATTGATTACGGCACTCGGATGAATCGTCGGTTGCACTCGTTGCCGTTTCACAAACTCCGTTCGTTCGTCGTGTACAAAGCAGCGTTCGAGGGGGTTCCGAGCGATGACATCGACCCAACTTACACTAGTCAGACGTGTTCTTTTACGGGGTGTGAGCATACGGCTCGGTCGAATCGTCGGAAGAACCGGTTCAAGTGCACCGCGTGTGGTCGGCAAGACCACGCTGACCGGAACCCGGCAGTAAATATTGCGAAGAAAGGGTTGGAGTCGTTGAATCGAAATGTGCCTGCTCTCAAGACGTTGCCGACTGTTCGGAAACTGCGACAGCAGGCATCGGGCTGTGTGAACCAGCCGACCGTGACCCACCCGACCGTTCGAGGCCACCAAGCCGATGGTATCGTGGGAGTGTCCGATTAAACCACGGGAAGCCTCGGGGCTTGACCCCGAGGCGGTTCACCGTAGCCCGGGGCGGTCGTCGGCGATCCACACCAGAAGCGTCGCACCCAGCAGCGCCACCTCCAGGAACAGGAACAAGAGGCCGCGGGGCGTCCCGAGGAAGACGACGAAGCGAACCAGGTAGTAGAGCGCGTTGTCGAGGAACCCGCCCTGTCCCGTACTCTGAATGACCACCAGCGGCCAGAGGTACGCCTCGACTCGCAGCGGATTGCCGAGCGCGACCTGATAGACGGCGTCGGCCGGTACGTGTGCGAGGTACGCGACGTTGAATCCGGTGCCGACCGATCGGTAGCCGACCCGTCCCAGCAGCGCCCCGACGGCGAGCGAGAGCGCCGTCGCGGTGAACACCGAGTGGGCGACGGAGACGCCGCTCGGGAACAGCTCGAAGGTCCATCCGAGCGGCTTGTCGACGAGGTCCGGGAACAGAGCACCGAACCCGACCGCCAGTGCCGGGAGCGTGCTCGGCGATTCCCCGTACCGAACGTGGACGTATCCGGAGTACAGCAGGTAGCCGACGGCGACGTGTTCCCATGGCCACATCGTGGTCAGGCCCCGGGTCGTGTCGGCGTGACAGTCGGTGAGAGCGTGACGTCTCTCGGGACTCCGTCGTATCGATAGTGGGTTCTCATCTGGTTACTCGACGGTAATCGGGAGACGGAGCGTCCGGTACGCCGAGTCGGCCGTGGGATCGTCGGGCGCTTCTCCGCGGTAGAGGGACACGACGATCCGCTGATCGGATCCACTCGTCGAGGGAGACACCTCGAAGTTCACCGTCTCCGTCTGGTCGTGATCGAGCGTAATCGTCTGCGATCCGACGCGGGTGCGGTCTACGACGGGTGCGTCGTCGCCGGTGCCGTCGGTCCGCTGGATCTGGGCCACCGCCTCGTACTGTACCCGATCGTATTCCTGGTTGGTCACGTTGACCGAGAGCGTGCGCGTCTCGCCGGGCACGAACTGCGACGGGTACATGGTCTCGTCGTCGCCGGTCACGTCCCCCGTCTGGACGTACAGCTCCGTGAACCCGTCCTGCTGTGTCGGTGCTACCGCGGCGTAGCCCACGCTCGAAACGAGCAGGAGGCAACTCACGCCCAGAGCGACGTTGAACAGCCGGTCTCGATTGTCGGTCGCGCTGAAGGAACTGCTCACGTCGGAGAACGTGATATTCGAGACGACCTGAGAGAACTGCGGCGTGTACCGGCGTTCCCTGGGGAGTCGGTACCGACGTATCAGGCCGCCGATGACGAACAGCAGCGTCAGACCGGTCGTCCCGAACAGCAGTGGGTACACGGTGATGCCCCACGGGGTGAAGTTGGCGACGACGGCGACCAGCGGAACGAGAAACAGCGTCGTGAGGACGGCGAACACGAACCGTTCGAGCGTGTCGACCCCGGCCTTGGTCGGCAGCGGGTTCTGCAACCCGCGCTCGTTCTCGTCGAACGTGCGCTCGGCGTGCTTCCCGGCAGCGGGGTACAGGAACGAGACGAACGCGTATCCGGGGAGCACTGTCACGAGAGGGACGACGACGGCCGCGCGAAGGACGGTACTTACTCCGAGCGCGACCGTCAGTACGACCAGGCCGGTGAGAAAGGCCACCAGCGAGAGGTCGACGTACCAGCGGTCCAGTGGAGACATTGCCGGTCCGTACTATCCCGGAAGGCCTTATTATTCGTCGGATAAACCGCCGGACGGGCGAGCGATGGACCGTCTCGGGGTGTCACTTTCAGCGGGTCTGTGAGAGGACAGTACCGGACGACGGCCACTGTCGGGCCATCGAACCGGACGACAGCGACGTCAGTCCGTATCAGGGCGAACTCGTCGCGTTCCGCAGTCCCGAACCGGCGCTCCAGACGACGCCCGGGAGATGGCGCGGTTCCAGGCGGGCGTTCCGGACGTAGCGCGCGGCGTCGAGGAACGCGCCCTCCTGGAGATAGCGTTTCGCCAGAAGCAGATCGTGGGCCTCCTGCACGTCGTATCCGTCCCGTTCGGCGGCGTGGACCAGCGATCCGTGTTTCGCGATGAACTGCTCGTCGGCGCGTTCGACCGTCTCCGCCGGCGGCGATCCGGTCTCGTGGCGCGTCACGAGCGGCCGATCGACGTACCCCAGGTACCCCTCCTGAATGACCCGCAGGAGGAAGTCGGGGTCCTGGAAGCGGTCCAGATTCTGGTCGAACCCGTCGACGTCGCGGGCGACGGACGTCTCGACGAGCAGCGTCGACCCGGCACCCGAGTGGAGGTGGTCGGCCAGGATCTCCCCGGAGAGCTCCGACCCGCCCTCCTTCGGTCGATCGTCGTCGGCCAGCGACAGCGCCGAGGCGGCTGTTTTGAGCAGGCGCCCCGTGATTCCGTCGAGCTCGTACTGGAAGTCACAGTACACGGCGACGCAGCGCTCGGGCGCGGAGTCGTACCGCGCGAGCTGTTGCGCCAGCTTGTCCGGGTGCCACTCGTCGTCGGAATCCAGAAACGCGACGAACTCCCCGTTCGCGTGCTCGATTCCAGTGTTTCGCGCCACGTTCGCGCCCCTGTTGGTGCCGTGAGTGATGACGCGGAGTCGCGGATCGTCGTAGCTGTCCAGCATCGTGAGGGTCCCGTCGTCGGACCCGTCGTCCACGACGACGAGCTCGAAGTCCTCGTACGTCTGTTCGAGGACGCTGTCGATGGCCCGGGGAAGGACGTCCGAGCGGTTGTACGTCGGAACGACGACGCTTACGGTTGGCATGTCCATGCGAACGCTCCGGGACGTGTTTATTACCCGCTTGCTAGTCGGCGTGACCGGCAGTATCAGTACGTCGTCCCGGTGACGAGGACGTTGGTTCCGCCGGCGTCTTCGATGCCGTCCGGGAGCTCGTTGTTCTTGATACGAACGGAGTCGGCGTCGGGGCCGATCCGGATCGACTCCTCGCCGGTGTAGCAGTCGAGGTAGTTGTCCTCGATCCAGATGTCGTCGCCGGCGGCAGTCACCGGCCGATCGGAACTGCGGATACGGGACCGGTAGACGGTGTACTCCCGACCGAGGAGCGCGAGCCCGCGTCGGTTTCCGCCACCCCACTGGTCGATAGTCAGGGTCCGAAACTCACAGTCGTCGCGTTCACACCGGATCGCGTGGCGCATGTTCTCACCGGACGCGCCGCCCGAGATGCGACTGCCCTGGACTACGACGCCGCCGCCGTCCCCCAGCAGGCGTATCGCGTTCGCGCTACTGTCGATGTCGATGTCGACGTCGACGATCGACACCGGGCCGGTCCCGGACTTGACGTCGATGCCCGAGGCGGGTACGTCGCCGATTTCCATGTCAGTCTCCCTGATGACGGCTTCGTCTACTTCCCCTTGAACCTGGAGCGCGTTCCCGTTCAGCGTGGTGAGGTCGATAGAGACCCCCCGGACTTCGATTCGGTCGGCGTAGTCGAACCGCATCGGGATCTGGGCCTGATAGTACGGCGACCGTCGGTCGGTGACGAAGTCGGACCCGACGACGGTGGCCCGGTCCGCGCCGATGCGGACGTTCACCGGCCCGCTGTTCTGGAACAGACCGCCGGCGACCGAAACCGACCCGTCACCGGTCACGTAGAGCCCGTTGTCCGGGAAATTCCTGACGACGCAGCGCTCGAAGCGGAGGTGGCCCTCGTGGTTGTTGACGAGGATTCCGGTCGGTCCTCGCCAGAGCCCGCCGGGCGTATCGGTCTGCCAGTCCGCGCCGTCAGCCGTGCGGAACCCGTCCACGTGACCGCTCCCGTCCGGATCGGTGATTCTGAACAGCGCCGGGCCCCACGTCCCGCTGTCGTGACGGCCCACGACGTCGACGTCGCTGACCCGCAGTCCGTCGGCCGCGCTCACGTGGAACGCGCGGATACCGGTGTCGTCCGCTCGCTGGTCGACGTCGAAGTTCTCGATGCGAACGTCACGGGCCGGGTGGTAGTAGGTCCCCAGTCTGAACAGCCGGTACTGCGGGCCGTCGAAGTCGTAATAACTGGCCGGCACCAGGGTCGCCTCGTCCCCGACGATGCCGACGTTCGTCACGCCGGACTCCCTGACTTGCTCGTCCATGTAGTACCGGCCCGGCGGGAACTTCAGCAGCGTGTCGTCACCGATGACATCCTGGAGCACCGGACTTACCGATTCGGACCCGCTCGGATCGGCACCTGCGTCGGTGACGTCGACGACGGTTCGATACTGGTCTTCGATGCTCTCCCCTGTAACCGTACCGAGCCCAGCAGAGGCAGCGACTCCCAGGCACGCGGCTCGCAGGAAGGACCGCCGATTCGGCCGTGATACCGCTCTGTCAGTAGGTTGCACACCGCCACGGTTGTAGAGGGCCGTATTTATTATAAACATAAAAGAGCATTTTAATGTTATATATTGGTATTTTTACAACATCTTAATACGATGTTCACATCGGTTGTCTGACTATCGCGGGTGTCGGTACTGGACGCAGGTAGAACGGAGCGTATCCTGCCCACCTGCGCCTCGAACCCGCTATGGGGCCCCGTAGAAACACGAGCGACAGCCGCGTCTTTCCGCGATACCGCGCGATACAGGTAGCTACAGTAAACCCGCAGATCCCGTCAGAAGCCCTACGGTGATCTCGTTGAGTAACCCGCCGTCGGTCGTCGTCTCTGTCGTGTTCGTCGTAGTGGTGTTCGTCTCAGTCGTGGTGGTGTTCGTCTCGGTTGTGGTCGTCTCGGTCGTGTTCGATTCTGTCGTAGTCGTCTCAGTCGTGTTCGTCTCGGTCGTGGTCGTCTCAGTCGTGTTCGTCTCGGTCGTGGTCGTCTCAGTCGTGTTCGTCTCAGTCGTGGTCGTCTCGGTCGTGGTCGCCGTCTCGTTGTCCCCGCCGTCGAAGAATCCACCGTCGTCTGTCGTCTCGGTCGTGGTCGCCGTCTCGTTGTCCCCGTCGTCGAAGAATCCACCGTCGTTGGTCGCCGTTTCGGTCGCGGTCGCCGTCTCGTTGCCACTGTCGTCCGTCGTTTCGGTCGTGGTCACTGTCTCGTTATCGCCGTCGTCTGTCGTCTCGGTCGCGGTCTCGCTGTCACCGTCGTCGAAGAACCCACCGTCGTCGTCCGTCGTCGTCTCGGTCGCGGTCGTGGTCTCGCTGTCACCGTCGTCGAAGAATCCCCCGTCCTCCGTTGCCGTCTCTGTCGTGGTCGCCGTCTCGTTGTCACCGTCGTCGAAGAATCCACCGCCGTCGTCCGTCGTCGTTGCGTCTGTCCGGGTCTCTGTCGGCGTCTCCTCCGGCGTCGACTGCGATTTCCGAGGGGTCGTCTGCGTCTCGCTGGTGGTCGTACTCCCGGACTCCGTCTGCAGCGTCTCCGCTTCCGGAGTCGTCTCAGTCGCGTTGCCCCCATCGGACAACCCGCCGCCTCCGTCGGAGACCGCGTCCATGACGGCGATACCAGTTCCGGACGCGAACAGCACCAGACCGATGATGAGCAGCCAGAACTGCCCCCCGCTCGGGATCAGGCTCGACGTGGACACCCCACCGAGACGCCCGTCGACGCGGGCGACGGTACTCCCGATCGGGTCGGGGAACTCCGACAGGAGATCCACACACTCGCGCACTCCGAGCGCGCCGGTGAGGAAGGCGAACGCGAGGAAGACGGCGAGGCCCACCGGTGGCACCACCGCCAGCGTCACCAGGTTACTCGGGCCGACATCGGACAGGGCCGCGCTGGTCTGGAGGTACCTGGGGAGCAGCAGGATCGGACCCGCTGCGAGGATCACCGTCAGGGCGATCCGGGTGAGACGGGCGTCACCGAGCGGATCGAAATTCAACCGGCGCGCGCTCCAGATGTGGAAGACGAACATGGACGTGTAGCCGATACTCGTCGCGATCGCGGCCCCGGTCATCCCGTAGCGGGGGATGAGCGTCAGGTTCAGCGCGAGGTTGACGACTGCCGCGGCTCCCGTCGCCACGACCGAGTACCGCAGGGTACCGTGCCCCTCCTCGATCGCGATGGTGGGACGGACGGCGGCGAAGGCCAGCCCGCCGGGCAGGAGGATCAACAGCGGCGTCACGGCGGGTCCGGCGTTCGCACCCCAGTAGAGGGGAACGACGATCTCTGCGAGCGCCGCCAGGCCGAGCGCCATCACAGTTGTCAGCAGGAGCGTGTACCGCGTCGTCCGCGATGCGAGACTCGCGATGCGGTCGGTACGGCCCTGCGACCACAGTTCCGAGGTCGAGTGGACGTACACTGTTTGTAATGTCATTGGCACGAACCAGAGGAACTCAGCGAGCGTCAGCGCCGCTTTGTAGTTTCCGACCTGGCTGCTCCCGATCAGCGACTGGAGCATGATGATGTCGACGTGGTACAGGGACATCTGGAACACCGCCAGGGCGATAGCCATCGTGTTGTACGTGAGCATCCGGCGTCGGGGCAGGTCGGCCGACGTCGAGAGGACCAGCGAGCGGAGAGACACTCTCTGAACGACCAGCCCGACCCCGATGAGGCCGACCACCGCGGTCCCCAGTATCTGTCCTGCGACTGCGCCGATGACACCGAACCCGGAGTACACCAGACCGAGTGCGACGGCCGCGAACGTGACGTGGTAAAGCACCTTCAGCGGCTCCGAGTAGCGTTCGAGGCCGAAGCCCATCAACGTCCGACGGGCGTACGCCCAGAACTGGGCCGCGACGACCATCGCGATCATCGCCGTGAAGTACGGCTCGAAGGACGGGCCGAGGTACTGCGCCACCAGCCCCGTCCGGACGGCACCAAGATACCCCAGCGCGCCGAGTATCGCTAGCAGGGTCGCCATCCGGAAGTAGAAGCCGACGACGCCGTCCTCCCAGTCGCTTCTCGCCCTGTCTTCGGCGACGAACTTCCGGACGCCGTTCGTGATGCCCGAGCTGACGAATATCATGAACAGCGCGTGGATGGACATCACCGTCGTGTACTCCCCGAACCGCGCCGGTCCGAGGAAGCGATACAGCAGGGGCATCGTCACCAGCGATACGAGCAGCGTCAGGATCTTCCCGGAGACGACCGAGAGGACGCCGCTCAGAATGTTTCGTCGCATATGGTGTCTCGTGAGTTCGTATCAGTAGGCTCGTAACCCGCAGTCGACCATCGACACTGCACGGAACGCCGTCGTCGCGGCGCGGAACGGTTCGTTCGGACCGATCGAGACGGAACATCGGACTGATCTTGTCACGACCAAGCCCCTGTGCGGTGTTTATTATAGAGGTGGTAAGGGGGACGGGGAGATTCGGCAGGCAGAGTGGATGTATTCCGCGATACGGCTCGTTTTGGACGTCCCTAGGCGTACCCCAGATTCCGGAGCCGTTCCTCGACGACGTCGGTGTCGACGTCGTCAGTCTCGGTCGCGGACGCCTCGCCGTCGACGATCTCCTTCCGTGGGCCGTCATCGTAGACGTGCCACGGGATCGTCGTCAGCTCCTCCGTGTGTATCCCGGAGGGATGACCGTACTCCTGCATCGGCAGCGGAAACGCGCGTTCACCGAACATCTCCCCGTGGTCCGCGCTCACGACGGTCTTGCCCCGTAGCGAGTCCAGGAGCTGTTCGATGTGGGGGACTACGACTTCGAGGTTCTCTCTGTAGGCCCGGCGGAGAATCGCATCGTCGATTTCGATGTCGCCGTTCATCACGCGGTTGAAGAAGTCCAGCGAATTGTTGTCGAAGTGCTCCTGACCGGTCGGACCGATGTAGGGGTAGTGGGGCTGGAGGAAGTGGACGAGGAGACGCTTGTTCGGGTACTGTTCGGCCGCGCGCTCGGTCGCGTCGGCGACCGTCTCCGGCCGGACAGTCCGAAACGTCTCGTCCCAGCCGTCCTCCTGCCAGATCTCGATCACGTCGTGGAAGTTGACCGAGACGAAGCCGCGGTTGCTCTTGCGATAGTGCTGGGGATTAGCAGTCACGTAGACGGTGTCGGTCAACTCCCGACCGTCGAGGTAGCGACTGAGGAACTCGATCGTGGAACTCGACCGGGCGTGGCGCGACTCTGACCGGCCCGGCAGGTCGACCACGTCGGTGAACGTGTCGTACCGGCAGGCGTCGAGCAGGAGGAGGTTGTCCCAGTCCTCCTCGAAGAAGTCGACGCGGTCCGTCCGGTCGAGGTACTGGCGGTGTACGTCGAAGTACAGCTGGTTTAGCCGTCGGACGACGAGGTACGGTTCTCGGATGCCCCGTCGGATCTGGGACGGGAGCGATGAACGCGGTCGCTTCATGTAGTTCCCCGTAGCGCCACCTGATCCAATATTATCCACCTGATAGTGTCGCCCTGTCGAAAATACGGGCGACAGCAGAACCCCCAGACGGTGCGCCACGAGGCGACCTGGCGAACTGGCTGGCGACGGAAGCGAAGTCGGGGGTTGCCGTCAGAACTCGTTACCGAGCGTCTCGAGTCCGTCGCAGCCGTGGTCTTTGATTCCGCCCCGGAGCGTGTTGCGCTTGAGGTAGACGTTCGCGCTATCCGGGTAGAGACTGTACGCCTCCTCGTCGCCGTAGGATTCGGCGTAGATCTCCTCGACGTGCGTTCCGTCGCCGATGTCGATGATCGGGAGCTCGCTGGCGCGGTACTCGCCCTTGAAGATGGTGACGTCGTCGCCCGTGTTCACGACGGCGCGGCGCTGGCTCCCACCGGACTGGTCGACCGTGACCGCGCCCAGCCGGGTCTCGTCCCGGTCGTTTCGGACGGCGGCCTTCGCCGTCTCGTCTCCCACGCTCCCGACGAAATCGACGTACTCACAGAGGACCCGACCGGTGTTGTCGCCGTCGTTGATCTCGATACCGAACCCGCCGGGGGTGTGCATCTCCACGCGTGACTCGAGCACTACCACCTCACCGCAGTTCGGTGACGTGACGATCCCGTTGGTCACCTCGTCGCCCGAAATCGTGACGTCGGCGTTCTCGATCCAGGCCGACGTACAGCTGTTCATCACCGAGATACCGAAACTGTTCGGAAGCGGCGCCGTATTTCTGACGGTGACGTCCCTGACCTCGATGTCTCCGCCGCGTTCGAGCCGGATGCCGCGGTGAGACTCGTCCCGCGGTCGGTTCTGGTCGACGACGACCGTCGCTCCCCGGATGGAACTGCCGTCGCCACCGATGCGGAGACACGCCGCGTTGCTGTTCGAGAAGTGACCGCCCTCGACCCTGATGGTGCCATCGCCTCCCGAAGCGTACAGGCCGTTGTCCGGAAACGCACCGACGACGCAGTCCCGGAAGGTGAGCGTGCCGGAATTGCTGTTGGCCAGCAGTCCGGTCGGTCCTCTCCAGATGTTGCCCTCGTTGGGCGTCTCGTCCTCCCACGCACCGCCGTCGGGGACCTCGAACGCTTCGACGAGGCCGGTTCCTGCAGGGTCGGAGACGGCGAACGATCCCGGCCCCCACGTCCCGCTGTCGTGTTCGCCGTGGACCGTGACGTTCCGGACCTCGAGGCCGTCGTCGACGACGGTTTCGATGACACGGATACCGGTGTCGGGCGACGTCTGGTCGACGTCGAACCCGTCGAACACGAGACGATTCCCGGGGTTGTAGGGCACACCCAGTCGGAACAGTCGATACTGCGGTCCCGCGAAGTCGTAGTAGTCTGCGGGGATCAGCGTCGCGTCGTTGCCGACGAGTCCGAAGTTCTCGAACCCGCTAAAACGCACCTGCTCGTCCATGTAGTACTCCCCCGGCGGGAACACGAGCAGCGTGTCGTCGGCGCGGTACTCCCGAATGACGTCGACGACGGATTCCCGACCGGTGTCGTCCGCGCCGGCTTCGACGATATCTACGACCGTCCCGAACTCCTCGAAGTACCTGTCGATCCGGTCTGTTGTGGTCTCCGCACTCGCAGTTCCTCCCAGTAGAACGCCACCGAGAACAGTCGTCGAAATGCCGTGAAGTACCTCGCGTCGTCCGAATCGGGCGTTGCCCGACCGCGTCGATCCGTCCGCGACGTTTTCTTCGTCAGAGTTGCTTAGCACGATTACTCTACTTGTATGCCTGTAGTTTACCGATAACAGTGTTTGGCTGTCCAGTTACAGACCTTAAATACCGACTAACGACGTGTTACCTGATTTAACTCAGTGTTCGGCGTCTATCGTCTATCTATTAAATACCAATTAATAGCCGTCAAAGCGCATCAGGCCGCCGTTCGCGGACGAAGCGTAACTGACTGTGATATCGGATCTGGCGACGGGAGACGGGCGTGTAGGTAGTGACTAATTCCCGTCGAACGGGGAGTGTGATCCTGACGAGTAGTCGCTACCACTGCGTGACGAGCTCCTACCAGAACAGTTTCGCTCGAGAGAGATCAGGCGTCGTCGGTATCCAGGTTGGTTTCGATGAGTCTACCGGTGGCACGCCGTATACGCTGTGAGACAGCTGACGACGAGATGTCGAGTTTGTCCGCGAGCTCTGACTGGGAGATGCGCCGAGGAACGTCGAAGTAGCCGGCCTCGTAGGCTCGCTCGAGCGTGTCACGCTGCTTGCCCGTCAAAACGCTGCGCTGTAAATACGTGTTGGCGTCGTCCCAGTAGAGCCGGTGGAGAGAGAGGTCGATCTCGCTCTCGACGCAGTCCGCCCGAAACCGCGTGAAAACGGTTCGATTGGGGAACTGCGCCCTGACTTCCCACTCGCCGTTCGAGCCTTCGGCGTCTACGAGTCGGGCGCCGTTTCGGACCACCAGCTGTGGGACCGTCACGGCCTCGCCGGCGAGCGTCACCCGGTAGGACCGCGCCCCGCGCCCGTGGCTGAGAGCGCGGGGATCCGAGACGGTGGCGTCAGTGTCGAGCGCGCGCTCGAACGCATCCAGGTCGTCGCCATACGCTGAAAATACGAGAAACGGGCCGTCGGGGTCCGGCACCACGTGTTCGGGTCGAAGAACGACGTCGGTGAGTTCCTCGGTCGCCGGCGTGAGCGCGATTGTCGGGTGCGAGAGGGCGAATTCACCGTTGATGACACACTCGGGAACGTCACCGCCCTGCCGCTCAGGCGGGTTCGATGCTGACCCGATCGGGCTCGAATCACCCGAATCGTCGTTCGCTGGAGGTCCGTGCTGCGGACGATCTCCGTTCCGGTCTTCCATAGAGGCCCCCAAGCTAATCCCCCGAAAAGTCGGTTGTCACTACGAGTGTAGTATCCCGTTCCGGCCTCGTTTTTCAACATAGTAGGACCCCTCTCGACCGGTCGTCGGACTATAGTAGAAATTGAACGCACTGACACACTCCAAGGGCACCCGGGGCGCCCTTCGATGTGTGAATAGTTTCAATTTCTACTATAGTTCCTGGTGACGATTCGACGGTCGTGATCGAGCAGGTTCAGGAGGACGTAGCGTTTGCGACCGTTGCCCGTCACGACTCACGGACACCGTAACTACTGTCGAAACTCGGTCTGATGGCTCGATCTGGTTCAACCAGATGGTTCAATCGTCTGGTTCAACCAAGTGAATGAATCAATTGGTTGTTTGAACAGGTGGCTATGCCGGCCTGCAGCACGTACGGCGAGGCCGGCGGCGTCGGCATGACGACGGCTGCAAACTTCGCCGACGCGTACGCTCGCGCCGGACTCGACACGCCCCCTCATCCCACTCGGCCGGCAGAAGGGGTTCGAACTCGGGCGTAACAGCCGGGAGGCGTATTCACGGGTATCCGGTGTGGGCCGGCGTTTCGGGTTCCCACCGAATCGTCCGTGCTGTGCCCCGACGTCTTCGATCGGAGCACGGGGGAGGGGCGTTTGCCTCCAGCGACCATCCTCAAAGCGCGCTGTCGGCGAAGCCGCCGTCGACGGTGAGTACCTCACCCGTGACGTAGGAGGCAGCGTCGCTCGCGAGATAGATGGCCGCGCCGACGATCTCCTCGCGGTCGGCGACGCGACCCAGGGGCGTCCGCCCGTCGATCTCCGCCCGTTTCTCTGTCCCTTCCGCGTAGGTCTCGGCGTTCTGGGGCGTGATGACGAATCCGGGTGCGATGGCGTTGACGCGGACCGCGGGGGCGAGTTCCTTCGCCGAAGCGCGAGTGAACGCCTCGACGCCGCCCTTCGCCGCTGCGTAGGCCGGCACGTCCGCCATCGCGAGCCGGGCAGCGAGCGAGGAGATATTGATGACCGCTCCACCGTCCTCCATCGCCGGCACCAGCGTTTGCGTAACCCGACGTACGCCATCGAGGGCCACGTCAGTGACGAAGTCCCAGTCCTCGTCGTCGATGTCGAGTACCGACTCTCGGGAGATCGCTCCCTGCGAGGCGACGACGACGTCGATCCCGCCGAAGGCGTCCTCGGCCGTCTCGCGAACGGCTTCGAGCGTCGACCCGTCAGTGACGTCGCAGGTGACCCGGGCAGTGTTCGCGCCGCGGTCCTCGATGGCCTGTGCGGTCTCCTCGACGGCCGCTTTGCGGCGACTCGTTGCGATGACGTCGGCGCCTTCCTCGGCGAACCCCAGGGCGATAGCCTGTCCGATGCCGCTCGTACCGCCGACGACGACTGCACGCTCGTCACTGACCGTCACTGGCGTGTGTGCGTACGAATCCATGTCCGAGCAGTGGTCGTATTCGCCTATTACGTTTGTGGGAGTCACCCACGACATCCCGATACACACTATCGCTCGACGAGTCTCCCCCGTAGTAGACGTCGAACGCACTGACACGCTCGACGGGCTCCCGATTTGGCCTTCGACGTGTGCGTAGTCTCAGTGTCCGCTATAGAATCGGTACTGACGATTCGGCGGACTTCGGCGAACGAAGTGATGATCACGCCTCTGTATCGGGGATGGCTGTCTCTACTCGCGACCGTCGGGCTGGTCATCGTCGTGAACGGCGATGGCGTCCTGTTCCAGCATGGCGTCGACCTCGTCGTCGCCGTATCCGAGTTCCCGGAGCACCTCCCGCGTGTGGCGACCGATTGCGGGCGGCGTATGGTCGACTGTCTGGTCCGCTTCAGACATCTCGGCAGGAAAACCGGTCGTTTTGAAGTCGTCGCCGTCGGGGCGATCGATCTCGAGGATCAGCTCGTTGTGTTGGACCTGCGGATTCGACTCGACCTCTGTCGGCCGGCGTACTTCGCTGGCCTGGACGTCGGCCTCGACGAGAGACTCAACGACCGTTTCGGCCTCGTGCTTGCGCGTGTGTTCCTCGATCTGGTCGTGGATTCCGTCCCGGTTCTCGAACAGCTCCTCCTGGGGGTCGTATTCGTCCAGCCCGTCCAGTTCGAAGGCATCTGCGATGTCGTCTATCGGTGACATACCGATGGCTACGTAGCCGTCGCTGGTTTCGTAGACTCCGTATGGCGGATAGAGATACGGATGTCCGTGGGTCTTCTTGCCACGCGGCAGGTCCTCGCCGACGTTCAGTGCGAAGGTGAGCTCGTTACACTGGAGATCGACGGCTGCGTTGAGGAGACTCGTCTCCACCTTCTGGCCTGTTCCCGTCCGTTCCCGATGGTAGAGGGCCTGGAGTGTGTGGAGCGCGGCCAGCGTGGCCGTGTGCTCGTCAACCACGACCGTGCCAGCGGGCGTCGGCGGGTCGTCGGCACGTCCAGTGTAGGAGGTCAGGCCGGTCATGGCCTGATAGATGAGGTCCTGTCCGGGACGATCCGAGTAGGGCCCCGAAGATCCGTAGCCGGTGATCTCGACGTAGACGATCTCTGGGTTGACCTCCGCGACGTCGTCGTACGAGAGGTCTAACCGGTCCATTACTCCAGGCCGGTAGTTGTGAACCAGCACGTCGGCTGATTCGACGATTTTCATCGCGGCCCGATGTCCTTCGTCGGTCTTGAGGTCGAGCGCGACGCTCCGCTTGTTTCGATTCATCGTGAGAAAGCCGATCCCCTCGCCGTCGAGAAGCCGACCGCGATAGCTCATCTCCCGCTGAACGTCGCCGCTCGGTCGTTCGATCTTGATCACGTCGGCACCCATGTCGCCCAGCTTCTGGGTCGACCACCCTCCGGCCATCAATTGCGTGAAGTCTGCGATAGTGACGTCTTCGAGCGATTGCACAGATCACGAGACACTATCTCGTCACATATAGATTGTGGTGGTCAGTACCACAGTCGAATCGACGGGTGCGTCGACTGACGCCAGAGCGTATCTGGAAACACCAAATGACTACCGAGCTGTCATGGTCGGACGGAGTCCGTGGATGCGGAAGGTCCGGTTCGTTCGCTCCTCGGGGCGAATCGGATTCTCACACTACTCGAGGACCGTAACGGGGTACGATTGAGGGGACTTGCGGACGTCTCATGTCGGCTCCCAACGTCTCGCACTATAGCAGAAACCGAAACAGTGTACACGTCAAAGGGCACTCTGGACCCCTTTCGAGCGTGTCAGTGGGTTCAATTTCTACTACGATCACGAAGATCGGACGGCTGTTCGAGGTGGAGGCAACGTCTCCCGAGACCTGAACCCGAACCGCGTTCACTAACCCGAAACGAGGGGGTTGTGATCGCAGAACTACCTGCCGAAATCAATGTCGGGGTACGCACTGCGGATCGGAGGGATCTATGCCGGTGAGAATAACATCGGTACATCTGTCACACTCGTATATGTCACGATTATCAATACTATATCGGCCAAACTACCTGTTGTGGGGCTATTATCCAAATGAAATTACTATGGTAAGTTCTCGTTTGTGTCATGCCATCGCCATCGTGTCAGTCCAGAGCCCGGGATCTCACTGGCGATCTCGCAGATTACGGGCAGGTGATGACTCGAAGGGCTGTCTGTCGCACGACGGGCGGTTCCAGCGGTTCAGAAGTACGGTTACGGATATCACACACCTCGTCCAAATCGACTGTCCTGGTAGACGAGGGGGCGTCAGTCGGGGAACAACGCCGACCGGTCGAGTTTGCCGCTCCGCGTGGTTGGTGGCTCCGCGAGTAATTCGACCTCGTCGGGGGCCTTGTGCGGGCCGAGGGTAGAGCGAACGTGCTGTCGGAGTCGCTCGGGGGACGGTGGTTCGGTTCCGTCGGCGGGAAACGCGAAGGCCTTGATCCGTTGGCCGCGTTCCTCGTCGGGTACACCCCCGACGGCCGCCTCGTTTACCGACGGCAGGTCGCACAGCGCCGACTCCACCTCGGCCGGACTCACGCGATAGCCGGCGGAGATGATGACGTCGTCAGACCGACCGACGAAGTAGAGGTATCCGTCCTCGTCGACCGTCGCGAGGTCGCCCGTCAGGTACTGTCCGTCGGCGAACCGTTCGGCTGTCGTCGCTTCGTCGTCCCAGTATCCCTCGAAGACGACCGGATCGGGGAGGTCGAGCACGATCTCACCCGCTTCGCCGGCGTCGACCGGTTCGCCGTCTTCGTCGACGACGCGACAGGCGTGGCCCGGATACGGCTTCCCCATCGAATCGTCTCTGGCGTCGAACAGCGCCTGACAGTTCCCGATGAGGGCGTTCGCTTCCGTCTGGCCGTAGGATTCGTTGACGACGACGTCGAGTTCGCGCTCCGCCCAGTGCCGAAGCGACACCGAGCATTTCTCGCCACCGCACATGATGACCTCCAGGCACGAGAGATCGACCGACGACGGGTCGCACTTGCTCTTCATCTGGGAGAGCGCAGTCGGCGGCAGGAACGCTCGAGACACGTCGAGATCCCCGACGAGTCGGAGTGCGTGCCGTGGATCGAAGCCGCTGCGGCGCCCGTGTGAGACGACAGTCCCGCCCATCGCGAGCGTCGGGAACACCACGTCGAACAGCGCACCTGCCCAGGACCACTCCGCGGGCGTCCATACCCGCTCACGGTGGTGGTCGTCGAACAGCTGGAACCAGAGCCGGTAGCTCGGCAACGCGCCGATCAGGTACTGGTGAGCCTGGACGACTCCCTTCGGCTTGCCGCTCGTTCCGGACGTGTAGACGATGAGCGCGGGGTCGTCGGATGCTGTCTCGACGACGTCGTGCGTCTCGTTGCCGTCGACGCGGTCGGCGTAGCCCCCCAGGTGACGCGTGGGCCCGTCGTATCGTCCCCCCGAGACATCGACGACGAGTCGCTCTCTCAGGTCGAGTTCGGCAACGACGCCTTCCAGCTCCTCGTGTATCTGCGAATCGACGAGGAGCGCGTCGGCGCCGCTGTGAGTGAGCGAGTGGCGCGCGGAATCGTCGCCGAGGATCACGGAGAGAGGTACTGCGATGCATCCGGTCCTGTAGATTGCGAGGTGAGAGACGAGTAATTCCGGCGACTGCGGGAAGCACACCGCGATCCGGTCGCCGCGTTCGAGGCCGGCCGCAGCGAGGCGGGCAGCCAGTGTCGTCGCGGCGTCGTCGAGTTCCGCGTACGTGAACTCGTGTCGTCCGCCGTCGTCGTCGGCGTGCGCGAGCGCCGTCGCTGCGGGCCGTTCGTCGGCGGTCCGTTGCACTGCTCCGGCGATGTTGTACACCTCGGGGACGTTCCACTCGAATCCCGAGACGAGGTCGTCGTACGTGGTCGACCCGTCGACGACCGGTAGCGAGTATCCCTCGGCCATTCCCCGGATAGTACTACAGAGCGCCGCTTGTACCTTTCGACGGGCGTCCCACGGTGGTACACGACCGTGACCACCAGTGAAGTTATACGGTGGTCGGTTGACGACCTTCCTATGGAGTATCAGGACATCGCGTTCGAGCGAGAGCCGCCAGTGGCGACGATCACACTCGACCGCCCGGAGCGACTGAACGCGCTCGCCGTCGAGACGTGGGCCGAGCTCCGCGACGCGCTGGAGGAAGCCGACGCGGACGACGACGTCCGGGTCGTCGTTCTCGCGGGGAACGGCAAGGCGTTCTGCTCGGGCGACGACATCTCGGACTTCGAGTTCGAGACGGCGGGCGACGCCCGCGCCTACGCCAAGCACATCCTCTCCTGTGGCCTGACCATCGAGCGGATCGAGACGCCCGTCGTCTCGAAGGTCCACGGGCTCGCACACGGCGGCGGGTGCGAGATCGCCGCCATCGCCGACGTCACCGTCGCCAGCACCGAGGCGACGTTCAGGCTCCCGGAGTCGCTCGTCGGCGCGGTGCCCGGGATCGGACTCGTTCGCTTCCCGGAGCTCATCGGCCTCAAGCGGACGCGGGAGTTGATGCTGACGAACCGCGAACTCGACGCGAAGGAGGCCCACGAGTACGGGCTCGTCAACGAAGTCGTCGCTCCCGAAGACCTGGACGACGCCGTGGCCGAGCGCGCTGAGGGGATCGCGAAGACGGCGCCGATGTCTGCGCGGCTCATCAAACGCATCTGTAACTCGCGCCTGGAAGACGAGGCCGAGGCGGTCAACGCGCTGTCGCTCATCTTCACGATGGACGACGTCGTGGAAGGCATGGACGCATTCTTCGACGATCGGGACCCCGAGTGGACCGACAGCTAGCTCACGGGGTGTCCCACGCGACGTGGCCGTCTCGCTCGTCAGTGACGAGGTCACCGCGCTCCACGTGGGCGTCGAAGTGGGCCGTCAGCGGGTAGGCCAGGTCGAGGTCGAGCCCGAAGCTACCGCGCTGCTCGACGACGGCGTCGATGGCCTCGCGGAGCGTGACCGGTCCCCGTTCCTCGGTGATCTCGAGCGTCAGAGCGTCGAACTCGCTCACGAAATCCAGCGACTCCTGGACGAAGGTCTCGATCTCTACCCCCCGGAGCACGTCGTAGTGAGTGAACGAGAGGACGTCGGGATCGAGTGCGTCGACGAGCTGGATCGTGTTCTCGTACTCGGGGTACAGGTAGTACGGTGGGGGCTGGAGGTACTCCCCGTCGACGTCGGTGAGGCCGCGGCCGAAGAACGCGTCGCCACCGATGACCAGGTCGTGCGCGGGGTCGTGGAGCGCGACGTGACCGGCGGTGTGGCCCGGCGTGTGGAGGACGCGGACCTGCCGGTCGCGGACCCGGATCGACTCCCCGCCGCGCAGCCGCAGATCGACGTCCTCGTCGGGCCCGATCATGCCCGTGAGCCAGTCGATCGTCTCCGAGTCGTAGCCGATGCCGTGATCGGCTTCGAACATCCGATACCGCTCGGCGAAGACCCGGTCCTCGCTCTCGGCGAGGGGCGCGTCGGCCGCGTGGGCCGCGATGGTGACGTTTTGCCCGCGTTCGCAGAGCTCGTGCGACCCGCCGAAGTGATCGGCGTCGGCGTGGGTCACGATCGCCATCCCGACGTCGGTCAGCTCCCAGCCGAGGTCGCGCAGGGCCGGTTCGTACACCGTAGTCGGCGCGTCCGCGAACCCGGGATCGACGAGTATCGGACCGCGTGCGCCCTCGAGTACGTGGTAGCCGTGCAGCTTCCCGTCGGTGACCGTTTCGATGCGGTGGACGCTGGGTGCGAGTTCCTCGATGTCGATGTCGTCGCTCATGTCGTCCTGACCCTCGTGTTCACCACTCCGACCGAGGTCATAAACCTAGGCCGCGAGGACGGGCCGGATTGTGGTGAATCGTTAAGACAGGAGAGCCACAAGCATTCGGGGAGGCGGTACGAGTGAATTCCATACAGCACGACGGACGCACGGTGATCGTCACCGGCGGAGCGAGCGGGATCGGGCGCGGGATCGCGCTCTCGTTCGCCGACGCCGGCGCGAACGTCGTCGTCGCCGACGTCGAGCGCGACCCGAAGCAGGGCGAGCGCTACGAGACGGACGCGACGACTCCCACGGACGAACTGGTGAACGCGGGCCACGACGGCGAGGCGATATACGTCGAGACGGACGTCAGCGACCCCGACAGCGTCGAATCCATGGTCGACGCCGCCCTCGAGGAGTACAGCCGGATCGACGTGCTGGTCAACAACGCCGGCGTCTACGTCCCCGGCGACTCCCAGGAGATCTCGGTCGAGGACTGGGAGACCGTCATCGGCGTCGACCTCGACGGGGCGTTCTACTGCGCGAAGTTCGCCATCCCCCATCTCAAGGAGACCAGCGGCGCCATCCTCAACGTCGGGTCGGTGAACTCCCAGGAAGGGGGCGCGGGGCCGCCCTACGCCAGCGCGAAGGCGGCGGTGGTCAACCTGACCCGGGACCTGGCGGTCGAACTCGGCGAGCACGAGGTCAACGTCAACGCCATCTGCCCGGGGTTCATCGAGACCGCGATCCAGGACTATCACACCGAGGAGAGCCTCCAGGTGGAGCTCGAGCACACCCTGCTCCCCCACGCCGGCACGCCGACCGACGTCGGCAACCTGGCGGTGTTTCTCGCCAGCGACCTCGCTTCGTTCATCCACGGCGAGGAGATATACATCGACGGCGGCTGGACGGCCCACAGCCTGTGACGACCATGTCAGGACGACCAGCAGACGCCGATGCGTACGACCTGCTCATGGACCGCGTCGCCGCCACGCTCGAGGAGACCGGGTCGGCGTTCCCGTACATCGCCGATCCCGAAACCGGGGCGTGGCAGGTGACCGAGGACGGCAACTGGTGTGGCGGCCACTGGGTTCACCTGCTGTGGCTGGCCTACGAACACACGGGCGAGGAGCGGTTCGCCGACGCCGCGCGCGAACACACGGACGCCGTCGTCGAGGCGATGCCGCGGGACGCGATGTTCTGTGGCATGAACTTCCACTACGCCGGCTTCCGCGCCGCCGACGTTACTGGTGCGGGCGAACACCGCCGTCTGGGCATCGAAGGCGCCGACGCCAGCGTCGACTTCTACCACCAGGGCGCGCGCCAGATACCCCTCGGTACGCTCGAGATAGAGGGGCCGGCGACGGAGTTCCGCGGTCCCGAGTCCGACCGCGGGCCGTCCGGCGACGTGCTCGGCGCGGTCGACGCGATATACACGTCGCTGCCGGTCCTCTGGCGGGCCTACCGTGAGACGGGCGATCCCGCGTACCGCGACACGGCGGTCTCGCACGCGGACCGCCACCTGGACTGGTACATCCGCGAGGACGGGCGGACCTGGCACCACGCCGAGTTCGATCCGGACACCGGTGAGCTGGTCCGCCAGTACAACGAACTCGCCTACTCGGACGACACCTGCTGGGCGCGTGGCCAGGGCTGGTGCATCGCGGGGCTGGCCCGCGCGTACCGGGAGACGGGCGCAGACCGCTACCTCGACGCTCTCGAACGCACGGTCGAGTACTACAGGGACCACGTGCCCGATGATCTGGTCCCCTACTGGGACTTCGAACACCCGGACGCCCCCGACGTCCCGCGGGACACGAGCGCCGCCGCGTTAGCCGCGTACGGGCTGACGGGCCTCGAGGACGACGAGACTCGCGACCTGGTCGAATTCGGGAACCGGATCCTCGACTCGCTACTGGCAGACTACCTGACTCCCACCGACGCGGACGACGACCGGCCCCCCGGGATGTTGCTCGAGGGCTGTTTCAACGGACCAGCCGGCTACGCCGACCGGAACGAACTCGTCTGGTCGGATTACTACCTCGCGTACGCGCTCCACCGCAGACTCGGTAAGTGAGGCCTGCTCCACCACCATGCTTTTAGTGCTATCCTGCCCATGTTATGACGATTCACACCATGGTACGTAGTCCCGACGAGATCGCAGGTCGGATACAGCACACCGAAGTCCGACCGACCGCCGATCAGGCTCGCATCGAGGAACTGTGTGACGAGTGCGTCGAACACGGGTTCGACGGGGCGATGGTCCAGGCGTGCTGGGCGCCGCTGGCCGCCGACCGCCTCGAAGGCACTGACGTGACAGTGTGCAGCGCGGTCGGGTTTCCCATGGGCGGTGACCGGCCGATCTCGAAGGCCGCGGCGATCCGTGACGCGCTCGCCGCGGGGGCCGAGGAGATCGACGTGATGCCCAACATCGGCTTCGTCAAATCCGGCCGCTGGGACGACGTGCGCCGGGAGATGGAACTGCTCGTCGAGGCCAGTGGCAACGCGCCGATCAAGGCGATGCTCGAACTCGGTGCCCTGGACGACGACGAGGCCGAACGGCTCGTCGACGTCGCCGTCGAGGCGGGCTTCGATTACATCAAGAATTCGTCGGGCTGGGGCGAAGGCGGGAAAGCGACCGTCGACCGGATCCGCTTCCTGCGTGACCGGGCGCCCGACGACGTCGAGGTCAAGGCCAGCGGCGGGATCAAGACGCTCGAGGGTGCGCGGGAGTTGCTCGACGCTGGCGCCGTTTTGCTCGGCGCCTCGAGCGGCGTCTCCATCGTCGCGGGAGAGGTCGGCGATGGCGAATACTGACCCCGCCGTCGCCGTCGTCGGTAGCTACAACGTCGGACTGACGATGACGGTCGACGAGTTCCCCGGGCCCGGCGAGACGGTCATCGGCCGGGACTTCGCCGAGGGCCCGGGCGGCAAGGGCTCGAACCAGGCTATCGCTGCGGCCCGACTCGGTGCCGACGCCCGGTTCGTCGGCAGGGTCGGCGACGATCGCTACGGCGACGACGCGCTCTCGCTCTGGGAGCAGGAAGGCGTCGCCGTCACAGACGTCGACCGAGACGACCGGGCTCACACAGGCGTCGGCTTCGTCGTCGTCGACGACGACGGCGAGAACGAGATCACCGTCGCACCGGGGGCCAACGACCGCCTGTCCGCGGCGGACGTGCGCGAGGCGACCGCTGCCATCGACGACGCGAGGTCCCTGCTCGTCCAGCTCGAGATCGGCGACGACCCGGTCCGTGCTGCCGTCGAGACGGGCGACGCGGCCGGCGCGTACGTCGTCTGCAACCCCGCGCCGGCCCGCGAACTGGACCCCGCCGTCCTCGAGCACGTCGACTACCTGACGCCCAACGAGCACGAGGCCCGGACGCTCGCCGGCGTCGAGGGGGAGGCGACCGACGAGGAAGTCGCCCGCGAACTGCTCGACCTCGGCGTCGAGACGGTCGTGATGACGCGCGGATCGGCCGGTGCGCTCCTCGTGGACGACGGCGGCGGCGAGCGGGTGGAGACGCCGAGCGTCGACGTCGTGGACACGACCGGTGCCGGCGACGCGTTCAACGGCGCCCTCGCGGTGGCCCTGGCCGAGGGCCGCGACGACGTGGCGGCGCTTCGATTCGCCTGTGCGGCCGGCGCACTCGCCGTCACGGAGAGCGAGGTCGTTCCCGGGCTTCCCGCCCGCTCCGCGGTCGAGGACCTCGTTCAGAAGACGTGGTGAGGCGGTCGATCTGTAGCAGAAATTGAAACTATTCACACATCGAGGGGCGTCAGGGGTACCCCTCGAGTGTGTCAGTGCGTTCAATTTCTACTATAACTACGGCGATTCGCCGTACATCTCCTCGTATCGGCGTTCGTACTCGGCCGGCATCGTGACGCTCTCGTCGTCGAACCAGTCCTTCGGGTCGGTGCCACACTCGATGACGACGTTCCCCCAGGGGACGAAGTCGCCGGTCCGGACGATCGCTTTCGCCCGCTCGCCGTATTCGAGGATCGTTTCGTGGGCCGTCGTTTCGAGTTCGGCGCCCGACCCCTCGTAGAGGGTCCGGAGCCGTTCGTCCATCTCGGGGTTCATCTCCGGTACGTCGTCGGCGTAGAGGACGCGCTCGGGCACGAGCTCCTCGTGGACGGCTTCGAGCACGTCGAACAGCCGGGGGACGCCCCGGGTGAGCGCGAGGTCGATCCGCCAGGCGTCGTCCGGGACGGGGAACCCGGCATCGACGACCATCAGTGCATCCGTGTGGCCCATGCTCGCGATGGCGTGGCTCAGCTCCGCGTTGAGGATTGCGTCGGCGTCGCGCTTCATGATCCGGGTATGCGATTGGTCCCCAGTACCATGAAACGGGGGGTCTCCGTCCCCCTCGGAGACGCCCGCCGAACGGCAGTTCGAGCGACGTCGATCGGGAGCGGAAGAGGAGCGGAGAAACGGGACGGGTCAGCGCCTGATGAATATGTCAAGCAGGACGGCGAGGATGATCACGATGCCCGTGAGGAACTCCTGGATCTCGACCGAGAGGCCGTTCAGGACGAGCAACACCGGAATGACGCCGATGACCAGAGATCCGAGGAACATCCCGGGCAGCGACCCCTCGCCACCGAAGAGGTTCGTCCCGCCGATGACGACCGCCGCGATGATCAGCAGCTCGAACCCGCTCCCGGCAGAGCCGAACATCGAGCCGAAGTACGAGATGGCGACGACGCCGGCGAACGCGGCGAGGGCCCCGGTGAGCACGAAGTTGAGGATCTTCACGCGGTCCGTGTTGATCCCGGTCATCTCCGCGGCCTCCTGATCGTCACCGGTTGCGTAGACGTGGTAGCCGAACCGGGTCTTCCGGAGGAGCAGTCCGAACACGACCGTGAGCCCGATCGCCCAGAAGACCTGATGGGCGATCTCGAGACCGAATACGGTGATGCTCCCGCCGAAGACGTCGATCAGTCCGAGGTCGGGCGTCTGTCTGGACCCCGCGGGGGTCAGGTAGTACGCCACGCCCCGGAGGATGCTCAACATCCCGATCGTGGTGATGAGCGACGGGACGCCCGCTTTCGTGACGATGACCCCGTTGGTGAGGCCGACGACCACGCCGATGAGGAGCACGGCTACCAGTGCCACCAGAACGGTGAGCCGGTAGTCGTTGAGCAACATCGCGAACGAGATCCCGCCGACGGCGTACATCGATCCGACGGACAGGTCGAACTCGCCGCCGATGATGAGGTACGTCATCCCGATACCGATGATGACGTACGGTGCGATCTGGCGGAGCAACCGGGACGTGATGCCCGACATGTCGTCCCAGTTGAAGAAGATGTCCGGTCGGGTGACGGCGATGAGACCGAACAGCACCAGGAAGCCGAACAACACACCGACTTCCCGGCGCTGGAGGAGCAACTCGCGGAGGGACCCCGCCGCCCGATCCGCCGCCGACGTACCGGGGCTCTCTGCGGTCCCGCCGTCCGTCACGTGGTCCGGTTCATCGCTCATGCGCTGGCCCCCTCTGAGGACTGGGACAGCTCGAAGTCCTCGAACTCCTCCTCGTCTTCGGCACCCATCATCAGCGCGATGACCTCGTTTCGCGACACCTCGTCGGTGTCGCGTACGCCCATCAGACGGCCCTGGGCGAGCACCGAGAGCCGGTCCGCGAGGCCGAGCACGTGACGGATGTTGTGGCTGATCAGGATGATCGTCAGCCCCTGGTCCCGCAGTCCGTCGATGACCCGGAGGACGTTACGTGCGCCCTCGATCGAGAGAGCGCTCGTCGGCTCGTCCAGGATGAGGATATCCGGGTCAGACTGGAGTGCTCGGGCGATCGCGACGGCTTGCTGTTGACCTCCGGAGAGGTTCTTTACCTTCGCCCTCGGGTCGACCGGGATCTGCACTTTGTCGAGGCTCCCGCGCGCCTCCTTGATCATCTGTTCCTCGTCGACCAGGCCGAGCCATCGCCCCAGCCGACCGCCTTTGACGGGTTCGTGTCCGAGGAAGACGTTGGCTGCGACCGTCTGATTCTCCGCCAGTGCCAGGTCCTGATACACCGTCTCGATCCCGCGCTCCCTGGCGTCGTTGTAGTCGTCGAACTCGACCGGCTCGCCCCGTATGTAGATCGTCCCGCTCGTCGGCTTGTGGATCCCACAGAGTGCCTTGATTAGCGTCGACTTGCCGGCCCCGTTGTCGCCCACCAGCGCCATGATCTCTCCTTTCCGGACCGAGAAGTCCACGTCCTCTACCGCGTGGATGTTACCGAACTGTTTCGAGAGCGCTTCGGTCTGTAGCATCGTATCAGTTTCAGACATAATATGGGTCGATGAATGGTTTCGTCAGGCGTGCTCGGAGGCGATCAGGCGTTGTGGAAGTTCCGAAGCTCGCCCCAGCCACCGGACCGTTCCATCGCGAATTCGATGTTCGACTGGTCGATGACCTCAGCGCCAGTCGCGTAGTCCTTCGGCGGGATGCCACGATCCATGTACGCGAACAGCTGCATCGTGGGCATGTATCCCTGGCTGTACGGGTCCTGCCCGATGGTGTAATTTAGGACCTCGTTGTTGATGTGTTCGAGCGTATCGGTTGTCAGATCGAATCCGCCACCGACGACTTCGTCGGTCATGTCCTGGTTCTCCAGTGCGTTGCCGATGAACCACGTGAACGCGTCGGCACCCATGATGCCGTCGAGCTCCGGGTTCGACGTCAGGTGGTTCTCGATGCGCGAAATCCCCTCGTTGGAATCGCCGGTGTAGTTGAGCCTGTCCGTGAGCTCGATGTCCGAGTTTTGCTGGATCGCCATCTCCATTCCGTCCGCCCGGGCGGACAGCGCGCTGTGCCCGGGGTCGGAGAGACCCGGCGTCACCAGGCTCGCGTCGTCGGGCAACCGATCGAGCATCGCCAGACCACAGACGTACCCGGCGGCGACCTGATCCTGACCGGTGTAGGCGAGCGCGCGGCCGTACTTCTCGCGCATCTGGTCGCGGGAGAGCGCGAGGGTGTTGTAGGTGACGACCGGGATGTCGTTCTCCAGCGCGCGGTTGATCACGTTGTCGAAGGCAGACGGGTCGGGAATCGTCGTCGCGATCACGTCCGGACCGGAGTCGACGGTGGACTCCAGAATGCTCACCTGCTCTTCGACGCTGAACCCGCTGGACGGGCCGGTGAAGTTGGCGCTCCACCCCAACTGACTGGCCGCGTCGTGCAGTCCGGCGATGGTCGGGTCGAAAAAGGACGTGCTCGCGTCGTGTGTGACCATCGTGACCTCGCGCTCGGGCGGCTCGGACGAGAAGTCGAGCTCCGTCGGCGGCGGATTCAGCTCTACCAGCTGGTACTCCGGCGCGTCTCCGCTGGCACCGCCGTTGCCGCTGCTGCCGCCACCCCCGCCTGTCTCGGTCCCCTCCCCGTCACCGCCGCGCTGCAGGGCGCTACAGCCTGCTATGCTTCCTAGCCCCCCACTGCGGAGATCGCACCGAGCTGGCGCATGACCCCTCGACGGGACATGCCCGCACCGGCACGGACGTTTGTACGGCTCTCATTGCTGTCACTGTTGTCACCACGTGACATGGGTGCTGCTATGAGATCATCGTAATATATAATTAACGATAGTTATTTCATTATATTGCTATCTATGGCGAAATCCGCCCTAGATGGTTTTTAAATGGCATCGTTTGGATGAGTTGATCACGGTAGAACCGTTCGGTGAGAGGAATCGTACACGCCAGATGGAGTCTACCGTCGGTTAGCCCATCAGGTTCCTGCCATCGGTTGATCCATCGGGTTCAATCATCTGGTTCAATCAATCGGTTCGACCAATTGATTATATCAATCGGTTCCACTATCTGTCCAATCGTCTGATTCAACCGTTCGAACGCGTACATAGGGTGTTCGAACTACGACGGCGAACGAGCGGATGCGTCGGCCTACAGCATCCGTAGGGAGGCTGGCAGCGTCGGCAAGACGACAGCAGCCCCAAACCCCGCCGCCGCGTCGAATACGACGTCGACCGCGTCATCCGGGCTAGCGAAGAAGCGGGGTTGCCCAGCCGAACCGGGGCACGTCTTCTCGACGGTCCCTGGGCGTTCGCTTTCGCCCGGAGCGGTGCAGTTTTGGGACACCCATCTGCGCGTCGAGTTGCGAACGACAGAAACCGTTCACGAGCGTCGGCTGCCCGGTCCACTCGCCGTCGAAACCACGGACCGGGAGCACGGTTCGCTGGGTGGCTGCAATCCCGTCAGCTACTCGAGTGCGACGACGAGCAGGACGGCAGCGACCAGCAGGAACAGGAGGGCACCGACCGGCTGTCGACCCGTCCCGACCTGGTACAGTCCGTATCCCGCTCCCGCCGCGACCGCGCCGACGCCCACGCTGCCGGCGAGGTGGACGACCTCCAGGCGGCGCGTGTCAGCCGCCCGTCCGAGCTGTTCGCCGACGCTGATAGCGGTACCACCGACGTCCCACGCGACCACTGCCGCCGCGACGCCGAGGAGCACCCAGACGACCGGTGCCCCCTGACTCCCGGCGATCAGCGCGGCGACGAGCAGCCCGAACGCCCCGACGGTGACGCCGCCAGTCCGCCCGAATCCGACACCGACGCCGACCAGCGCCAGCCCGACGGAACCGACCGCGAGCGCCGGCCACGAGTAGAAGCCGCTCGCCCCTAGCGAGATCACTGCCACGCTGACTGCGACCCAGCTACTGAGCCGAACCGGGTCACGATCGATCGTTGTCATCGTGCCCCTCCGGTCGGCTGCCGGGCGAGCGCGACGTCGAGCGGCCGGTCCCACGCCCAGTCGACGACTGGGACGCCGGTCTCGCGAAGCGTCAGTATCCGGAGCCGGCGCGCGACGCGGGCCAGCCGGTGGCTGCCCGAGGCGTCGATCGTCGGATCCGGCGCGACGACCGTCACCGGATAGCCGGACGCCTCGAACCGCCGGGCCAACCGATTCGCCGCGTCGTCGCACAGCGGCGTGCAGAAGACGATCTGCGTCTCCGGCGCCAGCCGCTTCCGGAAGCGCCGGTGCCACGCCACGGTCGAGGACTGCTCGTCGGTCGGGACCGGTCGTAGCGCCGGATGCGTCGCGAGCAGTTCCCGCGCCTGCATCCGATGCTCCCGGCCGGCGTCGGGCGCGAGCCAGCAGGACTGCGACCCGACTGCGGCGATCCCGACCTGGTTCCCCGACGCCGCCAGCGACGCGAAGAGCCGGCCGGCGGCCGCGACTCCCCGGTCGACAGCGTGGGGCGGCCCGCGGTCCGGTGCGACGCAGGCGTCGGCCCGTGCGTCGACGAGTAGCACGACCCGGGTGGACCGCTCCTGCCGGAACGTGACGGTCGTCAGCTCTCCCGTTCGGGCCCGGCGATTCCAGTCGATCCGGTTGGGGGGATCGCCGGGCCGGTACTCGCGGGTCGCGTGGAACTCGATCCCGTCGCCGCCGGTCGCGGTCTCGACCTGGCCGGCGAACGGCGTGGTCAGCGCTCGGAGCGGTGCCGGTTCAGTCGTCGGTCGAAGCGGAGGGAGACATGTCACTGTCGTCGGCGACTCGACGAGTTGTTCCCGTTCGACGGCGCCGGCCAGGTCGCGCGTGACGATCAGCGCTGGGGTGAAGGTGTAGACGCCCCGCCGCGCGGTGATCGTGTATTCGAGGCTGGTGCTCTCGGCGGACCGCAGCGCCGTCCCGAGCCGCGGCGACCCGTCGGCCACCGCAAGTGCTGCGGGCACGCCGTCGACGAGTCGAACGTCGGGAAGGGGGCGGCCGCTCTCGTTGGTCACGGTGACCGTCACCGTAACCTCGTCGCCGGGGTCCGGGTGCCGCTCGTCGACCGTCCGCTCGATCGCGACGCTCCCCGGGCGGAGCGCCTCGGATCGCGCGAACGCGGCGTACCCGACTCCGACGACGCCGGCCAGCAGGACCGCCGGTTGCTCACTCAGGATCCCGGTGCCGATTCCGAGCAGGGCGACGACGCTGACGCCCCGCCAGTGACCAGTCAGGTGGGCGTCACGGAGACGACGGTCTGCGCTCTCCGCGTCGCCGGACTGCGACCCGGGGGTCGTCCACTCGGTCGAGGCAGTGTCGCTGCTGGCTCCCGCCTCCCGTACGACCCCGCGAATCCGATCGAGCACGCCCTCGTCGTCCGGCGACGGCGGGACGCCAGCGATCGCCGTGATCGCGTCGATCGTACGTTCGATACCGCGGCTGAACGCTGACCTTCGGTCCAGAACGTCCCGGAGCCGTGACTCCGCGGTGTGGTCGGCCGTGCTATCGTCACCGAGGAAGGCCGCCGCGTAGCGATCAGTCGTCCACTGTCCAGCGTCGAGTCGTTGCCGGGCCTCCGCCTCTGAGGCGTCAGTGTACTGCGCGAGAACGGCGACCGCGGCTGCACGGAGCCCGTCCCTGACGCGGCTCTGATACTGGAAGAACCGCCGCTGATCGAGGAACCCCGACACCACGGACTCGAGGTTGTCACCGGGCGTCGGGGACGGGGGCGCGGCTTCCGGATCCGGCGTCTCGGCCTCGTCGAGCTCGGCGTGCCGACGCGCCTGAACGACGCGCAGCGCCTGGACGAGCGCCCCGAGGCCGACGACGGTCACGAAGGCCCTGTCGAGGCCGATGCTGACAGCGCCAGGAACGGCGAGGGCGAGCGCCCCGATCGCCAGCGACAGCAGACCGCCGACGACGGCGAGCCGGCGTCGGTTCACGACCCGTCCTCCGTGTACCTGGCTTCGATGCGCCGGAGGACGTCGATCGCCCGCTGCTCGTGGTCCTCGTCCGGCTCGACGTTCCCGTACCGGACCGTCTGGAACAGCCGCGTGAGCTCTCGTACGTCCGTCCGGCCCATGCCGGCGTCGATCGCGGCGTCGGCGAACTCGGTCGGGGTGCTGGTCTCCGGGTCGTCGACGTCGAGCAGTCCGGTCATCTCACGCCAGGCGCGGTAGACCTCGTTCTCGACGTCCTCGGTCTCCTCGAGGTTGTCGGCCGCCCGTCCCGCAGCCTGTCCGACGGCTGCCGCGTCCGCGTCGTCCGTCGTCTCGGGCGCACTGGTCGTCGCCTCGGACGAGTCACTTCGATCCCTGAAGACGGCGGCGAGACTCCCGACGAGGACGACGCCGAGAACGAACGTCGCGAGCAGCGGAAACGGAGACGGCTGCGTCGACTCGCCGCCACCGCCGCCGCCGACGGGGTTCCCGTCGATGGGCGCCGGCAGCGCGGGAGCCGGCGGACTGGCCTGGAAGGACAGGAACTGAGCCAGAAGCGCGAAGAGACCGAGAAGCACAGCGGTGCCAGCGACGACGCGCAGGACCGATCGCCAGTAGACGTAGAGATAAGCGAGGACCGCGAGCGCTGCCAGCGCCGCTAGCAGGACGAGTATCTCCGAGAGAAACGGGATCTGAAGGGCGTTGCCCGGTGAGTCGCCGTACTGGGGCGGTGCGAGTCCGCCGGTGCCGGACCCCTCACCACTGCCGGGCCCGTCGGGACCGCTCGGTTCCGTCGACACCGTCGAATCGAGTGTCGCGGCTGCGAACGTCACGGCGAGCACTGCGAGGGCGGCGAGGACGATGGTGCGAGACGTCTGGTCCATTGCTAGGGGAAGCCCTGTTATCGGCCTTCGTGGCCGTCGACCGCAGTTACCGCGTGTCTTCTGACTGTCTATCGTCTATTCCATAAAGGAACGGGTTCGATGACTGGCGTCGCTGCCCGTGCATCCCGGCAGCTGGAGACTCGATCGGCACGGCGCAGTTCCGCGTCTACGACCGAGTCGAGCACACCTCTCCATCGGCTCTCGACGATGTCGTCGGGTTCCACGGGAGGGGCCTCCAAGGCGCTTGTCGCGGTGAGGAGACCAGCGACGTCGTCGTCTTCAACCACCAGCGGGAGTCCCTGGCTTTCGTCCTGGCACCGGTCGATGAACACGCCACCGATGGAATGTCCGACAGGTAGGTGTGCAAACTGATGTTACATTTCATCCAAAGATACCTACCCATTTGGGCAGAGCTATTACCAATATTCAAAGCAGATAATACACGTCGGGAAACGAGAGTTATCGCCCTCCACAATCATGGATAACAGACTCGATTGGGATCCTGAATTACAGGTGTACCGCGTGAACCTCGATGCGATTGAGTACCGGTCGATAAGTGTCGCCGTCGTTCGGAGCGTCGCCGTGCTCGAGGATACGTCGCCAACTGCCCTCCAACCGCTTCAGAAATCTATCGATCCCGACGCGCTCGATGACCTCTTGCGCCAAACGGACGAAGATACACGTGAATGCCGAATTCACTTCCGGTATCAGGGATACAGTATCAGAGTCATCGCGGATAGTGAAATCAGACTGTCACCCAGTGGTAATACGGAAACGATAGCTGCATCCGGCAGGTAGAACGTCTGCACTGATCAGTTCGGCTGACCCTTGATCGTACTGTGGCAGCATCCCGGAGTCGCTACGACTGGTGAGTCACGACGCACTATCTTGCGACGGATTGCCCAACAGTCGCACGTCGACCGAGCAGCACGACACCCGATGTGAACGGTGCGATTTAGAGTTCGGACACCAGGTCCTGGTGGCCAGGGTCTAACAGCTACTCTTTCCCGTTGAAGATCCCCCTGAAAGGCTGAGAAGCGGCGTTATCGTCAGACTCCCGGACCGGTGACGAGTAGTTCATGACTGCTTGTTGATAGTGGTCGCGTATCACCCGAAGAACGCGTTGCCCGGTAAATACTCGAAGGAGCGGAGCGAATACCACGTGACATAAATACCAATTAGCACAAATGCCGTACTCCCTACGAGACGTGCAACTCGCCCGTACTTGCCGAGTGATACTGTGTTGCCAGTGACGCGGGCGGCTACGCTCACACCGAGAATGAGCGTTCCCATTCCTACTGCAAATGCAACGAATACAGCGAGTCCACCAACTAATCCTTCGGTCGTGAACGACGTGAGCACCATTCCCAAAAACACCGGGAGGTTACATGCAAGGCTCCCAACCCCATAGATGATACCGAATACAACAAAGGCGGGAATCGTCGCCGAGCCACGCTCAGGCAATCGAATCGACTGTAACGGCGAGATGTTGTAATAGTACAAGATACCAATGCCAATCAGGAGCGGCCCCACAAGGAGTTCCATTGAAACGAGATACGGCTCGATCCACTGCCCGAGAACGAGAACGATCCCACCGATTAGTAAATAGATAGCGATCACCCCGAGTGTCACGAAACCGCCGACGCGAACTCCATCTCTCACGGCACGTTGTCCAAGCCCCAGTAGCATGAGAACGGTGCCGGCGACAACAACTACAACTGGGGGAATATAACTACCTGTCCCGAGTTTCGCAATCGGGACAATTAGATTGTAGCCGGGGAGGAGGACACGGATACCAGCGACCGCCATGTAGAACAGCGGAATCGCTCCGGCGAGAAACACGATGACGCCGTGAACGAGGACTATTGATCGGAGCAGACTGCGTTCTCCTCCGGATGTCTGATCAGTCGGACTCGGATTCTCATCGTGCGTATAGAAATACGAGAGGTAGGCTGGGAGGAGGCCGACGCTACACGGCGCGAAGAACATCAATACCCCCGCAGCGTAGGCCGCTACGAGTATTGATGGAGACGAGAACGGTTCCATCGGTTACTTCTCCCCGCCGACTGGTGTGAATGCACAGGACTGTGGGTCACCGGCTCGGGAGAGATCGCTTCCGAAAAGTAAGATTCCGCCTACCCGGAGTAGATTTCCATGGAATCGGAGCGCTGCGAGTGCGCCCGCGAATCTCGATAGACCTAGCACGTCGGCTCCACAGCTCGCACAGCCTGACGCAAGAAGCCCCGGGATGACACTCCACAGGCCGCTCGTTCGGGATAGCCCGAGTTGCTTCACTCGGCTGACTGCGTTTGTGACTGCAACACCTCCAAGAATCGCCCGACTCCTCGATAGTGAGATGGGACGGTCCATATTGCGCACTGGGTGTTGTCCGTATAAGCCGGTACTGACGATATGCCGGGCCTGCAAAAACCTGTGACGCACTGACAGAGCTTGACTCTTACAATATCAGGAGTGAGCCAGAGATCAAACTCGAAATTCATATTCTGTATACATTTTTCCTCAGAAGTAGAAAAGCGGTTTCTGAGGGAGCGCCGGTTTAACCCCACGTCATCAAAGTGACTATTTGCAGCAATCTAGACTGTGAAGTTGTGGCTCTTCGCGATCTCGAGGGGTAGTTTGATACGTCCCCTTTTAATCTCCCAACCGAATTTCGAGCTCAGATCACTCTATTCTGGCAAATCTCTCTTCAGCGCGAACCCAGAGCTATGACCAAGGTAACCCGTGGGACAGAACGTACTCGCGCGGGATGTCCGATGGCTCCGCATTAGTCCCGAGTTCGACAGATACAGAAACGCAGATGATCGACACGGGGTTCACTCAATTTCGTCGGGCCAGCACCGTATCGCGAGATCCTGGGATTCTATCGTATGACGCACATCACACTCCTGGTGAGTTAGAGAATCTCTCTCAGCGCTTCGACAACGCGTTCGTTGTCCCCGGGCCGGGCAGTCGTCACCCGCATATACCCGTCGCCGAGTCGCTCGTCGTCGAGTGGTTTCGCGAATATCTGCCGTTCTCGCAATCGTGCTGCGACATCACTGGCGTCGTGTGGGCTGAAGTCCGCGAGGAAGAAGTACGTCTCCGTCGGGAACGTCCTGACACCCAGCGAACGGAGGTCCTCGGCGAGTTGATCGGTCCACGAGCGAAGCCGCTTGATGCGTTCTCTGATCTTCGCTTCGTGTTCGACCGTCGCGACTGCGGCTGCCTGACTTGGTTTCGCCAGCGGATAGGCGTCGTTGCCCGCGTTCAACTCCTCGGCTAGTGGCGTCGGGAGTACCGCGTACCCCACCCGAAAGCCCGCCAGGCTGTGGGCTTTCGAGAGCGTCCGAGTCACGAGCAGGTTGTCGTACTCCGGTACGAGATGGGCCACTGTCTCGTCGACGAAGTCGACAAACGCTTCGTCGACCAAGAACCAAGTCTCGGGGTTGGCTTTGAGGATTTCGGGGAGGGCATCCATTCCGACGGCGCTTCCGTTCGGGTTGTTGGGATTGACGACGACCGCGAGCGACGTCTCGTCAGGAATCTCCAGCTCGCTGAGGTCGAACTGAAAGTCGGCTTCCGGGTGAAGTCGCGTTTCAGTGTACTGATCGGCGATTTCCGGGAACAGCGGGTAGGTCGGTGTCAGGAGGTGAACGTGCTGACCGAACCGATCGAACACCTGTCGTAGAATCAACTCCGAACCCGCGTTGATGTGGATGTGTTCCGTCGAGACACCGATGCGATCACTGAGGCGGTCACGGAGCGGTGCGGAGTGTGGTTCCGTGTAGTGGTTGCTCCGGGGAAGTTCGTCGCGGGCAGCCTCGATCGCCTCGTCGATCGGTGGCAGCGGATTCTCACAGAGCAGGAGTGTGACGCCTTCGAACTCGGCTCCGCCTTTCTCTATCGTCGAGGGCTCGTTCATACTCTCGAAGTACGTGGTAGTTGGTAACAAACGTTTCTCGGCATGTGGGGGCCAGCTGGCCCGAACATTGGTGTCGTGCATCCCGTATATCTCTCTATGCCGAAGGCAGAACCGTTCGAGAGACACACCGAGCGGTACGAGGGATGGTTCGAGGAACACGAGGCCGCCTATCAGTCCGAACTGGAGGCCCTCCGACGCCTCGTTCCGACGACGGGGTACGGAATCGAGATCGGCGTCGGGAGCGCTCGATTCGCTGCGCCGCTCGGGATGCAAGTCGGCATCGATCCAGCCGAGAAGATGCTCGAATACGCTCGTGAGCGCGGGATCGAGGTGGTCAAAGGCGTCGCCGAATTTCTCCCCTTCGAGGACGGGACGTTCGACACCGCGTTGATCGTGACGACGATCTGCTTCGTCGACGACATTCCACAGACGTTGACCGAGGCGGCACGCGTTCTCAGACCGGACGGCGCGCTCGTGATAGGATACATCGACAAGAACAGTCCCGTGGGAGAACGCTATCGGGAAACGCAGGCCCAGAATCCCTTCTACCGGGACGCAGTTTTCGTCTCGACCGAGGAACTCGTCGACGCGCTCGAAGCCGTGGGATTCACCGACTTCGAGTTCGTCCAGACCATCTACGACTGGCCCGGCGATATCGAAGGGTCCGAACCGATCGAATCGGGATACGGAGACGGTTCCTTCGTGGGGATCAGGGCGACTCGGTAGCGAACTGGATGCGACGGAACCTCGTCTCTAGCCGGCATGCCGACAGCCGGGATCGCTACGCCGACGACACGCAGAATCGATTCACATCGCCCGCGCGAATACGATGAACAACGCCAGGCCGACACCGGCCAGGAGGGCGAGCATCGAATGCTCCTTCTCGTACGACTGTGCTTCGGGGAGCAGATGGGCCGCAGAGACGTAGATCAGCACGCCCGAGACGAAGCCAAGCAGGAGGCCCAGATCGCTTTTCCCCACACCGCGCACCAGTGGATAGGCGACGAAGGTGCCGATCGGTGTCGTCAATGCCGCGACGAAAAACGCGTACGTTGCGGCCGTTCGTTCCGTCATGTCACCCTTCAGCAAGACGAGATACGTGATGACCCCCTCGGCGAATTCGTGGACGACCAGTCCGGTTCCGGCCAGAACGCCGGTCAGCAGCGAGATGTTGAACGTGACGGTGTAGACGACGCCGTCGATCAGCGAGTGAATCCCGATGCCCTCCGCAGCAGTCACCCCGAACGCGAGCGTCTCCTCTCCGGTGCGACGTTTGATCACTTGGTTAGAGAGATACATAAAGAGGAAGCCAGCCAGGGCGGTGAAGCCCGCATCAGCGTTGTTCCCGACCGCGTTCGGGAGGGCATGAATCAACGGCGTCGTGATGAGAATCCCCGCAGCGAAGCACATGAGATACGGGAGCGATCGTTCCGCCCACTCCCGGTGTCGAAATATAGCGATGATTCCCGCACTGTTCACAAGCGCCGCGACAATGGCAAATGCTGCAATCCAGTAGAACTCATCTGGAAACGCTACCATGGCTGATTCCTATGTTCCTCCGGGGCGTCTCGACGGCTCGCTCTTGGTCACGAGAAGGGCCATCTGACTTGCCAATCTGAGACTTGCTGGCTGGCTCACACCGAAAACTACAGCGGTTGAGTAGCGAAGTGCCTCGGGGTCAAGCGGTTCGAGAGACCTCTGGTCTCTCGTCATCCCGGAAGACTTCGTCCTCCGGCGACCCCGAGGCTTCCTGTTTCCACGGCACGCTTTGCAGATTCCACGGGGGGATCCACAGGGAGCGCAGTCTCCGCAGGCGCGGATTCGGCCTCTCCCAGACCTACCTGGTGGCGTCGGAGAGGCGTCTGAGTGCCCTTGTTTTCGGACACCGAGCCAGCCGCGATGAGCGCCGTCACACTTTCTTGTTCGAAATATTTCGACTTAATGATTTGGTCTACTACGTGTCGGCTTCATACACGGGGTCAGGTCCCGTGGTATTCGCCTCGTACCGCTCGTAAAATCAGTGTTCGTCCGGCTGGCATCGTCTTGGAATCTGGGTACGTCGCTGTACAGAAGCGATGCTGCCGTTGTGATCTACAGACCTCGTCGAGATTCTCAATTAGTCATAGTTCCTGGACTACCTTGTAAACACGTAGCGCGCATCTCACGACCACATCACGGATTAGAGAGAGAGAGAGAGAGTGACTATAGCGGGATGTTTGATCGCTGGTCCGCAGAGGTTGTGAAGACATTCTACACAACTGTCTCTACACGGTAGCCAGAGAGCAGAGCACTGACCCGAACTGGGAGCAAATCGCATCCCAACAGATATGCGTAGAAAGCACTATACTATACACGATGGAACACAGAAACCTGAATCATCGGACGTGCCGTCGAGTGTCGGTTCTCAGTCCCGGTATCGAGGCTGGCACAGACGCTCTGCCTACCGCAATCAGTCCCGGTCGCCGAGAACTACGATGACACTCTACGATCGCGTTTCAGACCTGACACTGACGATCGAGACCACTGACCGGACCAGTCGTCGCCGAGAGATGGCCGGCGATTTCACCCGCGTTACGTCGACGCTCGTCCTGCTGGCCGGAGACGAGTTCGGTGCCGGGGAAGACGTCACCTACGATACCGTCGATCACGAGGTGTTACCCGAGCCATCGGTGTTCGATCTCACGGGTGAATACACACTGGACGAGTTCTCCCGGACGCTCGAGGATATCGACCTCTTTCCGACGAAACCGCCTGAGCGGCAGATATCCCGGAACTATCGGCGGTGGGCACTGGAGAGCGCCGCGCTCGATCTAGCGCTCAAACAAAACGAGACCACCCTCGCGTCGCTGCTCGGTCGAGAACGGTCGCCAGTCCGATTCGTCGCCAGCACCCGGTTGCCGGACGGGAATCCGACGCGAGTCGAGGACACGCTCGCGGTCAACCCCACCTGCGAGTTCAAACTCGGTCCGACTGCTGCGTGGAGTGAAGAGACGTTCGCGACGCTTGCAGAGACTGACGCGGTTCGCGTCCTCGACCTGAATGGGCAGGCCGAGGGGTTCGTTGGGAGACAGCCTCCGGATTTCGACCGCTATCAACGAGTTTTCGAGACGTTCCCCGATGCGCTCGTGGAGGACCCGGCCATCTCCGACGACGTCCAGAATCTACTCGCAGCGAACACGGACCGCCTCTCCTGGGACGCGCCGATCCAAGGGGTCGCCGACCTTCGCGACCGCCCCTTCGAGCCAAACTGGTGTAACATCAAGCCGTCGCGGTTCGGAACGGTTCAATCGCTGTTCGAGACGATCGAGTACTGTGACGATCAGGGAATCAGTATGTACGGCGGCGGTCAGTTCGAACTCTGTGTCGGCCGCGGACACATACAGTTGCTCGCGTCGCTGTTCTACCCCGACGGCCCAAACGACGTAGCGCCGCGCGCATACAATGAACCGGAGGTTCGGGCAGAGCTGATCGAGAGTCCTCTCGAGCCTCCTGCAGACCCGGACGGACTGGAGTGGAAAACCCTCGACTAGACGACGCCCTTTCGCGGGGAGTATCCTGCGCTCCTCACTCGTTGTGATTCTCAGCGAGAGTTTCAACAGGGCCGGGGTCACGGAGGTTAAGAGGGCATTCTGAAGCAGATTCCGCTCGTCGATCCAGCCGAAACCACGCATCGTAGGCCCGCTAAACCCGCTGTAGTCTCAACTTCAGAGGTTGACTGTTTGGCGTGATTGACAAATGGAACCGGTGTTTTCGATGCTTCTTGAAGTTGAAAGAACCTATCCAAACTGGATACCGGTGACTGCCGAGATCGTACCGTGTTGATTCGGAATTACACTGTTTCCAAACCGGAAATCACGGTGAAAATGAGAGTGCCGGCGCTAACGAGTTCACACGAACACGGGGTATGAGCTGCCGTCAGTCGCCAGGATCGAACAGGCAGAACGCCACCAGCTCGATAATCTCCCCGGCTCGCAGCGGGGGTTTCTCACCTAGGTCCACATCGACTTCATCGCGGAGCAGGAAGTTCGTTAGCCGCCACACGTTGTGCATCATTACGCCGATGGTGAAGTACAGGAACCGTACGCGGCAATCCTTCGATGCTGACGATGGCAGGAGGTATTTGCGGATGGATTTGTATTGGTTTTCTATCATCCACCTGTCACGGTACTGCGCCGTGATTCCCTTCGCTCTGTCAGGGCCAACCCGGTAGTTGGTCGTGAAGATCGTGTACTCATCCCCGTCATCACCGTTGTCGTCTTCCTCGTTCTCGATGGCTGCGTCCTTAGGGGTGTATATGATGCTCAGGTCGTGTGTGGCCCCATCAACGGTGAGCGAGGCGTACTCGACCTGCACATCAATCACTGGATCTTCTTCGACTTCTTCGATGTTCTGCTTATCCTCATCAGATTGCTTCTTCTTCCCGATGACGTAGTACAGGTCACGCTGGTCGATCACGTGCCGGACTTCGTGAGTATCGAATTCACGGTCGGCGAACACCTTGTTAATGTCCACGTGCCGCTGTGCCTGTTCTAAGAGCCGATCCACGATGTCTGCACGCGATGTTCGGAAGTCATCCTCTGTGTCTCCCCACGCGCGGGCGTCACGGACGGGTTCAATCGCCAGAACAATCGGTGTGTTCTCGGCGACGATCGTGAGCGTGGCGAACTTGTACCCGCGTTCGTGACTCTCTTTGAACCCGGACGCCATCACTGGGTAGTCGTTTTTGAGGTACTTTGTCCGGGTATGCCCGGAACTGGTTGTGTACGTGACTGGCTGCTCACCAGGATCGGCGTCTGCTCGCTTCTTGAATGGTGACGGCCAGAAGTTCCACGTCACAATATCCAGTGCGGCGTTGACCGGTTCTCGAAACCCGGCCTCCTTGTGTTCGTCTGACTGGATCTCGTCCAAGATACGTTCCACACCGGTGTGGAATGCATCGAGCGTTTCGTCACGGATTCGTTGCCAGTCGGGGATTCGGCCGCCGTCTACGAACTCATCGAAAGTGAGTTGCGAGTCCGGGTCTGCGATTTTCTTCATCGTTCGGTTATGCGATGACCCGTGCGGTACCTCTTCTCGATCACTCACCCGTTCGAACCGACGCTTCGGCGTGGTTGCAGAGGCGTTCCCCATGTTCAGGAACGCCTGCCGTTCAAGATAGGCGTCCAACACGTACTTCGCGTTACTCGCTCGGTCAGCAGAGAACCCGGAGAATCCGAGGTTTGACGCTCTCTCAACAGCGTCCATTATCTGCTCTTCTTTGATATCTGTGCCTTCGATGTCTTCAGGCTCCAGTGCGGGCTCAACCGTGGTGTCTATCCGGACGTTGTCGTGGTCCGCACAGATGTGGTGGATCAACGCACCCAAGCTTTTCAACAGCTGCTGCTCCTTTCGCGTGAACCGGTTTTTCTTGTTGTAATTGATGTCTTGCTTCGTTGGTGGATGGTCGAAGTCGAACTGGACATAAATGAACGCCGCGCCCTTCATTCGGCGTGCTGTTTTAGCTTCGGTGAACCTCTTGGTGTGCATATAGAGGAAGGTCTTGACCATCCCTTCGTAGTTGAACCGGGCCATTTCGGAGTGCTCGTATCCACTGAACCAGTGGTCCCCAATATCGAGATCCGCAATAATCCGAGTACTGTTATCGTGGAGACAAGCGAGCCCTTCAACCTGCTCCTTAATGGAGACGGCAATCTCGTGCTTCGGCAGGGTTGAGGGTTGAGATGACATGATCAATCAGCCGGCGTTCTGGATACGCGAGAACTGGCTCGGCACCGAGTTATTCTCGCGCGTGTTGTTTCCGAAAAGCCGCTGAGAGACGATATTTCACCATAGTTGGCCGATTTTCCGCGGTGCGGAACCGCAAGATAGCGGAGAAGTTCCAAGGCGGAGTTTCCGCCAAACGGAAACTCCGCTTTACGGAAATTACGGGAAACCGTTTATAAAGAACGCTTCTGAATCCTTCGAGAGAAGCCGGAAACTCCCCACTCGGGAAACTCCGGATAACAGGGATTCCCCAAAGCGGAGAGTCCGTCTTGGGGACTTCTGGACCACCCACCATGAGCAATCCCAACGAAGAACTTCCAGTGGCTGACGTCTTTGACGACTGGCACGCAATCGGTCTCATCACCCGAATCGACAGAGACGACGGGAACATCAAGGCCGAAATCGAGGAGAAGGTGGATCTAAGCGGGAAGCCGTTGAAAACCTTGCTTGACAACGCGATTGATGCGGATTTAATCACAGAAACCACGAGATATGGGAGTGACCATCCTCGATCCGACAGGTATCAACTGACGGAACGAGGGAAGGCGATTCAATCACTGCTGCGAAGCCAGGGACTCGACGACCTGCAGCGTGCGTATATCACCGCGAAATCCGAGCTACAGAATGCGACGGAAGATGTGCAGGGTATCATCGAGGCAGAAGATCTGCACATGAAGTACCCGCAGCGGGACTACTGGGTTCGAACCGGTTCTGAACAACCCGAGATCGACACGGAACAGTTGGTCACGGAAGCAGAGGAAGAGCATGAGGATCTGTTTAATGCGGACATCAGAGGCGACTGGAAAGTGGATGTGCTGGATGAGGAGACAGATCCCCGCGAACCTATGGAAACCTGGGGTGACGCTTCCGAGGAAGACGACCAAGAAGAGTAGTTGCTAGCGCGATTTCTTGTTCAGATGAATGCCTGGAAACGGGAACAGCTGAATCGGTAAGTAGGTGTGCGAATTGAGTGTTCAGTTACCGAGGGAGGAGTCGTTCATCAGAAAGGATATGCCCTCAGGACAAATAGTTGAATAGTATGGCGGAAACGCTCACAGCCCTCTCCCAGCGGAATGAAGCGTTCTGGATCGGTTTGTCCCTGTTCCTTCTCGGGGTAATCACTCCTGAAGCCCTATCTCTTGGGGGAATCGGGCTTTCGAGGCTTTTGATTTTTGTTGGTGGCGGAATCCTTCTAGTTCGGACTATTGTGGGGTGCGTTAGAATACTCAAAACGACGGCAGTAGCCGGAGCGATCGGGTATCGTGAAGGGCAAAGCAACGGTCGATAGACCGTCCCTTTGTACTGAACGGGTGTTACCCCTCGAACAGTAAGTGAAGAAATCGTGGCTCTGTTGAAACCCTCAGCAGATGATAGAAATTGGCCTTGTTGAAACCCTTGCTAACTAACACGACAGACTAATAGCTGGAGGAAAGATGGATGCGCTCCCTAAATCACGGCTTCTTCGATTCGTTGAACGAGCTATGGTATTGGCTCGTCGTGCCGTGCCACGGTTTTCAAGTCGCTATTCGCGGAAGCGGTTCACGCTCCGACAACACGTTGTCCTGCTCTGTCTCAAAGTGAAGAAGACAACCACGTACCGCGACCTCGTTGACGAACTCATCGAAATGCCCCGCATCCGCGACGCCCTCGACCTTGATGCGATCCCCGCGCCATCGACACTCTGCAAAGCCTTCGACCGTTTGGAGATGGCAGTCTGGCGCGTTCTCTTAAACGCCTCGCTCTCGGACGTGCCGATGAACGGTGTCGCCGGCATCGATGCGTCCGGATTTGAGCGGGCGCATGCCTCAACTCACTACACGAAGCGAACGAACCTCACCATCCAGCAGTTGAAGACAACGCTGCTGGTCGATACGGCGACCAACACCGTGCTCGATATCCACGTAACTACGACACGGAAACACGATACACAGATTGCGCCACAGGTGGTGAAACGGAACGCAGCGTCCATCGCAGTCCTGACCGGTGACAAGGGATATGACGACCAGACGATCCGCCAGCTCGCCCGTGAGCACGACGTTCGACCACTCATCAAACACCGTGAGTTCACACCACTCCACAAGGCGTGGAACGCACGACTGGACACAGACCTCTACCATCAACGGAATATGAACGAGACAGTCAACGCGGCGATCAAACAGAAATACGGCGCATTCGTCCGGTCGCGTATCTGGTGGAAACAGTTCCGCGAGCTCGTCATCAAATGCATTGTGTACAACATAGAGCGGTTTCTTGGAGACTGACCGAGACGAGCTGAACCAAAAAGTCCTAACGACGAGCTGTTGGAGCGGCGATGTCGGTTGTCCGGCCAATGTCCCGGGCACGTATCCCGCTTGAACACGTACGGATGGGAATGAGCGTTATCCTGGAGTTCACAATCGAGACTGATGCCTTCGAACTCGGGCGGGTGTTAGCTCGTCCGCCTCCACACGGGCATATCGAACTCGAACGCGTCATCCCCACGCAGAGCAATCTGATGCCGTTTCTATGGGTGACCGGCGTGGACACTGACGCGTTCGAAGCGTCGGTGCGGGAACAGCCGAGTATCAAGACCATCCATGCACTCGACCACGTCGAGGGAAGCACGCTGTACCGCATCGAGTGGGCCACCCGGCCAGCGGACATACTGGCAGCCCTCGCAGACGCCGACGCTGTCGTTCTCGAAGCAAGTGGGGACGGCGTGTGGGAGTTTCGGGTTCGGTTTCCCGACCACGACAAACTCTCGACGTTCCACAACGCCATCATCAAAGAGGACATCCCCATCCACATCGACCGGACGTACACACTGTCCGAGCCGACCGCCACTGGCCACCCGCTCGGGCTCACGACCGGCCAGCGAGAGGCGCTCGTGCTGGCGCTCAACTGGGGCTACTTCGCAAGCCCGAGCGAGACGAGTCTCGACGACATCGCCGACGAGCTCGGGATCTCCCGGCAAGCGGTGTCGAAACGCATCCGTCGGGGCAACGAAACAGTCCTCCGCAAGACCCTGCTATCCTCGGCCGAGGATTTCACGTGACAATCGCTCTGTCTTAAACACAGCGACCAGTCAAACAGAGTGCTCATCTCCGGTGGACGGATACTATTGATACAGCCAATGTCCAGCGACGCCACCAGCGAGCCTGACGCAGACCGGGCCCCAGATAGCTTTGATGTCGTGGTATCAGCCCTGTTGAACGAGCAAGCGCGGCGGGTGGTCGAATTCTTCCAGATATCGGGAGAGCAGGTCGTCTCGCGCGATGCGCTTGTAGACCACCTGCACGACATGACGGAGACAGCCGACGACCGAGAGCAGGTTGCAATCAGACTCACGCACGTCACGCTTCCGAAACTGGACGATGTCGGACTGGTCGAGTACGACCGCCAGAGTCACACGGTCAGATATCGAGAGCCCCCTCTGCCTGAGTGGGTGTCCGCGTTCCTCACTCTCAGGGAAGAGGCCATCTGATGGAGTTGGGAGTGTACAGTAGCGGTTCTATCTACCTCCGTTTCCGCATATCGAACTAACAAGATAATGATGTGTGCGACCTGTAACAGCGAACCCCGGCCGGCGACGGAGTGCAGTCTTCAAATCCGTGGACGAGACGACACACGAACGTCTGTACGGATTGGACTCTGTGAACTCTGTGCGACTGATTTTCTCGAATGTGACTGGATTGAACACCAAGATCTGAAGCCCGACGAGAACCGAGTATGAAATCGGTCCTCACGTGGGTGCGCTCAGTCGCGCCGACAGCAGAACCGGCGGCGAGTACTCCCGAACAAGAAGCATCCGAGACACCAACGCCCTCTCTGTATAAGTGCCACAGCTGTAACTCGGTGTATATCGCTGTCGAGAAACAGACCTGCTCGTCGTGTGAAACACCTGTTGAGCGGGTCTCCGAGTCAGGCGATGATTTGTGATTAGTCTGTACTGACCGATGGTAGAGACAAGCTTGAGGTTACTCACAGTTGTTTTCAACATACGTTCTCGGTACTGTCCGAACCATATTCTACAGCGTCTAAACACGGCCCCGATTTTCTAATATTTGGGAGAGAAAACGCTATGTCGAGCATCAGTCTCTCAGATTGCCTACTGCAACCTCTCACCGGCTGAGGGTTTCAACAAAGCCGTATCGGAGAGTCGTGATCGTACAGCATGGTCCCGTCGGTGACGTAGAGCACGTTGGTCAGCGGGAGGTCGTACCTGTCGTTGTACACTCGGTTGTAGTGGAGTAGCGCCCACAGGAGTTGGTGGGGAGTGACGAACTCTCTGCCCGCCACGTCTGTGACGCTCTCACTGCGAGTCAGCGGCGCATCGAACGTCGTTAGAGTGTGGAGGTGCCGTCGCCGGGAGTGTTCGTGCCACTGGCGGCGAACGTCCAAGTCGTACGGCGCGTCACCGGTCCAGTCGTCGAGCACTCGCGTCGTCGTGACTGCCCGGTGGTCCATGGCGTATCGGTGACGCGCCGCCGCAACGATGCGCTCACGCGGGGAGTCGCCCGTCGGTGGCGCCGGATCGTACGGCCGGACGTCTGCGATTCGGAGACCCCCGTATCCCGCGACCGCACCGGTGGCCGTCCCGACGCCGGCGAGAAATTGACGGCGGTTCATCCGTCGGCCCCCGACGTATCGGTCTCGGGACGCCAGACGTCGATCGCCATCGACCGGACTCGATCGGGCGCCACCCAGACCAGACGAGTCATCGCGGGTTCGGGAATTTCGTGGGTCACCGTCGCGCCCGGCGTGAGCGGGAACTCCGCGACTGACTCCGCGGCGGTGTCGTCGGCGACCCACACCGTCTCTGTCGACTCGGCGTCGGGTGTGACGACGGCCAGGCGACTCGTGTTCGCGGCGGTGACGCGGTTCCCCCTGTCGAACGTGACGGTGAGTTCCCTGCGGTCGGGGTTCCAGTCGAACGAGACGAAGATGTTCGGGCCGCTGGTCGGATACTGGCCCGTCGAGGGACCGCTCGGTGCGAGTGAACATCCCGCGAAAGCGGAGAACAACGAGGCAAGGAGGGCGCGGCGGTACACGGGTGATGTCTCTCCATACGGGGGTGAAGTATCTACCGGACGGGCCACTTCGCCGCGACTCACTCGGAAATTCTCACCTGCGGCGTCGTCGGGGGGCAGATTCATGACGTACCGACGGTCTGGGCGTCCCGTGTTCGCACTCGGCCATACGACTCCAGGTTTCCGCCGCCTACCCGTCTGCAGTCTATCGGTTCTGACACTGAAGCAAGTCACGTCCGGGCGATCCGGAGACGATCACAGCCCGGAGTCCCGACGTCTCGCAAACGTTTCAAGTAGCGGCGGAGTAGTGCCGGACGTCATGCCCGGTTGGTCCCGGCGGCGCACCCTCCACGCAGCCGCGAGTGCACTGACGCTCACGCTCGCCGGATGTAACGGCGAGCAACGCGCGTCGACCCGCGATGCACCTCCGGAGGGTGAACCGGTCACCGGCTACGACGTAGAGAAGGTCCGTAACACCGACGGCGAGATCCTGATCCGCCGGACGGACGTAACGGACGAAGCGAGGCGACGTGCCCATCAGGCGAGACAGTACCTTCACGTCACCGACGAGAAGACGCTAGAGGACGTCGCCTTCACCAGCGACATCGCGGAGTCGACAGCTTTACGCGAGTTCACGACAGGAACCGACCTCGAAACCGAGTCCGTGTTCCTCTTGCAGCGCGACGTCGCGGAGTGCCGCGACCTCGTACTACAGGGCGTCAGACGAGAATCCGACTCGGTCCACGTCGACACCTGTTCGGACGTACGACCCGCCGACGTCGAGTGCTCGAAAGAGCGGCGAGACGTCGTCGCGTTCGCCATCCGACTTCCGTTTCCGGGCGACGATTTCAACGGCTACGGGGCGAGCAGCGGGAGTTCCTGCCGCACGCGACCGACCCCGTTCGATCCGGAGGCCTACAACGACTCGGCGACCGACGACGGGTCGAGGGGTGACTCTTCGTGATCGACGACACCGACGGCCTGTCGCGTCGCTCCCTGCTGACCGTCTGCAGTGCGAGCCTCGCCAGCATCGCCGGCTGTTCGGCCCTCCCGTTCGGCTCCGACGACGACGAACGGTCCTACGAACAGGGACCGCTCCGGACGCTCGCCGAACAGGACCTCCCGGAACCACCGACAGGCGTCACCGTCACTGTCCCGGAGGGCGCTCTGGACCGACACCGTCGGCGGGCGCGAGAGCTCCTGGAGGAGGTTCCCGAGGAACCTGCCGTTCCGAACGGACTGATTGCCGCACGGCTCGCACGGAATCGGGCGAACGTCGCGGAGGACTTGGAGAGAGGATCGACCGCGGAGCCCTTCCAGCTCCCACTCGACCGACTGGGTCACTGGCGGTACCTGCGTGGCGAAGCAGCCGAAGTTCGCGGTGCGTACCGTGCAGCGACGTCGGACGTCTCCGAGGCGACCGTCGACGAGCGGCGCGGCGAAATCCGGACCGACCTGTACGACTTCCTGAGCGAGTGGGAGTACCGGGGCGAGGATCCGGCGAGGGCACTCGCCGTTCACTACCGGATCGAGCGACTGATCGACCAGTGTCGGAACTACCTCGATCTGTGGCCAAAGTTCCCCGAACGTCCTGCAGACGACGTCGAGCGCGTCGGGCGTATCGCCGGCGATGTAGAGACAGCCCGTGCTGCCCTCGAAGACGCCGTCGCGATGCGCGATCGCTACGTAAACGGCCTCGACGATCCGCACTCCTACAGGCGGGCGTTCACTGCCGTCGCGAGGGAGGTCCACCGGACGACCGACTTCACGATCCACCGGAAGGGACTGAGACAGTACCTCGACGCGATCGGGAGGCCAGAGTGGCCGCACGACCGAAACCTCGACGGGACGGTCGCAGAGACACTCTACAGGCGAGTGCAGAACCTCGCTCACTATCGGCGACACCGCGAGGCACGGCAGCAGGAGAGGTACGCGACCACCGTGGTCGACGGTGGAATCTCGCTCGCGGCCGTCGTCGCACTCGAAGACGTCGTCGCGGCGATCCGAGACGGCGACCATGGACAGGTCGAGTCGTCCTCGGAGGTCCAGACGCTCGCCGGGGAGGCACAGCGGGCCCTGGATGGAGCGTTGACCACTGAACCACAGACGGTGAGCCTGCAGGTCGCGATGCCGGCGTTCGATCTACTGCAGGACGTGACACATCACCTCGCCGAGCACCGCGTCGGCGAGCACGAAATTCACAGGGCCGCGGGCACCTACGCGTCCGCTCGGTACTTCGCCCGCTCGGTTCCGCCGGTCGTTCGGTATCTCGACGAATCGCTCTCTGAGGCTTCGCGCTGACACGAGACTACTCCCCAGACTCTCGTCGGCGGTGCCTTTGTAGAAGCTAGCCGTCGATAGACGTCGAGGACGATCACACGACCGCAAAACGAGAGCGTAGTCCCGGTCACCCCCTCGACGAACCTCTGATGCAAACCGCCTTCTCCTGGACATCCTCCCCGCCCTAAAGGGCGAGGATTCCCCGAAGGGGATATTCAGGTTGCGCGTTTCCTCGGATCTCAAGTACGCTTTCGCGTGGAACGTCAACGGTCGCCACCGAGTTGTGACTAACGGTGTGCTTTCCAGCGCGTACAGCCCTGTCAATGAGGCCTTCCTCCCTGCATACAGCAGGCGTCCTCAGAAGTCGAAGACTTCTGGTGTGCGAACGAGACGCGGAGCGTCTCGTCAACGACGGCGGGTTATTCAGCCCGCGAGGTAGCACGGTTCGACTCGCCCGAAGCGTTAGCCCGTGCATGGTTCACCCTCCCGTTGTGCAATGTTCTCCGAAGCGTTCAGGTCGGCGTGGCGTCCACGACCGCACCCCGAACACGAAAAGTGGTCGCCATCGCGATTGCCCATCGAACCACACGCCGAACACCGCTGGCTGGTATGAGACGCATCGACCTTCTCGACACGAATACCCGCACGTTCGGCCTTGTACGTGATGAACTGTTGGAGTTGGTGGAAATGCCACGAATGGACACCCGACCACGAACTGTTCTCGCGGATACCTTCGAGGTCTTCCATCCGAATCACGGGATTCTCGAACAGTTCCACGAACGTGATGAGACGACGGGAGAGTTTGTGATTCAGGTATTTGATTCGACGTTGTTCTTTGTCACCCACACGGTTGCGTGCGCGAAGCGCACCCGCTTCCGAAAGCGAATCGCGTAGGGAACGATATTTGCGTCGAACGTACTTCGCCTCACCCCCCGACACCAGCATCAACTCGTCTTCGCCGTAGGCCGTCACAGCGAGGATGTGGCGTTCACCAATATCGACACCGATGGGCGTTTCACCCGATGTATCGGCGTCGTATTCGATATTGAATGTGCAGTACTAATCGTCTCCGCGACGGTACACTTGAAGGCGCGTTTTTTAGCGTCTCTCTCAACCAGTCGGTCTACAGGGTCAGCAATATCGTCGTACACCTCTATCGGAGTATACCACCACTGGGAGACGCACGGGAAGCCGATGACGACCGTGCCGTTCTCGGTCGTGTCGATCTCCCAGTTCTGGTTGTTGACGGCGAACGGCTGACTCTCTCGGTAGTGAACCTCTCCGTCCTTGGTGTGGTCGGATTTTGCTTCTCGAATGGCCTGGTTCTGAATGGCCGAGTAGAGGTCATTGTCAATGCTGGACGTGGTCACGGATTTGCCGAAGTCACCGTTCTCCCATCCATCGATACAGAACTGCTTGGTGTTACGGTAGAGGCGAGAGGCGTGTTGCCACTCTTTCCTCCGTGAGAGGGATGGATTGTGGAACTTCGCGGTGACAGTCACCGTGACCATTACAATGTAATCAAGTACACTATTTGAAATATTCAATGGGATATCAGGCCATGCTATCGTCTGTGGTTTGTGTCATCGACTGTCGGATTCATCCCCGCCCTGAAGGGCGGGGCTTTCTCCTTGATTCTCCGTAAGAGGACCGCCCGCCCCGCAACCCTCGCAGACGACCTCGACTGCGCACGTCGAAGCATCCAGCGCAACCTTGCCGCCTTCGTCGAGCGTGGCTGGGTCGAACGCGTTGACGGGGGCTACTGCCTCACCACCACGGGAGACTTCATCGCGAGGACTCATGCTGACTATCTTGACCGACTAGAGCGCATCGACCGTTTCGCTCCGTTATTACGCCATCTCGACAGCGATCACGCCCCGCCGCTCTCGATGCTCGAGGACGCCGACCTTGCCGTCGCCTCACCGGAAAATCCACAGGCACCGGTCCAGGCCTACGTCGACCGCCTCAAGCGGTTTGAGGGCGACACCGTTCGAATGTGTTCGCCCGTCCTCTCGCGTATCTTCCACGAAGCCCATGCCTCACTGGCGATGCGAGGGGTCCACACTGCCCTGGTGCTCTCGGAGGCGACTGCCGAGAAGGCCCGCGAACTCAATCCCATGGAGTTCGAGTCCGTCCTCCGCGTGGGCGTCCTCGACCTGTACGCCCATCCCGATCCAGTTCCGTTCGGCCTGACCATTAGCGAGGATCGCCTGTTGTTCGCGGCCTACGACGAGGAGGGACATCTGGAAGCCTGTCTCACTTCAGACGACCTCGATTTTCTCGCGTGGGCCGAGGACCTCTTCGAACGCTACCGCGAGAGCTCGGTAAAGGTCAAACCGTCGGGCGGCTTTCCCTTTAATCTCGGTTCGAAGTAAGGCGGCTCCCACAATTGAGAGTGGTTTGTTATGTCTGAGGTGACACCCCCTGTCACATCCGCCCAGAGATGACGTAAAGTCCCGACACCACGTTCTATCGAGTATGAAGGTCCTCGTCGCTGGTGGTACCGGTTTCGTCGGTACCGCCCTCGTCCGGGAATTGATCGCCCGCGGCCACGATGTGTCCGTCCTCGCGCGCTCGTCCACTGACGCAGACGTGCCCACGGGAGTCGGTCGTATCGCTCTCGACCTGACGAGCGCCGACGCTGATAGCGTTCGGGATGCTCTCACCGGACACGATGCCGTTATCAACCTCGTCGCACTCTCGCCATTGTTTACCCCTCTCGACGGGAACGAAATGCACGAGACGGTTCACCTCCGTGGAACTGAAGCCCTTATCGACGCTGCCGAGACGGCAGGTGTCTCCCGATTCGTCCAGATGAGCGCCCTCGGCGCCGATGCCGATGGCGATACTCACTATATCCAGGCGAAGGGTCGGGCCGAGAGGGTCGTCCGTGACTCAGCCCTCGACTGGGTCATTGTTCGCCCCTCCGTCGTCTTCGGCGATGGCGGGGAGTTCGTCGACTTCACCCGCTTGCTAACGACGCCGTACGTCACCGGTCTCCCCGGCGGTGGGAACACCCGGTTCCAACCTATCTGGGTTGGCGACTTGGCCCCAATACTCGCCGACTGTGTCGACGATGAGGGTCGTGGGGGCGAGACATTTGAACTCGGCGGTCCCGAGGTGCTGACCCTTGCCGACGTGGCTCGCCGGATACACGCTGCTGAGGGCACCTCGCTCCGAGTGCTCCCGATTCCAATGCCACTGGCGAAGCTTGGCCTCACCGTTGGCCAGATTATTCCGGGTTTCCCCATGGGGCCTGATCAGTATCGGTCGCTCCAGTTCGACAACAGTGTCGGCGGTGGCGACCCCAATGCGAACGACGTGCGTGCGTTCGGTGTTGATCCGGCAGACCTCCGGACGTTCGATGACTACCTCGCTGACGGCGACGGCGGGGGGTCGGGGACCGATTCCGGATCGGTCCTCGTCGGCGCGGAGACGATCGGTCTGTTCACGTTCCTTTCAGTAGCGTGGTTCCTCCCCACAGTTGTCGACATTTATTCGATTCCGGGGCTTGTCCTATTGTTCATCCCGTCGTATCTGGTGAACATGGTGTTCTACGACGGCGTCATCGGCCTCGAAGCTGTCGTCTACACGCTCGAAGGCGTCGTTGGTGAGTCACCCTTCTTGTGGGACGCTGGCCTACTGGTCACCTACTACCTGTTCTCAGTCATCACTGTTGCCTTCGGTCGGGCCCTGAAGCGCAGGTTCGGATCGCTCCCTGCTGACGCAAGCCCTTCCAACGTCCGATGAGTTCCATTGACTCACTCGCATGCGGTCGAATCGCTGTCTACCTCACCCATCGATGACGCTTCGCTACACCGTCGCCGCTGGCTGTCTGCTCATCGGTTTTCTGCTCGTCGTACAGGGTCTCGCCGTCTCTCCGCAGATCACGTCCGTCGAATGTACGTCGTCGTCTTCAGCGAATACTACTGGGCCGAGTCCCACGCCCGACTGCATCCGGACGTCCGAACCCGCGACCGGCCAGCGCCTCTACATCCTCGGGCTCGGCGTTGGTGTCGCCGGCCTAGGGGCCACCGTCATTGTTCTAGATCGCCGGTTCGCTCGGCGGTAGTGTGGAACTGATTGCCCTCGGTGGCCCTTTCTCAGGATGTGGACATCCCTTAGACGGTACCAATACTGGGGGTGGGCCACGCCCTATCACAAAAATAGCTCGTAGTGACAGCTCTGTCTAAGTGGTGTTCCGTTCTGGCTGATAATCCTCCTCGACGGTGATCGTTAGGTCCCCGCTCTCGTAATCGGCCTCGAACTCAACCGAGAACGTATCCGACTTGTAGGCGGCGTGGTACGCATGATGTCGCTTGAGCGACCCGGTCGCCTTGAAGTGGAAGAAGACAGCAGCTGTGTACGGTTTGCTTGCTGTTTCGATTTGCGCTTCGACTGATGCCGGGAGTGCGATGTGCGGCGTGTCACTGTCGATTCCGGCGGCGAAAGCTCGAGCTTCGTCGACGCTTGCTTGCGAATGTGCTGGCGTCTCACCGGTCAACACTTTCACGGGTGTTTCCGTCTCGTCTGTGAATAGTACGTCTTCGAAGGTGTGAGTGCCAAGAATCGCGTCTGGGCTCAGCTCACACTCCTCAAACGGATCGTTCGATGGTTGTTCAGACATTAAATCACGAAGCCCTGAGGGCTCAGTCATTCAGCCCTCGAAAAACAGGACCTTCGCATCTCGCGGGAAGATTGATTTTCGGCTACTCACCTCTCGTTTTGAGGGTGCTGAGGTCCGCGTAGAGGACCTCGCCGTCGCGAACCACGTATCGCTTCGCCAGAACCGGGAACCGACACTTCGTGTACCCCGCGGTCTGGATGTCGAATTCCTCACCGGGTTCGAGATAGTTGGTCAGCTTTCGGAGGAACTCGTGAGTGACGAGACCACCTTCGTAGTCAGGAAGCCCATCCTCACGAGTTTCGTAGATCTCGAAGGTGTCGTATCCCCATATGACGAGCTCTCCTTCTTCGTCCACCTCCCAATTCAGGGCCCCGAAGCAATGTGCTTCGCAGAGCTGGCGTACTGACTGTGCATCGGTTACGACTGCGCCGGTCGATGTCGTCGCTGCTTGGAGCGTTGCCATTGTTTGTACCCGAGGGCATGTTCCTGCCCCCGCACCCCTTTGGGGGCGACAAAACCGACTGGAAGAGAAGCTGAATCGATGCTGTTGAGGTTACTGAACGCGCGATGCAGCCGGTATCCTGGTGTATCTCGTGGGTCCATGATGTACGCCTCCGTCAACGTCGGGCGCAGAAGAACGAAGCAGGTACGCTGATGTCTCCCGCTGAAGCCCTTCAATAGGCTTAACCAACAAATTTCGTTCCGACAGCCCACGTTGGTTAAGCCCTTGTTCAACCGAGTACCCTACTGAGGAGTTGGTCCGTGACGAGGCGACTGACACACCTGACACTCCCACATCGGCTGGCCCGACCACTCGTCATCTGGGAGAGACTCGAACTCCTGAAACTGGTGTTTAGTCATTCGACCGCACTTGCGACATTCAAGCTGTGTTTTCGAGGGAACACTGGGTTGGCGATTCTCGGACTGGTTGTCGTCGACGGAACGCTGGAGTGCAATCGACGGCACCAGCCAGACGTCGTCATCGGCGCTCTCAAGTAGCTCTGTAACCCGATCTTCGTCACGAACGTCGTTCCCTCTCTCGTCGTAGAGGAACGTCGTGTGTGCCCCTTCATACCGCGACTGCGTCGACTCTGCCTGTCCAGTCCGCTCACGAGCGGCTGTGAGTAGCTGTTCGCCGCTTTCAGAGGTGACTCGAACTGCTTCGGGGAGCGAGGGCCACTTGTCGGTCAGCTGTGTGGCGGGCCTTGCATCGAGGTCGTAGATCAGCTGGCAGTCGTCGACCGCTGGATCCCTATCGGTCTTCGCGAGGAGCGTGGCCGCAGCAGCACCTTTCGCCACGGCCGCGTAGAACGTCGACGCCTCGACGAGCAGATGTACGACGTGGAGTAGTGTCCACTCAGTATCCGGAGGACGACTACTGTCGCTGGTTCCATCGAGATGATTTGAGAGGCAGAACCGACACTTGGTACGGTTCCCAGGAATCGACGCACCGCACGAGGAACACTCGCTCCGCGCCGATCTCACTCGATCAGGATACGATCTGAGCCCTTCCTTTCGCTTTCGTTCTGCTCGTTCAGTGTTCCCCCGTCCAGAAAGCCCGTCGTCGGGAACGTGGTTCGCTTCGCCAAGTGGTCGTAGTTCCTCAAAACCAGAGTAGTGGTCCGTCATCTCTTGTGGATGGCTTCCCTCGTTATCGTACTTGAACTCATGCTCCCCTTCATCACGAAATCACTGTGACGACCACAGTGTCTCTATGCGTTGCTCTATTGCCGTGAGGACGGTGGAGTATACTTCGAGTGGATGGAGCGACGGGAGTTCGAGGTCGGTAATTTCGGCGGCAGTCGGTGGCTTGTGGAAGTGCAACCGGGTGTTGTGCGCGTTCGGGTGCCGGTCCCAGCGACACTCCCAGCGGTCCCCGTCCTCGTGCTCTTCGACGTAGTGGACTGAGAAATCGCCAGTCGTGAACCATCGGATGTCGAGACGGGCCGCTGTTACTGTGTCAGGATATCGTCCAGCGTCGAGCAGTCCACGAAGCAGTCGAGGTTCGTATGAATCCGGATCGAACGCAGTCTCGGCGACGAGTGAATCCGACGAGAGGTGTCGCTCCAGCAGGCGCAGCGTCTGTCGATCCGGCGGGCCCGTCGAGTGTGGGGCCGGATCCTCCGGTGGCTGACTCATTTAGGCCGGAAGCAGATGCCCATCATTCTGGGAGAGCTGGCGAGCAAGTTCGTATAGCCGGATATCTCGAATCACGCCCTGCCACTCGCTGACTGCGGTCATCCGCTCGTGGATGGTTTCGTGACTATCGTGATCAAACACGTTGACAGCCGTTGGGTCTGTCGTCTCGAACTGCGCTTCGTATTCCGTTCGCTGGGCTTCGAGCGCCTCCACGCGGTCGATGATCGCTTCGATAGAGAGCTCGGTTGCGATTCGACTGGCGTCCTGCCATTCGAGATACCCCTCGTTACGTTCGTATGTTGCTGGACGGCTGTCTCTCTCGGCTCGGGCGATGCCCATCTCCGTCAAGCGGTCGAGGTGCTTTTTCGCGGCATTCGGAGAGCAGTCCGCAAGCTCAGCGATCTCGGTGTAGGCAGTCGGAGCGGTAACGCCGAGGACGACGTCGTAGACACGACCAAACGTGTCTGTCCCCGTCTGCCACCGGCGCTGCGTATCGTCGGGCGTGGGGGCCGGGTCGAACTCGGTCATACCTATCTGTAGGCGGCCACTCTCAATATATCTTTGGATTCTCCAAATATGTGCAAAAGGGTGCTGTGCTGGTTTACTGGGAGGGCAGGACCAGACTTGGTCAATCGCGTAGTCTTGCGACTGCCTTTCCGATCTGCCGGACGTGTTCACTCCGCTCCAGATCTAACTCCTCGGCAAGATAATCGACCGTCTCTGTGAGCGTCATGGTTGAGTAACTCATCTCTCAGCGTATGAAGCTGATGTCCTTAAAAACCGGCTCACGCCGCGTTGAGTTCGTCTCTCCTGGCACGAACTGTTACAGCTGACATCCCTGCAGCATCCGCAACTCTCTGCTGTGTGAGTGGTCTTCCGTGTTCCTGTGCAGCTTTGTATATGCAGGCCGCCGCGACGCCACTCGGACGACACCCGTTTGAAATAGCAGTTTCTTGATGGTGCTTCGAGAGTGCCACTGCTCGACGCCGGGTGGCGTCTGAAATGCTAAGCTCTGACGCGAGACGGGGGATGAATTCGCTCGGTCGAACAGGCTGGGTCGGTAGTCCGAGTTCTGTATTCAGCGTCTTGTACGCATTCGCGACTCTCGATTGCTCGACGCGTGCTGCGTCGACGACGTCGTCGAGTAACCGCGAGTGACCGTTACAGCGACAGGCTCCGTAGATGCTTGCTGCCGCTATCGCCTCGATTGATCGGCCTCGAAGCAGATCTTCGGTTTGAGCGCTCCGGAACAGTTGACACGCCTGATCACGGACCGAACCTGAGAGCTCGAGGGCGCTCGCGATTCTTCGAACTTCACCCAGGCCGTGTGCGAGATTTCGCTCGGCTTTCGACTGGAACCGACCACGAGTCTGTTCACGCCGCATTCGGGATAGCCGCTGGCGCTTTCGTCCAGAGAGTTCGTTCCCGTTCGCATCTTTCCCGCGACCAATTTCCGTCGACAGCCCTCGGTCATGCCGTGCCGCAGTCAGTGGAGCGCCCGTCCGCTTTCGCTGGTCCTGATCGTGAGCTCTCCATTCCGGACCGTGGTCGATTCGTTGTTCGTCAATAACGAGTCCACAGTCCTCACAGATGGTTTCGACCGAGTTGGTAGTGACCAGGCCACTGCACTCGGGACATTGGTTTGCGTTCGATTCTGTCTGGATGTCCTCATCGAAAGTCGTTTCGTAGATGTCTCTGGTTGCCATCGTTCTCACCGTGTTTCGGGAACTCGCCAGTTCGGCGCGCCCCTCGCCCTTTTAAGGGTCAATAAACGCTATCAAACGGAACGACCCAACGCTAATCAACAGGCCTTCGGATATTGTTCTATGGAAGAACTGGAATATCGTGGGGAATGGTGGCTTGCTGACGAAGACGAAGAGAATCGGGTTGCAGGCATTCTGGAGTTTGACCCCGATGAAGGAGGAAATTTGGAACTAATCGGCTCATTCGGAGACTTCGGGAGCGGCACATTTGGTGAGTACGACCTGATTAAGGGACACACGACCGACGGAAAGATCGTCACCCTACAGGACTGCTACGTCAATCAGAGTGGACTTTCAGGAACGATGCAGAGCCAGTCGGTGAGCGTTCAGAAGGTCTTCACGGGAGTCCAATTCAGTGACGGCGACCTCGAATTAGACAAGGTGTGTCTTTCGTTTCCGCTTTTAGAGATGTGGACCGCGACTAACATTATCGGCGTCCCAGAAGGTCAGATGAGTGGTGCAGAGATTGGTGAATTCGACGAGGTAGAGGCTGAGTTGGAGAACGCGAATATCCGACTCAATATCACACCCTCTCAAATGATGAATCGATACGAGGGAATGGACATCACTCAACAGGCGTATTTCTGCATCGAACCTGACGAACCACTCACCGTTTCTGAGTTCATTGATGACTACATTCGTCACCTACAGCATTTCGTCTGCCTCGCAATCGGGGAGCCTGTGAATCCTACCGATGTGAAAGGATACTTCGAGCATGACGGCGAAACCGAACGCATTCAAATTTCCTATCAGGTCTCGCACCTTCCGGGGGTTCCCAACAAGAAACATCCACACAAGCTCCAGTTCAACCTACGGGACATCGATTTTGAAGAGGCCATCCAGAATTGGTTTGAGGACGCAGAGGGTGCAGAGATGACTCACAATCTGTACTTCGGCACTCAGTACAACAAGACGATGTTCGAGGAGAACAAATTTCTCTCACTCGTCATCGCGTTGGAGTCCTACCAGAGCTACCTATTCCCTGACCACCGGCTGATGGATGAGGACGAATATTCCGAACTCCACGACGATATTCTGGACACGATTCCCGACGATGCCGAGGCGAAAAGACGGGTAGACGATCTGCTCGGGAGCATCGGGAACAAGGGTTCGCTCGGTGACCAACTTGAAATGGTGTTTTACGAGTACGAGGAAATTCTGGAAGACCTCATCGAGATGGATGATGTTATCCAAGACGCGAAGAACGGTCGGCACACTATCGCTCACGGACTTGAACGGGAATACGACGTTAGCGAACTGGGAGATACTGCCCGACTTCTTCAGGTCGTAATTGAGGCGATCTTCCTGAGCGCAGTCGGTCTTGGTGACGAGTTCGTCAAGGAGAAACTGACGGAGAACCGGAAATACATTCTGAACCAGTAGCCTCATCTGAATGATGTCCACTACTCAGCACCACGTAGTCGTACTCCATTTCGTCACATGAGGGTCTACCATGATGTCCGTTGAGGCAAAAGCTCGAGCGTACACGTAGTGCGGAACTAGCGTTGGGAATTGCTCCACCCTTTAGAGCGGATTTCGGGGTCTCAGAAACGACTCAACGACTATCGAATGCCTTTGAAATATAGGGGATAATGGACTACTGCTGACCCTCTGATTCGGGACTGTATGCCAGTACTTCAGCGTCGATGAGACGAACCGCGTCATCGTAGAATTTCCCCTCAACAGTTCCCTCAAAGTGCTCCAGAAGCCCCTCGACTACTGCCTGTTCCTTGCCGACCTGCCGACCTTCCTCTGGGAGTCGGCGGGCATCATCGCAATTCGCACAGAATCGGAACCGCTGGTACCACTCTTCATCACCCCGTTCCTGGTCTTTCACGTAGTAGATGATGACACCATCTCCGGCCTCCATACTCTCTTGGCAGTTGTGGGGACCGTAATCGACCTTCCCCATCTGTGGGTGTCCTTGACAGTGGACGACGCCACCCTTTGTGTGACGGACCACATCTCCGACGAACTCCTCTCGATTCATTAGATCAGAATGTTTCCTTTATACCCATTAACCTAACGAGCAGAAGAGTCGGTGTGTCCGAAGGTTCTTTCGTATCAGAGTAATACAGAATTCTAAGAAATGCCTCGGATACGCGAAGACGAGTTCTACGCGGTTCTTCAAGCTGTGGATGACGGTGTCCAGTCTGTTCACATCTCGGGGCAACCGGGCGTCGGGAAGAGTACGTTCTTGGAGGAATTGGAAGAAGAACTTTCGGAGTGGTACCGAACCCGAGTACTCTACGTTCGTGAAGGCAACACTCCTACAACACTCTCGCAAGATCTCCTCATCGAAGCCCGTGACGCGGTCGGAACTCTCAGTGCTCTGATTAACAAAGCGACTGGAATGAGTGTAGGAATCAGTCCTGCGAGTGCTGGGGTATCCACTGACGACCGCGCACGGCATCTTCGAAAGTTAGCCAGTCTCTCGGAGTCTGTCAACGAGTACAAACGGCTCATTTTCTTCGTCGACGACGTACACAAGCTCGACGAACCGGAGGTCACGCGGGACTTCCTCCGTGAATTATCTTCCACTCTCGGAGAGAATGTCCACCTCATCACGGCAGGACGCCTTTCATTTGATGACGTTGACTACACCGTCCATCTGGAAACGTTCTCACGCGAGGAAACTGCGAACTATTTCCAAGAGGAGCACCCAGACGTCGACGACGAAACGATAGACGGCGTCTACGAGAAGTTGGACGGCCATCCCTATTATCTCGGTCTACTCAGGGAGGCTGCAGGTGACGACGGTACATTCGAGATTCCCAAAGAGGACACACGGGACTTCATCGAGAGAGCGTACCTTGACTCGATGTCGGAGGCTGAAGAGGAGTTCATTCGGAAGACTGCGGGACTTGCTGAGTTGGACGAAGACATCTGCTCGGCAGTATTGGATGACGTGAGTCGCACACAGGCCCGGCGCACTCTTGACTCTCTGAGCACCAAGGCAGTCGTTCAGGAATTAGGTCGCTCAGAAGACACCGGAGATAGAGTGTTCAAAGTCCACGACCTATTCCAAGAATTCCTCTACGAGCAACTCGAGAACCCAGAAAAGCTCCACCGAGCAGCGTTCCAATACTACGCAGAGAAGCTCTATGATGAGGTTGAGGGAAGTGAAGCACCCATGCTGGAGGGATTCGTGTACGGATTGCTTGGGAATGCCCACCTGCAAGAGATTTACAACGGGGACCCGGAGGTCGAACAATTTCGTGAGGAAGTCGACCGGTTGGAGTTTGAGCCTCACGAACGCCTTCAGTTTATGTTCGGATACGCTCCATATGCACCTACACCTGAGGACCAATCTGCTACACTGCTCGCTCTGGAGCTAGATGACTATACGGAATGGATCCGTGGTCTGGAACCAGAAGATGACGGGGAAGAGCTAAAATTAGAATTCGTCGGAGTGCTGTTCGATTTGATGCGGGCCACAGTCCGACCCAATACCGATGTCGAATTCGATGATTCGTCTGTGGAGATCTATGAGTCCACGTTACAGCGGGTCGAGGACTTCGACTTCGTCGCGTTCTTCGATGAAGAGGAGCAAGACACGGCTCAGATTATCCCTGACATGCTCCGCCTATGTGTACATGTCTCTGCCCACCGAGACCTTGAGGAGGGTGAACATGATGGTGGACACCTGACTGCAGCCTACGATGTACTGGAGAGGTATGGCCTGAATCGAGTTGCTGTTGAAGGGTTCATTGACAACTGCCGAGAATTGGCTGAGGAATATGAAGCAGGTGAGCAGGCGGAAGAGATGATCGAGGGCCAGATGGAGGAGTTCTTCGGGCAGTTTGACCAAGACGATGCGACCCGGAATACCCTCATTCGAATGCAGTCAGACCTCTACAGCGAGATGATGGGGCTGGCGAACTCGGCGTTCACTGCGATGATTTCAGAGTCCGACCGCCTACTGGAGTTCATCCACGAGTGCGGTGACAGTCTGGAGCAAGCAGATAATCCATTCTTCGTCGCTGCGTGGTACTCGTTCGCTGCCCACGTCTACCGGATGTTCGCCCCGAATGCGGATTCCACAAGGGAACTGGAAGAAGCTGCTCAGCACTACGCAGAGGTCCGTATGGAGTACGAAGAAGATCTCGATAATCCTATCTATGAGATCGAAGAGTTCGAAGTCTACGACATGGACTTCCCTGACTTGATGGACGAGATCGCCAGTAGCGATGGAGACCGCCAGCTGACGGAATAAATCAAGGTCTTAGCTGCCTGCGGCGGAAAGACTACAGATCCGGATTCCTGTAAGGAGATGAGATTGCGAAGAGATCGATATCTTTAGAGATTTGTGAGATCACATTCTGAATCACCGATTCAAAATTAACATCGGCAGTCACCACCTCGTACGTATTCTCGGCGAATCTCCGGTACTCGTGGACGACTTCTTCTGCCTTGGCCGGAATGTCTTCGAGGCCCAGATCCGAGAATTCGCGGAGTATCGCGAGCGTCTGCGTTGCCATCGAGGTTAGATATGTTACGAACTCATCGGGGGTTCGGAGTGCTGCGGGCAGAATCCCCCGGATCGCGTAATGAATCTCGCTGAGCATTAGACGATGAAGGCCTTTCAACGCCACATCTACTGAGCCAGAGAACCCACTATGACGAAGCGAGTACAGGAACCTATTGTTTAGATAACGCGTTCCCTTCCAGGCCATCCGATAATTGAGGGGAGTTGTGAACAGAATCGCTTCCGCAACGAACAAACCGATGGCGCGGTAGAATTCGTGAAACCGCTTTGCAGCGATATCCTGAACCGACCCGATAGAGGTGTGCGCACGATCCAGTTTGTCTGCGCTTATCAAAAGATTGTGTCCGGCAATCACCAGTGCTACTCCGGAACTCAACTGTGCGCCCGTCATCGCAATACGGGCCAGTTTGCTGTGGCCCAGGCCGATTTGGAGGCTATCTTCTAAGACTTCGACGGTCTTCCGTGTCCGTTGTAGATCTCTGTCGACACCACTGAAGAACGCTCTGATGTCTGTGGTCTCGTCAGCGGTCGGAAGCTGAGTGTCGGTGATTTGATCGTGGATCAAAGCCAGCTCATCGGCAAGCCTGACTGACTGAATGCGACGCTCTCCCCGTGCGTGTACTCGCAGTCCTGATTGGAGTCTGGACTGCACATCAGCCACTCGTTCCGGGCTCGGTTCTGCCACTAACGGGTGGTCGCCCCGGAAGAATTTAAAAATTATAGACAGTAGGCATGTGTAGTGCGAGATTCGGATCGATCTACTGACGGATTCGATCTTGAGGACCTCCGTGAGGAGGTTGCCCGTCGGAAATTATTGTTGGGTGTGGCCGTGCTGGGTGGTGGATCGCTTCTCATTACCCAGTCGGATTCCACACAAAAGGAAGACACTGACGAGCTTGCCCAGGCCGAAACCCAGCTTGTAGACGTCGCTGAACGGGTAAACGAAGCAGATCTGGCTAATCCACGGGAAGCCTCTTTCCTCCACAATGAGATCACTCAATCGGTGAAACCGGTTACTGATACTCTCGATCAACACGACTCAGGCGGACCCAAGACCGAGCAACGGGCCTCCGCTCTTAATGCTGCGATAGACTACTACAACACGCTCGCGAGGACGCTCAACACGGGGACAACCCTCCTGTCACAGGTGGCTGAGTCTGAACTGGAGGTACTCCGCCACAAGCGAAGCCTCGGGTATGAACCTGTGACCGCATTCGACCTTGGGTCATTCGAGGAGTCTATCACGCGACTTAGCCAGTCAAAAAAGGATCCTGAGACGGTCACCTCAAACGGTCGCAAGCTTGTTCCAAATCAGAGCCAAGTCATCGATTCCCTTCGCGTTCAGCGTGATGTGTTCGACCGACACCTCACTGCACAGCAAACCTATCTTAATACGGCCATAACGATCGAATCAGGCATCCGAGCCTACGAACAGTCCCAATACGATACGGCTCAGTCCAAACTGAGTCAAGCCCATGAGTCGCTCTCTGCGGGAATCCCACGCACTGAAGTCTCCTACCGCTTATCTAATGCTGGTCTTTCGCTTGATCAGTATATGACATTGTTGGGCCTGCGACGTGAGGGCGTATCCAAACTGCTTGATGTCTGTGATGAGTCTGTCCCTGAGCAAGAACGGCGTGCTGTGGCTAATACGGCTCTCAAACACTTTTTCGAGGCGCGCCAGGTCGCAACTGATTGAAAGGCCACAGAAAACATATGAAGGTTGCCTCAAAGATATGAATATGACCGAACAGGTAGTCGAAGCAGCGGTCGCCGCTATAGTTATGGCTGTCTGTTTTGGTGCTGCCGCTATTATTCTAGGAGCGAATGCGGGGGTTGTGAGTGGCCTCATTACCGTGGTTGTCAAGCTGGCCGCCGGTGTCGCTGTTATTGGTGTCTTTGCGGCTGTTATCTTCTCGTTTGTACGGGCAGCTGCTCCCTGACCAACCACCCCGCTCTCCGTTTACAGGTGGCGAACTTCGATTGAATCGTCTCTTCTATCCACACCGCCATAGTCCATCATGCAAAGTCCATCATTCAGCACACCGACGTTCATCTCTACATCCTCAACTGTCCACCCTAGCTCGGTCAATTCCTCTTCCATCCATTCGGGTGCGTCAGGATCGTAGATATACTCTTGACCGGAAAGCAGATACGCTATATCTCCTTTATGCGGAGAAACAGGCCTTACACGTCTCATAATCAACCATCTGTAGTCCTCTGCATCCCATGCATGGATTGGGGCAAAAAGGGACTCGTGTTTCCGCCCCAAATCGCAGGCCTTCTGCCATACCTTGATTTCTCTATAACTATGCGGCAGAGGTTTCCCCGATGCCTTGATTACGTAGAATGTTTCAAGATCGGTGTCTCCAATGAAGTCATCGCGAACCAGTGAGTCGGGGAGAGAAAAGATCCTCCGGCCCAAAGAGCCCCCAGTAAACTCCTTTACTCCGTAGCGTTCGATAAAGGCCTCCACCTTCTCGTCGTTATGGAGAACCGAACAGAGTTCTTCAACAAATCTCTCGCCTGGATCAGTCAAAAGTTCCTGGTGATTCCGTGCCATCGTCCTTCAACCCCTCACCGAGTATTTTTATCGTGACTCAGGTACTCCCTTAGAGCTACACCCTGAGCTACTGCTGATCGGATATCATGCCGGGTTTTCAAATCGAAATGGAACCATCGATACTGCCTTTCTCTTGGCTTATCTGCCCCTTCTATTCCTTCCGCTAATTCATGGTGTAGCTGATTGTCTTGCCCAAAGTTCTGATTCATCTCGGCTGAGATAGCATACTGAACCTTGCTCCCCCAAACCTGGGATCCAGACATTGTCCAAGGTCTAACCCAATCACCACCGTGCTTCGATGCATAACCAAACTTCTGTGTAGGGGATGCCGGAAGGGCCTTTCCTCTCTGTACCACGTCTTGGAAATCAGACACCAATACATCGAACAATTTGGGGAAGTCTTTTTGAACATCGAACGACAGGCTCAGCCAGCAGCCATACAGCTTCAAATGCTTGTAGAGAGACCGATTCACTGCATCTCCCCATCTTCCGTCCTGGTTCTTCGGCAAGTTACTATAGAGATTCACAAAGTCTCCAGTGAACTCTTGGAGTGATTCTTTGTCTTCTCGGTGGAAGATAATCTGGAGAGCGTAGTAGTCCATCATGCTCTCCTCTACCTTTGAGTAGACTCCTTCGTCTTCCTCGATACAGTGTTGATAGTACTGCTCGATGTAGTCAAGCCAGTTATCGTTGATCTGCTTCAACAGTTCTGGCTCGAACTCGTCGCTGAGTTCGATTTTGTAGCAAACAAGGTAGAGCATCTCCGGAAACACACTGTAGGAAGAGGAGTGTTTGTTACCGATATCGGTCGTAAGACTCCGATGGTGGAAGTCGATGTACTCTTCGAGATATTCCTTTGTGATCCGTTCAATACGTGGATTCTCAATCCCTTGGATATCTGCTCTCTTGAGCTTCCAGTTGAACGAATTCGCTCCGTACAGGGCCGCATAGAGAAGCTGTTCTTGGCTAAGTGAGGTCTCACTGGTTGCTTCGTTGAATCTGTTGGCCAGGTCGTCGAAGAAGTCTCGGATCTGCCATTCCTCGACTGCAAGCTTCTCATCGAGTAGAAGCTGTACCAGTTTCACGTACTGCCACTGGTACTTATTCAATGCTCTCTGGAGAAGCAGTGCCGAATAGTACTGCTTAGCTTCCGCACAAATATCTGCGATGTCGTCTAAGTGACTGTTGTAATAGTTGTAAGAGCTGTAATCTCCATCTTCCAAGGCTGCGACGGATACTTCGTCGATCTTGTCGATGCAGACGTGCCCGACCGAGGTCAGATCTAGACCATATGACTTGAAAAACAGGTCCTTCATCGACTTCAAAAGGCGACCCGCCATCTGGCTCTGACCGCCCATGTCCCGATGCTCGACAATCGAGAGAGCTATATCACCCATTGCCTCCGCGATATCATCCAGATATTTCTGCCGTGAATCCTCTTCCAGTGCCGTTCTAATCAAGAACTCGAAGTAGTCTGCGACTTCATTAATGAAGTCGTCATTCGTAATCTCACCGCTAGTCTGCTCCAAATACCGATCTGAGACCTCAGAGATCGAATTCAGGGTCGATTCAAACACGTCTCTCTGGTCTTTTTCAATAGCCCTGCTCCCTGTCGAAAACAAGAGATGAACATCCTTGACCAAATCCTCAGTAAACTCCTCGTCGTGCTCCGGGACAAGAGGCCTCCAAGTCGAATAGATATTACGCGGCTCAATCTTTCGCAGCATCCGATCCGTGACGTAGTCCACAATATTCGAGATATTCAGGAAGTAGCCCGTGAAGAGGATAATAGCACCAATCAAGAGAACTGCAATAATTGACAGAACGTAGCTAACCAAATCATACGGCGACGCCCAATCCAGATACAGGCCTGTCAAGTTGAAGGCTGAGAATCCGAGGATAAAGACAAGGATCCCTATGAGGTACTTGTCTTTGAAAATGAGCATCGAAAGGCGCGGCGAGTACTCTTGATTCGCATTCTGAATTAAGAATATCACCAAGAGAAATATCACACTCATAAAATTTAGAATCAAGCTGAGCGACTGATCGAAGATAGCCGGATTAGAAACCTCTTGAATAATCGAGCCTATTCCGAAAGGTCTCCAGACAACCGTTATTGTCAGGAGAACGAGGGTCAAAGCGGAAGCTAGGCACAGAAGCTCTCCGTACCTATAAAGAGAGACGCTGAAAATCGCTTTTATGCGCCTCCATGCTATATAAAGCAGATATCTAATCCAGTAACGAACCCTCATACCAAAATCAACTTTCTGTCGAGCAATGGTGTATCTACTGTTATCTTTGTTACCCTCTCAGACGGATGAGTCTATCATCTACCGGCCTGCTAACTCACTGTCCGGTACGGTCTGCTCGACGTTTTCTAGAACCTGCCCGAGCTTTTCTTAGTCTCCTCTATCGAAGTGCTTCTCAGGCTTTCGAACCCAGAACAGTAATATCAGGCTTCGAATACCCGCGTAAAGTGTGATTATTTAGGTCCTGGAGAGGTTTTTCGTTCTATGGCGTGGCTTGGTAATTTCCGGAGCGAAGTAAGAGAGAATGCGCGGGTATCGGATTTGGCTTTGATTTTCTCGGTGCCGATCTTTCTTTCGTTGATCTTCCTGCTTCCTGAGTCAATTCAGAACTCTTTGATCTTGGACTACGGTAATTACTCTATCGTCAATCTCTGGAGCTCGGCCTTTGTGCATCGAGGATTCAATCACTTCAGCAATAATTTGGCGGCTTACTGCGTTCTGATCGGTCCAATATATTTGCTTTTCGTGCTGGCTGATGAACGGCAGCTGTTCCGATACACGTTCCTGGCATTCCTCTTCATCCTCCCGTTCGTCATAGCTCTAAGCAACATAGCCGCTCTTGGCTCTGGAACCGGAGCAGGCTTCTCTGGAATCGGCTCCGCATTCTTCGGGCTCCTCCCCGTCTCGCTATTTCTATTCATCCACAACAAGGTCTCAGAGGAGATAGAACCCGCTCACGGGGTCGTACTGTTTCTCATAGCCGCCGCAATCATCGCAGGAACCTACTCCGGCGTTACTGCAGCAGCTGGCATTCTGTTGTTCGCTGTATTGATCACCGTCTACGACACCTACCAGGTGGGCCTTGACGAGGTAAAGGAAGCCGCTGCCGGGCTAACCTCGATGGAAGGCTATTTTGAACTGGTAATGATCGCGGGCCTCCTATTCTTGCTGTCTCCTGTACTGCTCTTTCCTCAAGATATCGCCCAAGGCGACGGCACTGTGAACATTCTATCCCACTATCTGGGGCTTCTCTGGGGATTTTTCGGGCCCATTATTTATTTGTTCTACCGAAGACATCGGAGGCAGCTCATCCCAGACATCCAGAGTGGTTTCTAACTGTGTTTCGCCAATTGGAGAATCAACTTTCACCGGGCACCCTGCTCGGTTAGCGGTATTCCTGCCGCAACGACTGCGTACAGTCGTGATTGCGAATCCGCTCTGGGAGTCCGACCTTCCCGCAGACGGGACACTCCCGAAGGGGTGTCGGCGGTAGGTCGTTCCAAGCCTCTAGAGCAGCCGTTAACTGTGCTTCGACGATTGGTGAGTCGGTTGTCCGGCGGGCTTCGCGGAGGTGAATGCGAAGCCGTTCACGGGCTATGAGCGTTGTATCTTCGGTCATGCTGGTACGGGAAGCTAGTGTCCCCGCCGCCCATTGGCGGGGGCGAGAAACACCACCGTGAGCGGTTAGCGAATATCGGGCTGGAGCGGAGCGAACTGTTCCCACATCATATGGTGTCGCTGACAGAGCGTGACCAAGTTCTCAAGCCGGTTCGACCGTTCGTAGTCGAGGACGCCATCGGCATCGATGAATGTGCCAAGTGGCGTAATGTGGTGGACGTTCAGGTCACGATCCCAGCGTTCGTGGTGTGCCTCTCGGTCAATTGTACAGCCCGGCATCTGGCACTCGAAGTCGTCACGCCCCAACGCGCGTTTGCGCTGCTTGTACCAGTTCGGTCCGTACGAAATGTCCCCGTAGCCGCCCTTCCAGTGCGGATGATCTGGTCCGCTCGGTTGCCCCCGGTACTCGAGCCCGGCTGCCTCCACGGCCTGCTTCCATGACCCATACCGATGGATGTATGGGTAGATCGTGATCTCTTCGTGTTTTCGCACTTCAACAGATGAGGGCACATGACCCAGCTCATCGCGGAGCTGAGTCAGCTCCTGAAGTAACTCCTCTTCTGAGATATTTCGCCGCGTATGTGGGTTAAAACCCGCTTCCTGAAGTGCAGCGTTCCAACTACCGAAGCGCCACTGGGCGACTTTCGTTGCATACTCCCCTTGTTCATCCATTTCATAGGCGGTCGGTGGCCGCCCAAGGTCGTCAGCGAGGGCCTGAATTGCTGTGATTACTTCTTGCCGTGTGACTTTGGTCGATTTCGTCGTCGACAGCCCTGCAGCATCGAGTCCGGTATTCCACGATCCGAATTGCCATGTTACCGCACCTGGAGATACTTCTCCATATTTCTTCATTTCCCTTACTGACGGGGAGTGACCGAGCATCTCGGCCACGCGCCGCAACTCGTCGGTTAGCTCCTCTCCTGAGTACGAGTGATCGAGTGGTTCAAGCCCCGCTTCTCTCAGCCCATCTCTCCAACTCCCGAACGTTGATTGTACGGCACCAACTGTAAACTCCGTCTCCTTCTCAACTTCGGGTTGCATCGGCGTTCGGCCTTTCTGTTCGGCGACGCGTCTGAGCTCCTCGATGATGTGGTCTGGTGAGATTGACTGCTTGTGGCCTGCTATATGGCCTGCGATCCCAACGTTCGTCTCGAACGATTCGCCACAGATGTCGCACGTGTAGTCTCCTTCAATTTTCATGCGTAACTCTGAGCGCTGGTGCGCCCGCACCCTCCGTGGGGTCGGACAAACACGCCCGGTCGCGCACACCTTCTCCCGTTTTCTGTTATAAATGTCACACCGACACCCGAGGTTGTGGCTGCGCGCGCAGCGGAGTCCTCGTGAGCATCGCAAACGAGGGCACGTGAGACGAGCGAATGCGAGTCTCACGGAGCGAGCACGGAGCGGAGGGTGGGGAGGAGGGGCCTGGGTCGGTCCGGCACGTAGCAAAAAAGAAGGGTACGACGACTGGCTATTCCCACCACCGACCGCGCTCAGGGAAGTGCAGGGTCGACCAGCCAGTGATGGCTACTGAGACGCGCCCGTTGTACCAGTTCTTCGCCGCTCCGTGAATCCTCACGCGCTCGCCCTCTTCGATCCAGGGGGCATCTGACGCTTTCCAGCTGGTGAACTTCGTCCGCCCACTGTCGTCTTCGATGAGACCGACTTGTTGAATGGCCGGAGAGTTGCTCTCCCAGAGTACCGTAACACGACCTTCGATGCTCACCTCTTTGCGATTGACGTTCTCGAGCATCCCGATGGGAACCACCGTCCCAGGAGCCGTCTGCAACTCCTCGAACACCCCAACGACTGCGCTCATCATGTCTTTCCCACCGACTACGGCTTCACCCAGCCGCCGACCAATCGCTGCTCGCGACCAGCCATCCAGTTTCTCCGCCAGCCGCATCGACTGCTTGTTCACCGCCGCCAACTGCTCCTGCCTGAGTTCTGCACGAGGATCGTTTCTCTCCGGGTCTGCCCACGGGTCCACGCTTGCCGCCCGCTTTTGGAACTCTGCACGCCGCTCAGCGCTTCGCTTCGCTACGATATCTCGCGTCCGCTTTTCCCGACCTTCTTGCGTCCCCATCTCTGCCTTGGCACTGATGCGCTCCAGTTCAGCCTCCCGCGCCCGAATGCGCTCTTCCTGTTCGAGGGTCGCACCGTAGATCCGCTCTTCGCTGGTGTCGACCATCCCATCCGGGTGGTTCGCATCGACCTTTGCCTGCACCTCCATCTGCACCGTCGCCTGGAACTCAGGGGTCTCATCGACGACCTCGAAGCCCTCTTCATCGACCGCCGCTTCGTCCGCTTTTTCGAATGCTTGTTCATCGACCGAAACTACTTCACTGGTAACGTTCTTACTTGACATTGGATCTCACTGATCCGAAGGCGCCCAGCGCCCGACACCGCGATGCTGCAACATCGCGGTTTTCCGACGACAACGCCCGACAGAACCATCTACGCGCTCTCGCTCGCGCCTTCGTGAGCGCCCCTTGGGGCGCGAGCGAGAGCGCGCCTCAGGGAGACCACCCAACCAGAACCGCGCGCCGACCCGCCCGGAGCGAGCGGCCAGCTTTAAGCCGTTTCTCGCGTCCGGCCCGGACTGCGGGTCCGTGTCCAGGGCGACGGTCGTGAGCACGGCGAGCCGTGGTGTGGCTCGCCGCGCGGAACGGCTCAAAGCGCTGGAACGCGAAAGCCCGCGAGGGGCGCAACCGAAAACGCACTTAATGCTGGCGTCGAGACCAGATTTACTTTAGCCCGGAACGGGCGCTCCCCGCACCGCGAGCGCCCGCACGCCCGGAATGGTCGGTCGCGAGCGACGCGGAGGGCAGAAGCGGCGAGCGGGGCGTGCCGTAACAAAGAACCTGTTCAACCGGGCTCGACGCTCTGTCACACAGCCGATATCCTGGTGGACTCAGAAAGGGCGAGGTCGTCTCGGTCGCCCCCCGACCCCGCAAGCACCACAGGCACGAGGAGCGCAGTGTGGGTCGCGGGATGCCGAGCGGCCGAGGGCTTTCTATTCGTTCTCAGCCACCCCCTGCCGTCTCGACGGAAGCATTATCCTGCACCGCCACGGACGATATAGTATGCACCACACACCGCCGGTGCAACGGGTGAACGTGCGGACGATGAGCGCTTGCTCTGTTCTTTCGTAGTTGGTAGCGGCGCCGGCGGGTGTATCGCCTTCTCATCGAGCAGCGACGCCGCTTTCACCGAGACAAATGCAGACCACCGAGTACGAACTCCGCGATCGAATCGACCAGCTCATAAACTACCGTGGCGAGGGCACCGAGCTCATCACCGTGGCCGTCCCGCCAGACAAATCGCTCCATGCGGTTCGTGAGCGCATTGACCGCGAATATGCACAGGCTGCGAACATCAAATCCGATCAGACACGAACTCACGTCCAGGACGCGCTCGGACGTATCCGACGCCTCCTCCAAGCGTACGAAGAGCCACCACCAAGCGGCCTTGTCATCTACGCTGGTGTCGTTGATGGTGAGCTGCAGGACGCCGTCTTCGACGATCTCGACGTCCCCGTCGACGTCTCACTGTACCGCTGTGCAGCCGAATTCGAGACAGCCCCCGTCGAGCAGGCGCTCACCCCGTCAGAGGTGTACGGTCTGGTCGTCCTCGAACGGGGCCGTGCTGCCCTCGGTCGCCTCGCCGGCGAACGCATCGTTTCCAGCCGGACCTTCGAGAGCCAAGTGATGGGAAAATCCCGTGCTGGCGGTCAGAGTGCGCAGCGATTCGAACGCGAGCGCGACCGCCAGAAACACGAGTTCTTCGAGCAGGTCGCCGACGCTGCCGAGCAGACGTTCCTCGATGAGCCCACTGTCGATGGCGTCATCCTCGGCGGGACGACAATCACCGTCGACGAGTTCCAGCAGGGTGACTATCTCCACCACGAGTTGCGGGACCACATACTAGGCGTCTATCCGATTGAGTACGCGACCAAGCAGGGTCTCTCGCAGCTCGTAGAGCGTGCCGAGGACGTACTGTCTGATGCTGAGCGCCGACGGGAGCGGGAATCCCTCGATCGGTTCTTCACGGCGCTGGGACAGGGTGGAGATGTCGCCTACGGAGCTGATGAAACGCGAACCGCCCTCGACTATGGAGCGGTCGACGTCCTTCTCGTTTCCGACGCACGGCCACCAGCGGAGATTCGTGAACTGGAGGAAGCGACGACCGACCAAGGCGGTGAGTGTCTCGTTGTGTCGACTGACACAGATCGAGGTGCTCAGTTCGATACTGCATTCGGGGGCCTTGGAGCGCTCCTCCGGTTCCGTATTAACTAAGCCGAGTAGTTTTTGACGCCATAGCTGTTCTAGCGTCCCAGTGTACGGGTCTGGAGGCAGTCATCGGTCGTGCAGACGACCTCAAATGGCCGTAAACCGGGCAGGCGCGGTGTCGCTCTTGGAGACACGAATAACTCACACCGGTCTCAACCGTCGTCCTGTGCGTTCAATTCTGTAAGGACCTGGCCGGCCGCCGTCCCGATACGAATGCCATCTACGTTACGCATCTCGAGGTCGTGCGTGGCAGTCCGAAAGGGGTAGTGGTCGACGAGGATGCGATGGATAACGGTTCGGACGGGGTCAGTCCCGTACCTGTCGACGACAGTAGCCATCATCTCGTCGAGATGCACGTCCCGGTGCTCCGTCCGGGGATTCTGTGCGCGTTCGAGCACGAGTTCGACTACATCGTCAACTGATGCGTGCTCGGGATTCTTGGTTCGTTCACGAACGTCGTAGAGAGCGTCGTTATCGGGCATTCCTGTTCACTTCGAAGTATTCTCCACAGTGTCAGGTCACCTCGAGCAACGAGCGAGCCCGCTGTACGTAACTGTTCGCGCCCCAGCTACGGGCGTTGCTAATCTCATCGAGGAGCAGCCGCGCATCGGCAGCTGATAGGTGTTCAGTTCGAACGAGAACCGAGAGCAGCGTCGGTGTCGTGACGAGTCGGGTATCAGCGAGTGAGGCGTGGATCAAGCCAAGTTGGTTGAACTCGTCACAGAGGAAGAGCGCAGCATCGAGATCGTTCGCGAGCGTGACCGCCGCGTTCTCACCGTCATCGAGGGGGAACTCGGCATCGAGGTCGACCGACTGTGTCGTGAATGACTCTGCTTGGTCGAGTACGGCAGACGCGGCGTGTCCATGGACGTCATCGTAGGAGGCGATCTCTTGGAGTTCATCGATGACCGCTGTTGGGACGACGACCTCGTACCGGGAGAGACAGAGTGCGAGTGGATCGGGGTCGTCGTCAGTAACGATCCCGAGACTCACGAGAGCGGAGGCGTCTGCGATAAGCCGCGACATCTATGCGTCGGCGACCTCGTCGATGAAGTCCTCGTCCAACTGCTGTTTCAACACTCGGAGGTTTGCCGCCTCCTCGGCGCCGACGAGCGCTTTGAGCTGCTCGAAGCTGATCTCATCGTCGTAATAGGCGGCGGCGATCTCCTGGGTGAGTGCGTCGTCGTGAGCGGCGTCTTGGAGGTACTCCCGAAGCGCGGTCACGAGGACGTCTGTTCGGTCTTCCCCGAGGACTGCGGCCAGTGCGTCGGCGCGGTCGATGAGCCGATTGGGGGCCCGAAACTGCACGCGCTTCTTATCGGCGCTCATGATGTGTACATTGTGAGCCAACGCACTTAGCCGTTTTCGTGTGTACGATGTGAGCCTCACTCGGCCAAGCGTCACCTGTCCACGAGATGCTCTTCGAGGTCACGCGTCCAGTGCGTATCGGTCCCACCGGGACTCCATCTCGCACACAGCTGTAGTGGGCCTTCCAAGTGACCGAGTTCGACACGGAACCGTGTGATGGCTGCAAGCGCATCGACGATGATACCACAGCTATCGCATGCATGCTGGTCAGGGTAGTCGGGATCGCGACTCGACTGGATCGCGCAGTCGATGCAGATTGGGTACATAACTACTTTCGTCTTTTCTCCAGGTATGAGCCTCCCCCACGTCTGTACCGAGAACCGGATTGCAGAAGACACAGCCAGGGAGCATCTGTTGCATCACTGTCCTCCCCCGTGGGTGTCGCGAGCGGCGGTCCAGCCTTGAGGGAAGACTGCGAGTTGAAGAATCAGGTCGAATGCCTCGTCGCTTGGTTCGTGGACGAGGACCCGTTCGTCGGGGATGGGAGTGACCACCTTGTCGTCGACCAGGTCATTGATGGAAGATGGGCCCTCCCGTCATCGCGGGACGCGTCAACCGTCATGGATTTGGTGGGTTTCGTGCTCGGTCATCGAACAAGTGTCATCAGAGCCGACGTAGCTGGCCGGGGCTGCGGTCGCAGTGCCGGTGCCTGCGAGCAGCGCGCCTCGTCACGGGCGGGTCGTGGTCTACCGTATCTGGATGGACGCACGACCACCATAGATAGTCATTTCAGAGCTTCATGGCTAGAATCTGCCTAGAGGTTAGTTCAAATCCGCGCGGTCGAATCGGCGGAATCCGAGCATCAGGGGGACCACGGCCCAGGCCAACAGGACGCAGAGACCGAATAACTGGACGGTGGTGTCACCCACGGACCCGGATGTGGAGTTGACGAGGCCGGCGACGAATCCGTGGGTCATCGTGAAAGTCTCCATCGGATTGAGGCGCTGAACGTAGAGGTACCAGGTCGGCCACGTTCCGGGATCAAGCTGGCTGATTCCGGGCGACGTGGAGCCGGTGAACAGTAGAGCGGCGGCCGGGATGGCAAGGTCGTGCCAGAGGCGGAACGGCCCGAACACGAGGAAGAGACCGAGCATCCCGGTCAGTGATTGGAGCCGTGTCTCAGCGGCCGCTGACACCCCGACAGTCAGGGTCGTCATCACCGCACCGTAGGCCGCGACGTAGGCGGCGACGACGACTAGGAGGAGCAGCGGGAGTTCGCCGTACGTAGCGACGATGGCGACTGTCAAGGCGGCCGTGGCGGTCAGGAGGACTGCGACCACGAGCGCGATGCGCGAGAACGTCTTGCCGAGGACGAAGTCACGCCGCGTTACGGGGTGGCCGAAGAGGAGCCGCAGGCTCCCCGAAGAGCGTTCGCCGACGATTGACCGGTACGCCACGATTATCGCCAGCGGGGTGACGTAGAACTGGAACGACATCGGGACAAACGCGGCGGCATCGGCCGCGTCATCGATAATCTGAGAACCAAGCAGGCCGTTGAACGCAGGAAGCGTTGCGACGATCAGGACCGCGGTCACGCCCCAGAGGAGCTTCGAACGGGCAGCGTCCGCGAAATCTCTGCGGGCGATTGTAAGCGCCGCTCGGCTCATGACCGGGCCTCCTCAGCGTCGCCTGCGGTGTAGCTGGCGAAGACTTCTTGGAGGCTGGTCTCCTCGACGTCGATGTCCGTGACGGTCGCCCCGGTGGACTCGACGGCGGCGATTACCTGCGCCTTGGCGGCCGGATCCGTGCAGTCGACGCGGAGGGTTTCACCGTCCCGACGCACTCCGGCGACGGCGTCGATGTCGTTGAACACGGGGTCGACTGCGATATCGTCGACGGTGAGGACCAACGTCGTGGTCGTGTTCGCGGCGCTGCGCAGGTCGTCGACAGTATCGACGGTTACCAGTTCGCCGTCGTCCATAATTGCAACCCGGTCACAGACCGCTTCGACCTGCTCCATAATGTGGCTGGAGAAGAACACGGTGGCACCCCGGTCGGCCTCGGCGCGGACAATCTCGCGCATCTTGCGGGCGCCGTTTGGATCGAGCCCAGATGACGGCTCGTCGAGAATTAGCAAATCTGGTTCATCGACGAGCGCCATCGCCAAGGCGAGGCGCTGGGCCATCCCCTTCGAGAAGTCGCCCGCGATGCGATCTGCGGCGTCCCCGAGACCGACCCGTTCGAGCACCGCGTCGGGGTCGGTCGCGCAGTCCTCCAGATCGGCGGCGAACTGCACGTGCTTGCGGGCTGAGAGGCGGTCGTAGAGGCTATATCCTTCTGGGAGGATCCCGATGCGGTCGCGGACGGCACGCTGTTCGGTCTGGGGATCGCAGCCCAGCACCGAGATCGATCCGCTCGTCGGCCGGACGAAATCGAGTAGCATGTTGATCGTCGTTGACTTGCCGGCACCGTTGGGTCCGAGAAAGCCGAATACTTCCCCGGGAACAACCGTGAGATCAAGATTGTTGACAGCGACGACATCGTCACCAAAGCGTTTCATCAGGCCGCGCGTCTCGATGGAGGGCATGGTATTTCCGCTTAGCTAACCATAGAGATAAGAAACTAATCATCTCCCGATTACTTGGATCCGTCCGATCCAGCAACGGGGATCCAAGTGTTCAGTAAGATGTCCACTTCGACTCCTTTGTTCGTACAAATTCCTGAACCGCGTATCTCCGATACAATTCTAGTGATCCACCTTCTGTACTGACCGATTCAAGCCACCTCTTTCTGGAAAAGCTTCCGTGCGAGAGACGCGCCCTTAACTCAGCAGTGGCCGAGTCTTCTACTCGACTACTGCCAGGACGAACATGCTGAATACAGAGACTATACTCATCCCGCCTTTACACGACTTGCTCTTTCGATGAATCTGTCGCAGCGGATAAGAGGGTGACTGTGTTCCCCCTATACTTGATCTCTGAATACGGATACTAGTCCACCACCGTGTCTTCTGCTGGTTCCCTTATCGTATCCTGCTCCCTTTGACCCGATACTCGGTCAGCTCTTCATCTCGATGCCGCACAGTTCGAACCGCGTCCCGCCGGTGTCACCGTCCGTGATCGCGATCTCCCAGCCTTCGGCCTGGTAATCTGTTTCACGCTCTTGAGGCCGATTCCCGTCCCACCGGCTTTCGTTGAGTGTTGCCAATCGAATACCTTCTCCCGCGCTTCCGGTGCAATCCCTGGCCCGTCGTCCTCAAAGAAAAATCCATTCCCCTCATTGAGGCGGCCAAGCCAGACATGTACTGATTCGCCGGCATGTTCGACCGCATTCCGGAAGAGGTTGGTCAGCAGGTGCTCCAAATGGCGTCGGTCCGCCGTAATGACGATCCCATTCTCAATCGCGGCGCCGCCATGGCCGGGATTGACCCTCGACCAGACCCGTCCGGCCAGAGCCGATACATCCACGGTCGTCTTTGAGATACCGCCCTCTCCCGGTTGGGAGATGGCAAGCACGTCATCGATGACATGTTCGATTCGAGTGACGGCGGCCTTGGCGGCCTCAAGGTGTTCGGCTCGTTCATCAGGTGTGGCACTGTTTTTGAGAAGTTCCAGACGCCCATGGGCAACCTGAACGGAATTTTGTAAGTCGTGGGAAAGAACGCCTGCGAACTCAGAGAGCCGTTCCTTCTCGAAGTACATCTCGCGCTCGGATTTGCGTCTATCGGTGATATCACGCAAGATGGAGAGGTGTAGCCCCGGCGTGATGTTCGTACTTGCGGCGTATTTGGCGACGCATACCGAGCTGTCTGGGCGTTCAACGGGATAGACCGCGCATGTCTCCCTTATCTTGGAAAGTATCCCACGCCGCCTCGAAGTCGAAATCGTCAACCGTGTACTCCTCGGCCACTGTCCCCAGGAGTTCGTCTTCCCGGCGGCCGAAGAGCAGACACGCCGCGGCGTTAACGTTCTGTAGAACGCCGTCGTCATCCGCAATGAGCATCGCGTCGGACGCTTGTTCGAACACGGCTTGAAAGCGATCCTTTTCCGTGTCGACCTGTTGCTCCGGGCCACAGCTATCGCAGGCCTAGTGGTCACGGTCGTCGGGATAGGGACTCGACTGGACCGCGCAGTCGACACAGATCTGGTGAGTGACTCGCTCTTCTTTCCCTCAGGTATGGCTTCACCGGTCTCTGCGCCGAATGGGGCGGCACAGCCAACGAACGGTTGCTTGCATTACTCGGCCTCCACGTTGGCGTTGCAAGCGGCCGTCCAGCCATGATGGTAGACGGCTAGCTGAGTCGTCGAGTCGAACGCGGTCCCGCTCGGTTCGTGGACTAGGACGCACTCCTCGGGAATTGGAGTGACGACGTCCGCGTTGACGAGGTCGTCGACCAGACTGCAGGCGATCATGCTATCGATATCCTGCGTGTCGACGCCGGCGTTGTCGCGGTCCTTCGCGAGCAACACTCTCTCGACCTGTTCGTAGTCGGGACTCGTATCGTCGAGAGGATCGGGAGTAGCCATTATGAGTCACGCCGTGCACGCTATCGCGCGCTGCACGACTTTCGGCGTTAACGAGACACATCGCATCTCGTTCGCACACCAGAACGCGAAGCGTTCCTGGGGACGCCGACGAACACTCCACACGAGATGTGACCCCTTATTCGCTCCAGAGGGCTGTGATTCGGTCTTCGATCTCCTCGAGGACGAGCGCAACGACGTCACGATGGTCGTCTGGCCACGATGCGTCCTCGCCGGGCGCCAAGGCGGTGGGCGGGGGGTGGAAATGGTCTCGTGTATTGTGCGGATTCGGGTGTCGGTCCCACCGGCACTCCCAGGCGTGGTCCGAGTGCTGCTCTCGATAGTGCAGTTTGAAGTCGTCATTCGTGTACCAACGGACCGTCAACTGCGCCTCGTCGACGGCTGCCGGGTAGTACGACGGGGCAAAGACGACGTGGAGTTCCAGATGGCCGCTGGCGTCCGTGACGGTCGCTCGGGAGACCTGCCTCGTCACTTGGAGCCGCGACTGGAGGAACTCGAGGATGGGACGATCGATGGAGGCAGGGCTCCCGCCATCCCCTGTCGGTGGTACCATCGAGCGGGCTACCCGGACGCCTGTTCGCGCTCGCCACCCGTGCGTTGCTGGCGCGCACGTTCGTAGCGGTCACGCTCTTCGCGGGCGGTCGCCCAGTCGGCCAGGTCGCTGTACACGTCGTCGATGGTCCGCTCGTCGCTGTCCTCCGCGGCGGCGACGGCGTCGACTGCGGCCGGTGAAGCGGCGTCGTACGTCGTCTCGTACTCGGTGATGCGCGTCGTTAGCTCACGAACGCGATCCTGCAGGTCCTCGATGGAATGGTCGGCCGCGAGCTGGTTGATGCGTCGCCACTCAAAATACGCGTCATTCCGTTCGTAGGTGGCCGGATGGCCATCGTGTCGAGTGACGATTCCCAAATCGTCGAACCAGCCAAGGTACTTCCGAGCGGTCTTGGGGTCACAGTCGGCGCTGTCGGCGATCGCGCTCGCCGTCGTCGGCTTCCGGGTCTGCAGGATGGTGCCGTAGATGCGTTGTTCGACATCGTCGCTACTGAACGCGTCCTCGAAAGGGGGTGGCCCATCGGCGGCGTCTGTCTCAGACATACTCGGGATTACAAGGCGAAGGATATAGTTCTTACTTCGAGGAATAGTTTCCTGATTAGAGTAGCGTACAGGGGGCCGCCTGGTTGGCTTCGAAAGGAGCACGATATTAACCAACAACAGGTCGTGGCTCAGGAAACTGTTGGTTAACTCACGCAGGTCAGCGCATCCGGAGCACTCGAGCAGGTTTGACGCTGAATGTATCTGGGTTGTCGACCGGCACGTCGTGACTGCGATCAGTTGCTTGTGACGACGCCCGGGTGAGCCGGGTGATGAGATCCTCACGAACAGCCCGCCGACTGACTGTCGACTCGTGCCACCCAAGTCGTTCATCGTAGTGCCGTTTCCGAAACATCTCCCCGTTGTCGTCGATGGGATGAACTGCGTTCGCTTTGCTCCCCACACGTTCGTAGAGACGTACTCCGCACCAACCTCTTCGTGAGTGAGTTCCACGAGGACACACTCGACGAATGAAACGATGGAGAGCTGACTTCTCTCGTTGGGAACCGTCAGTTCGAGATCCGCCCACGGCGCTTCGCTTGATTGTTCTATCTGTTCGCCACGTAGTCCCGATTGCTGTCGCTCGTGTTCTGAAGACATAGTAGTTCGGTGGGGGCTCACTGCGCCCCTCTCCCCTCTTGGGGGGTGAGAAAATCCACCGCGAATCGCGTCACTATCCAATGAGCGGCTTCTGATATGTTTGCTGTAGACACTTGTCGTTTGATAGCCCCTCGGCCGGAGAGAGCCCGCGGCGTTTGCACCGGTGTACCCTAGCCTTCCTTTGGATAATTCTGGAGGTGCAAAGGATATCAAAACGGGCTTAGATTCAACAATAGGTCCGTCGGGCTTTTTTTAGGCGGTGGAAATGTCTTCGACGAAATTCAAACTCGGCTTCCCGGGGTAATTGTGCTTGACGAGGTGGTGAGGGCCTCGAATTCGAAGGAATCAGTATTACATATTGGCCGCACTCGCCGACGACGAATTTCAGCAGCTAACGAAGGTTAGCTGCGACTCGTGTCGAATACACCCCATATCGGCCGAATATAGGGGAGATAGGCTCTGAAAAGCGCGTGACGAGGTTCTTAACTCCCCGGACCACCTCTCCGATAGAAATATAGAAACTATGGTAGTACCCTCATAGACGCCGAAAAATCGCCGGATCGGCTAGTCCAAGACAACGGTCAGTATTCCTTAAGGTTCATTTTTGATTAGTCTGAGAAGCTCGCGTTCGGGACCGGCGAAGAGTGAATTGTAGGTTTTACTCGATTCGCTTGGCTCTGTTGAAATCCTCTTCTTTAGAGAATTGTTCACGTGAATCTACTGAACACTACACGTGCAAACTGAGCAAAAACGTGGCAATTTATTCCTCGGCAGGAATTTCGTAAATTGCATCAATATAACCTTGAGGACTATCTGGCTTAGTGAAATACATATCTGCTTGAGGGCCTTCCGATTGGATTTTCTCTTTCTGGTGCTTCGCGCTGGTCATTATGGCTACAGAGGTATGAGGCAGCGTATCTTTAATTTCCGTCAGAACCTCCCTTGCTGTTCCCTTTTCAAGGTTCCAATCAAGTAAGATTGCATCAGGACGGAGATCAGCATCGTATTCACCGGGCTGATGAATTATATCGCGAGCCTCCTCCTTATCAGACGCTATATAGAGTGTAGTTTCTATATCGGCGGTCTCAACGATCTCCTCTATAAGCCGAATCTCGCCGGGATGATCATCAATTATGAGGAGATCATCAGGTTCCTGTGAGCGTGAAGACACAGATTGGACTATCAACATCTAATCGGAAATGTCGTGTGCTTCTCCTGTACTTAGTCTATATACCAAATTGGGAAAACACGTTATTTAAGTACTCAGCAAAGACACATCGGTTGTATGCCCTCCCTGAAACGCATCCACATAGCAGCAGTGTTCGTCCTGTTTGGTATTGCTGCCCTCCTGTACTCGATGGTTATCGCCTATGAGCCCCTCCTCGGCACGGGCGTCGCGTTCGCATCCTCCGTCGTCGCAGCGTTCGCGTACCATGGCGACGCCACCCGGCAGACGGTCACTCGTGCAACGATCATCGTTACGCTCATCTACGGCGTTTTCACTCTCCAGCTCCCTATTGCTGTCATCGCAGCCTGCGTCGTCTACCTCACCGCGTGGCTCACAGGTTCGGATAGCCCATTCAATGCACCTGACACGCAGATCTTCCCGGTCGAATCGACGGCTACTACTGAATCCGACCGTAGCGAGTAAATCGGCGACCTGCGGATGCTGGGTCGTGGTTTGTTTGGTGACTCTCTTGTACTGATCGAAGCGACTCTCCCGATCGAGGAGGGTTCTCACCACCTGATTTGGTGTGAAGCATCCGTTCGGTAGGTGTGCCTATGTATCAACATCGGGATTCCCAAGGGCCAGTCCGATGAGGCTAATGAGGAGGCCGAAGCCCGTGATCCAGTTCACCCACGTCGCGTAATTGAGCGCTTCAGTGACGGCGAAGAATCCTCCGAACAGAATTACTGCAATACCGAACAGAATGATATCCGTGTTCGCCATATAATCGGCTGATGAACGGCAGCCCATAGGTTTTCTGACTGGAGACTATTCCGAGAAGTGAGACTGTAGTTTGCCGATCACGAGCAACAGTAGTCCAAGTCCGACGAAGATGACAACCGCAAAGAAGGCCTCACCGCCATAGTCTCGTCCGAAAACTAGCCCGCCAAGGAAGCTCACAGCTAGAACCAAGAGGAATTGAATTCTCCGGCTCTGTTGAAATCCTTAGTGAATTGCAGGCTCAGTCAGTAGTTTGAGTAGATGCAGGCCTTCCCAAAGTCTCGGTTGCTCCGATTTGTTGAGGAAGCATTTCAGTTAGCGCAACGTGCTGTGGCTCGATATTCCTCGAAGTTCTCGAAACGACGGTACACACTTCATCAGCACATCGTTCTCCTGTGTCTCAAAGTGCGGAAGGACACGACCTATCGGACTCTCCTCGACGAACTCATCGAGATGCCCCGCATTCGAAAAGCGATCAACCTCACCGAACTCCCTGCGCCGTCAACGCTGTGCAAAGCGTTCGACAGACTTGACATGGCCGTTTGGCGTGTCTTGCTCAACCTCTCTGTTTCACTGCTCCCGACTAACGGTGTCGTCGGGATCGATGCCTCCGGATTTGACCGGAGCCACGCCTCGAAACACTACACGAAGCGAACGAAGTTGACGATTCAACAGTTGAAAGTTACACTTCTCGTGGATACCAGAGCGAATGCCATCCTTGATCTCCACGTGACGACGACCAGAAAACACGACTCGAAGATCGCGCCATCACTCATTAAACGAAATGCTGGTGAAGTAGCGGTGCTCCTCGGCTATAAGGGATACGACGACCAGCAGATTCGCGCGTTAGCTCGTGAAGATGGCATTCGTCCCCTGATCAAGCACCGAGAATTTTCGTCACTCCACAAGGCATGGAACGCTCGGTTGGACGACGACCTCTACGGCCAACGGAGTCAGAATGAGACTGTGAACTCTCGCCTGAAACGGAAATATGGCGCATTCATCCGATCACGACGCTGGTGGAAGCAGTTCCGTGAACTCGTTGTCGGCTGTCTCACTCACAACCTCGAAAAGGCACTCTGAACGTTCAATAGAGAGGACTCACCTATCATTCAGTACAGGCAAACTTCTTTTATGACCGGGCACAACAATACACTATGCTCCCTGATCGGCTCACCCGTCACGAAACTCTCCCCATCGGAAACTTCTGGGTGTTATCCTCGGAAGTACGATGTTTGGGGCCGGATTCGTTCGATACGCGCAACTCATAGATGGGAGTGGCCCAGTACTCGATATATTGGCCGTATACGGTCTGTGGAGCCTCAGTGCTATAATTATCGTCGTGGCAGCATTACCGACTGCTTGGGGGTATAGTGTATTATATTCATATGCGATTCCATTCGGTCTGCTATTCGGGGCTGTGTCCGTTATTGGGATTGCCTATACAGGTCAGCCCCCGTCGCAGTTAGAAAAGTTCGGCTACGGGCTTCTTATTGGAGCTGGGTCGGCCCTCACACTCGGTACGCTGGCGGCCATCCTTGGTACACTGTGGAAACAGATCATAGCGGTGTTCAGACGCCGAAATGACCGTCTCTCTCTAATGAACTGATCGAACGAGCAAAGTTCAATCAGACAGCAGTATAATGATGGTCGGATAGCTTCAACAGAGCCACTATTTCCTGCCTCATCTACAACAATGATCGATCACTCTGAGCGGTCAGCACGCAATCCTACCTAACGGCTGTTTCAGCGGAAAGGTGTCGAACTAATAGGGTTTCAACAGAGCCGGGTCAGCCTCATTCCCACGGACCCCCGAAAGCAACCGGTCGTGCATTTCGCAAAGCAATTCGACGGTAATAGGATCGCCAGCTGTGATCGCATCCAATCCGTGCGTCAACGCGTGCAGATAGTTCACGACTTCTTGGGTCCCCTGTTGCCTGTCTTCGTCGATCAGGGCTTCTTGTCCGGCTTCGTACGCGTAGATATCCGAGAGAGTGGCATGTGTCCCCTCAATCTGTGATGATTCCAGCGCTTCTTTTCGGATGAACGGCTCGATCAGGATCTCTCTCGAGCCGACACGTGGACCAATGCCATGGAGCCGACCAAGTGCCTGTGTTGCCTCCGCCAGCGGGGTAATGAGTTGTTCAGTAGTGATTGAGGGGGGAAGCGGGTCAGGCCGGAACGCCGAATACGTCCCCTTCGGTGTCGTCGTGGGAACGATTTCACCGGGCGCTGCCTCGTCGAAGTCATCTCGCTCCATTAGTGGTATCCCTACGAATACGCCCGCCACTATTGGTATTTTCGGTACTAAATCAAAATAACAGTCTGGCTGATTGCGCTGTTACAACTACGCAGGATCTCTGGGACAGGCTTGGAGACACATATTTTTTCTTCGCTGGTTTTGCGGGGGGAACACCTGCTCAGTGTGCGTGCGTATTGAGCAGTCCTTTTCAGTGAGTTAGACGCATGGTGAAGCCACCGAATCGGGTTGGTACATACCTGAGTCACACCGACGATCTCTACTCACCGACGTATCTGATCTCGATACGGCGGAAGAGCCGGAAGCCGACGTAGAGCCCGACGAGTGGCCCGGCGATCGAGAGGCCACTCCCAAGTACTGACTCCATTTGGCCTGGCTCGTTTTGGCTGGCAAGATAGACGCGATAATACGTGTCGCCATCGACGAGGAGCGGTGTCTGTGGGATCTTGACCTCCTGGTCCGATGTTGCGGACCCCTGTCTTGCGGCTTGGATTGCGACTGGTGGCACGTCATCACTCTCGGTCGAGACATCGATCGAGACCTGCTGAAGCGCGTCAGTGGCCGATGCCGGTTCAAGCGCGAGGTCGAGCCGATAGAGGCCGTCGTCTCGCTGTGCCGAGCGGTTTCCGACATATCCGGGATCGTAGACGGAACCGTTGATTTGGACGTACTGATACCGATTGATTCCCACGTCGAATGGAGCAGCTGGATTGTTCGTGTACGTCTCAGTCGGAATCGTCTCATTCGAGAGGAGGTATCGCTCGAAGGCACACACTCGCGTGTCCTGCGGCACCGAACAGCCGATATCCGCACTGATGTACTTGTCCTCCAGCGGTGGGTCTCCCTCATATGTGATGCCGCTGTCCTCGTTACTGACTACTTCTGCGCGTTCGTACGTGTATGTAGTCCCCGAGATGTTCGCCACGGCAACCCACACAGGGGACAAAAGAAGTACGAGCGCGAAGAGTGCAAGCAATGCGTCTCGTCGAACCGGAGTAACGATCGTGGTGGAGGGCACAGCCGCGGCTTGAACAGCCAGTTAGGAAATAGTTTGCCATCTATGACATAGGATACTCGTTACCTCCCCACTCTGTATCGAGCAGTTAGATGAATACTTGAGCGTGTCGTTGCCACCGTCCCTCCGTGCCCCCAACCCGTGAGTCTCGCCGTACTGTCTTCCAGCAGATCGCCCAGCTATCCTTTGTCGGCTGGCCCACCTACGAGTCGAGCCCACTGTTCGATCGCACATCACTCCTCGGAGTAGAATCGGATGTTCGTCTTGTTGCGGAAACATGGTTCCAGCATGACGATCACGAGGGCGTTGATCCATTCGTCCACGCAGTGCCCCTCGCATACGTCCAGTTCGATCCCCACGACCGATACGCAAGCTCAACGAGCTACGAGATGGAGACACTGTTTCGCCTGTTCCTGCTGAAAGAATGCCATGGCTGGGACCACGAGACTGCCCTCGTCGAATACCTCACCCAACACCCCGATCTCTGTGATCAACTCGGCCTGGAATCGGTCCCGAAACAGTCCACGCTGTGGCGCAGCTGGCACCATCGGTTCACGGCCGATCTCCAAGACACCGTCGAGACAGCAGCGCGAACGATCCTCATCAAAGCCCAAAACGCGGGTGTCTCTGTTCCGCGTAAGCCAGAACGACAGAGCCGCAGACACGGTGACAAGAGTACGGAATCGAACCCCGATGACCAGACCGTATTAGAGCAGGCCGAGACCGTCACTGAGAATGTTAGCCGTGTTGCGTTCCCAGCGTTCTCGCTGGACCGTGGCGAGGGCTGTGAAATCCACGAGAACGCCTACTGGGATATCCAGACCTATCTCGGACTTCGAGAGAACCTCGCCGTCAATGAGGGCGCTCGGAGCTTCATTCACGAGTCCAATCGAGAGCGGACACCACTCGGCCACGCCCATCGCGAGCATGTACGCGACCTTTCCATCGAACAGATTCGGGAGATGTACCGCCAAGCCGTGGGTCGCCTCTTGGATCGAGTCGCAAAGACGGAGGAGTTCTTCCGAGCTGGTATCGTCGCCGTCGATATTACCGAGGACGACCCGTTCACCGGAGATCGAGAGGGGCACGAAGACGAGATTATCGGAACAAAGGAGAACACGGACGAGTACGCCTACCAGTGGGCGACGGTCCAGTTGGTCGGGAACGCTGTTCCGATAGTTCTCGATGCGCGCCCAGTTCGGAAAGGCGATACGCGCAAGGAAATCGTTGAGGACCTCTTGGATTCGGCAGAGGCGGCTGTTCACGTTGATAATGTGTTGATGGACCGCGAGTTCGACAGCCAGCACATCCTAGAGATGCTGAGTCAACGCGGGCTCTCCTACGTCGTGCCGAAGCGGATGCAAACCAGCGAGAAAGCCCAGGCCAAGCGTCTTCTCAAGCGGGGGAAGGACCGCTACGAGACTGATCGAAAACTGCATTTGGGCGATAACGAATGGTACTCGACAACGCTGATCTATCGGCGGAAGGAAAACTCGGAATACTCTGATCACCGGCAGTACTCGGTGTTTATGACGAATCGGAAGAGTGGCCTTCTCTCGGAATACGGATACAGATGGGAGATTGAGAGTGGCTACAAATCGATCAAACGATTCATGGGCGCGACGACCTCGAAGGATTTTGGACTACGATTCTTCTATTTCGCGTTCGCCTGTCTATTGTACTCGATCTGGCGAGCGGTCGATTTGCTCGTGCAGGTCGAATTGACCGGTGAATACGAACACTCTCCGATTGTGACTGCCGACAACACGCTGACGCTGGTGAAGAAGGAGACCGGAATTGGATAGTAACAAGACTCAGCCCACGGTAGGAAGGCGTCTGAGTGGCGACACTATCCGGAGTCTCAGAATTCTCATGAATTAGTTGTCTACGAGATAGGAACGGTCGTTCAGAAAGCGATCTGCAGCAGATTCCGGTTGTCGATTCGGTCGAAACCACGCATTACAGGCCCGCTATACCCGCTGTAGTCTCAACTTTCCGTGAAGATTGGAAGTTGAAACTACAGCGGGTTTAGCAGGGCTGTGATGCGTGGTTTCCGACGAATCAGGGACCGGGAACTGCTTCAAATCCTCTCTCGTGTGCTTCTTCCTGTCGCACTAACGACCAGACCGTGGTTTTCCCGAGACTCTCGATAGCGTTACCACTCAGAAATCTGCGCTGACCCAGACCGAGGATCCTACTATCCGATTCCTGTCTCCTTCTTCAGCAGCGTCAGCGTATTATCCGCCGTCACAATCGGTGCGTGCTCATACTCACCAGTCAACTCGACTTGGACGAGCAGATCGACCGCTCGCCAGATCGAGTACAGGAGACACGCGAACGCGAAGTAGAAGAATCGAAGCCCGAAATTCTTCGATGTCGTTGCAGCCATGAACCGCTTTATCGATCTGTAACCGCTCTCGATTTCCCACCTGTAGCCATACTCAGTGAGGTGTCCTCTCCCTCTATTCGTCATGAACACCGAATACTGCCGATGGTCGTCGTGCTCGGAGTCCTCTTTCCGACGGTAGATGAGCGTCGTCTCGTGCCATTCGTTCTTTCCGAGATGGAGCTTCCGATGGGTTTCATAGCGATCTTGGTCTCGCTGGAGCAACCGCTTGGCCTGGGCTTTCTCGCTGGTCTGCATCCGCTTCGGAACGACGTAGGAGAGCCCACGCTGGCTGATCATCTCCAAGACGTGCTGGCTATCGAACTCCCGATCCATCAAGACGTTGTCGACGTGAACGAGGCCCTCAGCAGAGTTGAGCAAATCTTCGACGATTTCCTTGCGTGATTCGCCTTTCCGCACGGGACGAGCATCAAGCACGAGTGGAACAGCGTTCCCGACCAACTGGACTGTGGCCCACTGATAGGCGTATTCGTCGGTGTTCTCTTTCGTCCCGATGATCTCGTCCTCGTGGCCGGTGCGGTCGCCCGTGAAGGGGTCTGCCTCGGTGATGTCTATGGCGGCGATTCCGGCCCGGAAGAACTCCTCCGTTTCTGCGACCTCGTCGATGAGGTTCCGGATCGCCTGTCGATACATCTCGCGGATCTGCACGATAGAGAGATCACGGATGTGGTCGCGATGAGTGTGTCCGAGCGGTGTTCTCTCCCGTGTTGATTCATATACGAAACTGCGAGCACCCTCGTTAGCGGCCAACCTCTCACGAAGCCCCAGATACGTCTGTAAGTCCCAGTAGGCGTTCTCGTGGATCTCACAGCTGTCTCCACGATTCAACGAGAACGCAGGGAAGGCGACACGACTGGCGTGCTCGGTAATCGCCTCGGCTTTGCCGAGAATAGCTCGATTATCTGGGTCCGATTCATTTGTATCGTCGCCCCGAAGCGGGAGGCTTCGTTCTGGTTCACGTGGAACGGCGACCTCAGCGTTCTGCGCTTTGACGAGAATTGTTCGAGCCGCCGTCTCGACGGTGTCGCGGAGATCGGCGGTGAAACGCTGATGCCAGCTACGCCACAGCGTCGACTGATCTGGCACCCACTCCAGGCCGAGTCGGTCGCAGAGATCGGAGTGTTGGCTGAGGTACTCGACGAGCGCGGTCTCGTGGTCCCAGCCGTGGCATTCTTTCAGGAGGAATACGCGAAACAGCGTCTGCATATGGTAGGACGTAGAGCCTGCGTAGCAGTCGTGCGCTTCGAATCTGAAATACGTTAACGGAACCGAACAGACGAACCCATCAACCGACTCGTGGGCGTCGTGTCTGAACCACTGCTCGGAAACCGTGCGAACGTCTGCTTCCAGCCCTGCCGTTGACGTTCGATCGTACAACGGCGTTGAATCGTACGCTGGCCACTCGATGTGCGGGTGTCGGGCAATCCGGCGAAAGATAGTTCGGCGAGATATGTGACCTGAAGACATTATCTGTATCTGGATGATTTACCCGACACAAATTCATCCCAGTTATCGGAAGCACCGAACAGCGATCTGGTTCTTCACCCAAAATACTCAGTACGCCCACATATACTTCCAGTTCCGAACCCCGTTAGACCGGACACTTCTCGCGCAGGTGTGTTAGAACCCCGTCAACGGCGTCAACCACCCAGTCGAGACGGCGACGGGTTGCTCGTGTTCGTTTGGAAATCGTGAGCCGCGCTGCGTCGTAGGTGTTACCAAGTAAGTTCCCAAAGTAGATCGCGTGGACGAAGGCACGGATGTCCGCGGCCGTCTCCGGGTCGTAGGCTTCCCGTAACGCCGCCCGTGCGTCGGGGCCGGGATTACCATCGGCTTCGGCGTAGCGCTGGGCGAACAGGAGCGCAGGCCGTTCGGCGTCGTCGACGGCCGCCTCGACGTCCGACTCGAGGATCTGGTCGATCGTCGCTTGGTCTATTCCCGCCTCACGTGCCAACGACGTGTGGAATCGTGTACAATACTGACACTCGTTGACCGCCGTGGTCGAGAGCATAATCTTCTCAGCGAAGGCGTCGTCGACCCTGTCGCCCCGGCGAGCGTGGGCGAGTTGCGGGAGCGAACGGCCGAGTCGCATTGCGCTTTCATAAAACGACGACACCGTAAATGTCTTTTTCCGGAACCCGTCCGTAGATTTGTCCGTTTCGTGCATATCTCGGCCTTGCCTTCCCGAAGGAAGTTGATTTCGGTGTGAGCGAGTGGTACCAGCTATACTGACTAAATCTGTTGTAGTACGGCAGTTTTTGGTGAGTTGGCACTGCCGATTCGTTCCCGATTCGAGGTACGCACGGAATATTTATTAAGACTCATAGTATAGTTATTAGTGTACAATAGTGGTCAGGGGAAACTTGCACTCAGGAGTGACGAATCGGACAGCGACCGATCAGGAACGAATCGTCGGGGCGGTCGGACTAGTGGCGTTGATCGTCCTGTCAATAGTGGCGACGATCGCCGGTGTCAACTGGAAACTCGTGGCGATATCCTGGACGGCGTTTGCGGCAATGGCCATCGGCGCGCCGCTTGGAGCACGTGCAGTACGGAGCAGCCACCCGTTAGAGCCCGTTTGGGGATACGGGCTGGCCAGCGGCGCGATGGTGACCAGCGCCGCGCTCTTTCTGGTGCCCCAAGCGCTCGGCCAGCACGGCCGCCTCGGTAGCTTGGGTATCGCGATCGGCTTCCTCGGCGGGTATGTCGGTCACACCGTGGGCCACCGCTTTGCACACCTAGACCTACCCGTCGATCGGACGGCGACGGAGCTGACGGTCCACGCCCTCTCGGCTGGGGCCATCATCGGTGCGATCTACACGGCGATGCCGTCGCTCACCTCCATCCTCGGAATCGCGTTGATCTCCCATAAGGCACCCGCGGGATATGCCGCCGCTCGCCGCCTTGCCGAACGCGGGCAGTCCGTCGCGCCCCTCCTGTTGCCCGCAGCGGCGGTCGGCCTCGTTGCCCTCCCGGTGGGTATCGTCGGCTTCTCACCGGGGAGCGAACTACGCGGGCTCCTGTTCGGTGTCGCGGCTGGTGTGTTCCTCCACGTCGCCGTCGACCTGCTCCCCGAGTGCACCACGGGGAGCGAGACGTGCCCGGTCGACACCGCGGACCACGACGGCGACCTTCACCAGTTACAGGACCGACTCCACCGACACGCCGCCCTGAGTTCGATTCTCGGCGGCGTCGCGGTCGCCATCGCGTGGTCGCTCGTAATCTGACGCTCCTCCATCATGCGTCTCAACAGGAATATACGAAACAGCGTCTCCATCTCGGTGGATGTCGAATCTCGATGCCAGCGTGACCCAAGACGACGGCAGCCGAACGAGCACCACGTTTAGTATTGCAACTGTTGTAGTCCTCAGTATGAGACGGCTGGAGTGTCCCGAAGTGACGAGTCAGAGGGTTCTTCCCGTAGTCGAAAGCGAGCAATCGAGGCTCTCAAAGGAAGGCAGGAATCGACTATGGTAGTGTTTCCAGGAGAGTTCTACTGGATTGCGGCGTTCGCCATCGTCGCCGCAGTGGTGAACAGCGCAGGCATCCTGGCGATCTTTCAACACCGAGAGTGGGCCGAACGATCGCTTCCCTACCTGATGTGCTTTGCTGCGGGAATTCTCATCACGACACCGTTGATCAACGCACTACCGAATGCGATCGCGAACAACGCTGACGCAGGTTTCACAGCTCTGGGCGGGTTCCTCTTCATGTATCTCTCCAACCGGGTGATCAAACAGCGTACCGGCGAGGAGACGCTCGCGTTCGGGGTGACTGCTGCGGAGGGCATCGGGATTCACTCGCTTGTCGATGGAGTAATCTACACTATCACGTTCAAGATTTCCCTTCTGACCGGTGTGCTAGCCGGAACCGGGCTGGTCGTCCACGAATTCGCCGAGGGGGTTATCACCTATCTTGTCTTGCTGAAGGGAGACGTGACGGAACGAACGGCGGCAACGTATGCGTTCTTCATTGCCGCATTGACGACGCCAATCGGCGCCTTCGTCGCCTACCCGCTGGTGAGTCGGCTGGGCCAAAGCCATCTGGGTCTCATGCTTGGGTTCGTTTCAGGAGTGTTGATCTACGTCTCCGCAGCCCATCTGCTCCCGGAGGCCCAGTCCTATGAGAAAGAGCATTCGATGCTCGCCCTCCTAGCTGGTGTCGGCTTGGCGTTGTTCATCGTGTTCGCGCGGGCGTCGTGAATTGATTCCGAAAGACGGTGGTGAGATTACTCTCGGTGACCCGTTGGTGCGGTAGATTCAACACGAATTAGCCCGTCTATCTCGGTATGAGGTACTCATTGACGAACAGTGGACGCTTCCGTCATCTCGTTCGTGACAATGTGACCAATGAGTAACAGAACCCAATTCGATACGCCGACAGCCATGCTAGTTCTGTCGCTTCTCGTTATTGGACTCCTCGTCGGAACCGGGATTCTGCGAGTATACCTGAGAGAGCCAGTCGGATCCGTACTCCGCTACTTCGCTATTGCGGTTATCCTCCTCGTATTTACCATCGCACTCTATCGACAATGGAGTAACGAACTTGCCCCCGAAATAGACTGACCAACGGATTGCCGACCCGTCGGAAACCACTATCCGTCTACTGATTACTCGTGGTTACGTCCATCCAGCCTTTAACCAGTTCGTTCACGTTGTAGAAGATGATCCCGACGGTGGCGAGTGACGTGGCGAGATAGACGATGAATCCTGGTGGCCCACCGACTGTGGTACCGAGTATCCCACCCGTGATGCCAAAGACTGTCAACTCCAGCCACGTGAGCAGAATCCGCGAGCCGAGTCGAGGCTGTGACTGTCCCGCTATCGAATGGGCCTGGCGCGGTTGCTTCGAGCCCGGAATCGTTTCGTCCTCAGGAATCTCTCGTTTCTCGTCCGTGCGCGTACCTTCGTCCATCAGTACGATTCCTCCACGTCGATCGGCCCACTGAACGCCGAGTAGAGGATCCCGAAATACAAAAATACTAGCGGCAGCAGAAGGACCGCACCGACAGTCATAAGATTGAGGGGTATCGTCGAAACGACAGCCGAATCGACGGTCAATCCGACGGCTGGATCGACTGTCGGATACATGAGGGCAGCGACGATGCTGACTAGGGCGAAAACCAGACCTGCACCTGCGCCGAACGCGAGATAATAGCGGTCGCTGTACGTGGCCACGGCGTACACCGCGGCGAGAACGAGCGTCAACACGACAAGTAGCATGACGAGGGGAGAAAGCAGTGCTGACCTGAGATCCGGTATCTGTACGTAAATGTATCCCAATACTAGAACGATGAGGACGAGATACGCGCCCAAAGCACGGTACCCGTCCGTCTGGAGGTCCGCACGGAGATTGCCGCGGGTTTTCAGCCGCAGGAACGCGACCCCGTCGACGACAGTGAGTGCGACAACGGCGAGACCGACGACGATGCCGGGCAGCGTCACGATCGTCGTCGACCCGAGTAACCAGTTGGCGGTGAACATCCCGAGAAAAAATGGGGCAGTGACGCTCCCGACGACGAACGCTCGCCCCCACCAGCGCTTCCAGCGGTCGTCCTCGCGCTGTTCGTACATTTCAGGTGCCAGTCCTCGAACGATGAGTGCACCGAGGATGGCGAACATCAGCAAGTAGTGGCGACTGAACAGGTTGGCGTACACTGCCGGGAACGCGGCGAACATGGCTCCGCCGAAGACGACCAGCCATACCTCGTTGCCGTCCCAGAACGGTCCGATAGCGGCCAGGAGCTGCTCGCGTTCGTGTTCATCCGAGCGGGTCGCAAACAGGAGGCCCGCACCGAAGTCGAAGCCATCGAGAAACAGAAACATCGCGAAGATGAAAAACAGCAGTCCGAACCAGATATCCGCAAGTGGGAGTCCGAAGAGCGGACCGTCGGCGAGCCAGTTCGGGTTAGTCATTGACGGTCGCCTCCGTCGAGCTATCAGATGGACGGTCAGGTGTCGCCGAGGAAGATACGCTGGGGGGGCCAGCACGGACGAGACGGACGACGACGTAGAGGTACAGCACGAGCAGCACTAGGTAGACGAAGACGAACCCGACCAACGTGATCGTCGCCTCGGTGCTGGAGAGATTCGAGGAGACACCTTCGCTGGTCTTCATGACGTCCTGGATGATCCAAGGCTGACGCCCGACCTCGGTGACGATCCACCCTAGGTGGACGGCGAGAATACCCAGCGGCGTCGAGACCATCAACGCCTTGTGCAAGAGATCGTCCTCGAGGAGTTCCCCGCTCCACCAGCGGTAGGCTCCCCAGAAGGCCAGCAGGATGAACCAGAAGCCGAGGGCGACCATGATGCGGAACGACCAAAAAATGAGCGCAACCGGTGGCTGTGGCCCCTCGAACTCTTCGAGGCCCCGAATCGTCGCCTGTGGGTCGCCACCGCTGGCGAGCCAGGAGGCCCCACCCGGGATGCCGATGCCGAAGATGTCCTTCGCCCGTGGATCGAGCAGATCCTGGACGCTCGTGGGGAAGGCGATGATGTACTCGGGGACGTAGGAGTCAGTCTCCCAGATGGCCTCCATGGCGGCGAACTTCTGGGGTTGGGTCTCGAAGACGTGGCGAGCATAGAGGTCGCCGTGGATGACCTGCAGCGGCGCGGTGATGATGAGAGCGATGAGACCGAACTTGAGCGTAGTCTCCCAGAACCCGACCTGTTCGACCGGATAGCCCCAGACGTGGTGGCGGAAGACGTAGTAGGCGCCCACCCCCGCCATAACGAGCGCCACCGACTCGACGGCGGCGTTCTGCATGTGAACGTACATCCAGAAGAATCGCGGATTGAAGTACGCCGCCAGTGGGTCTACGAGCGTGACCAGCTGCTGGCCGTTCTCCGAGACCAGTTCGTACCCCCGCGGCGTCTGCATCCAGGAGTTCGCCATCAGGATCCAGACGGCCGACAGCCAGGTTCCGATACCGACCAGAACCGCCGAGGCCATGTACAGCGCGTCGCCGACCCGCTGGCGGCCGAACACGAAGATGCCCAGGAACGTTGCCTCCAGCATAAACGCCATCATGCCTTCGAACGCGAGCGGCCCGCCGAACAGATCCCCGGCGGTCGTCGAGAACACAGCAAAGTTCGTCCCGAACTCGAATTCGAGCACGATGCCCGTCACGGTCCCGACGACGAACGAGATCGCGAAGATCTTCGTCCAGAACCGTCTGAGTTGTTCATAGATGGGCTTGCCCGTGCGAATATCCTTCCAGGTGAAATAGACGAGAAACGGGGCAAGCCCCATACTCATCACGGGAAAGATGATGTGAACGATGGTCGTAACGGCGAACTGGAGTCGGCTTGCGATGACTGGGTCAATCATAGGTGGAGTCGGATAGCCGCCTCCGCTGTGTTTCCAGACGGAAGGATGAGTGCGGATCGTGAAGCGATCCTTCGGAAAGTGCTCTTACACCACTTTACGGGGGGATATCTATTGGCTGTTGTGGTGCGTTCACAGAAGATCTGCGAGAGCAGTCTTCTGAACTGGGCGACTATCGCAACGGCGTGGTGATGAGTTACCGTCATTGCCCTCCGTCGGGAGATCTGTCTGCCCCATCGTCTTCCGGGAGTTGCTCCCCGGTGGCCCGAGCAATCGCGACGAGAAACCCGAGTCCCCGTTGTCCCACCGATCGGGAGTCCTGCGTCTTCAGGCGCAAGAGGATGTCAATCGAGGTCTTTGAGGCAGAACCACCAGTCCAGACAGTCGTAGTCTTCTTCGTCAGCCCGCTGAAGGCGCTCTTCAGCAGTTGCGACATCGGAAGGCGGTTCGAGAAGGACCTGATCGCCGAAATTCGCGTTGTTTGGCCAGTCAGCTGGGACGGCAACATCGTTCTCGTCAGAAGTCTGCAGCGCCCGTATCGACCGGAGTATCTCGTCGATGTTTCGGCCGATCTCCATGGGATACTGGAGTTCGAGCCGAATCACGCCGTCCGGGTCGACGACGTAGACCGACCGGACTGTGCTCGACCCCATCTCGGGATGGAGCATGCCGAGCCGCGTCGCCACCTCGCCCCCCTCGTCGGCGATGATGGGGAACTCGATTTGCACGTCGAGCTCGTCTTCGATCCACTCGATCCACTTGATGTGAGAGTGCACGCGATCGACCGAGAGCCCGATCAGGTTGACACCCAGATCTTCGAACTCGTCGCTGCGCTGCTGGAACGCGACGAACTCGGTGGTACAGACAGGAGTGAAGTCACCGGGGTGGCTGAACAGGACGAACCACTCGCCCTCGTATGCATCCGGAAGTGATACTTCTCCGTGAGAGGTTTGAACGGTGAGATCGGGGAATCGGTCGCCTAGACCGGGTTGTCGGGAAGTCTCTTCGAATTCCATCGTCAGTTAAACATCGGCGTGAGCGTTCTTATTACTATTGAGCGTTCTTGCACGACGGGAACAATTTCAGGATAGACAGTCTGAGAGAAGAGTTAGACGTAATGGCAATTTATTATCGATGTGTGTATCTCCTAGAGTTGCTGTCAGAACCATTCACGGGCCTTCAGGCGGGCCGTCAGTTGTACACTCTTGCGAAGTCCGCGGCGGACGACACCGCCCGAATTCGGCACACCCTCTCCATCTTCATACTCTAGCCCTCGAACGACCGTAACGGGGATCTGTTCGTCCGCCTGTCCGAACAGTAATGCTGACCCGGCTGTGAGCTCGTCTGCGACGAGGTCAACGCCGCCAATCTTCGGCTGATCATACAGGTCTGTTTGTCCGAAGTTGCTATCGATCGCTTCGATTCCCGAACACCCGATCGCCAGGTCCATCGAACCTGGGCCAGCGATTTCCGAGTCAGCCACGACGACGGCCAATTCTGTATCTGTCCGTTCTTCGATCCCCTCGCGGAGACAACGGGCACTCTCGTCGGGATCTTCAGGCAGCAACGTCATCATCCCGCCCGGACTGTTCGACCAATCGACACCCGCGTTTGTACAGAGTCGTCCGTTGCGCTCGGTCACGAGCATCGCTGGGACCTCCTCGAGTGCTTCCTGCGCCGCCTCGGGGTCGACAGCGTGTTCCAACAGCAGGTCTTCGCCGATCTCTGCGATCGGGATCGCACCGATGACTTCGCTTTCATCGTAGATCACGGAGACTTCCCGCGGATCGATGCCAGTGATGTCTGCCACTCGCCGATCGCGGTCAGTAACTTCGACCTCATCGGCCTCGACGAGTCGATCCTCGGCGAACGATACGACCTTCGCGGTGACGACGACGACGTCGCCGTCTGACAGGGGATACTCTTCAGCCGTCGTTTCGACGATTCGATCGACGAGGTCGTCGTTCGGCTCAACTCGCCCGATGTCGAGGCCGTGGAATGTTACTTCTGGCATCACTTGAATATTAGAGCTATCACACTTCAACGCCGGGGCTATTGCATATTGAGGGAAATAAATGAGGTCTTTTTGAGATGTATCCCGCCCAGCCTACCGGCTGTGCTGAGCGGTTCCTATTTGGTGTGGGAAGTCTTCTATGATACCCTCGCGTGTAACAAAGTCTCGAACTGCGGGATTGAAGCCATTCATCACCGCAGTAGCGTACTGAGGCAAGAAAGTAGGTGTCGAACGCGGCGTGACTATTCGAGCCCGAGATCCTCGAGGGAGTGAGTGTGCTGCCACGCCCCTGAGACGGCGTCGATATCGAACTCTAGGGTCCCATCGGTAAGTTCGAGATGCACAGTTTCGTCACCGATTTCTGTGTCGTGAAGGTGAAGTTCGATGGTTTCATCGAACTCAGCGACTTTTACCATGAGTTCTCCATTCTCCTTGAGCATCGACTGAAGGTCTTCCGGGTCCATAGCAACTGTATTATACGTCACGGTTTGCAATAAGTGCTTCCTGTCAGCTTCACTGAACGAGGGTGGTATTTAATTCAGCGATACCAAGACCGTCATTCTGAGGGGAGTTGCGGACGATATGATGTACAAGACTCTGGAGAGATGTCTCAGCAATTAACACTCGCAGGGCCGCTCGTACTTGCTCTTGGGAGCCGAGGGTGCGGTCATCGCGGCCCTCATCGTGAGTATCGTCCGCCCGTCGCACCGCATATGGCCGCCCGGCGACATCTCTTGGACGTTCTGGTACTATTGGGGCAACGTGGCAATCACGGCCGTCGCTCTCGCCACCGTCGGATACGCCGACGCCGGGAATTTCGTGTTTACGGGTCGCCTCTGGACCTGGATAGGAGGCCTGCTCATCGTGACAGGAGCGGCCTTTGCCGGCTGGGCTGGGCGAACACTTCAGATACACACGACCGTCGGTCTCGAAGGGGAGCTTCAGACCGACGGTCCGTACCAGTATACGCGCAACCCACAACTCGTTGGACTGTCCGCAGTTCTCGTCGGAGTACTGTTCGCCGTGAACTCGAGCTACCTGGTCGTCGGCACCCTGCCAGTATTTGCTTGGATAGTAGTAGGTGCCGGAACGATTCCACTATTAAAAGAAAGGGATGGAACAGCCGTTCCGTACATCTGGACTAAACAGTATTATCAAAATCCCTCAGAGAGTAATTAAGTCATAATGTCAATCACTGTTAGGAATCGCAGGTTTTTCGAGAGGACCGTATATGGCCCGTCCTATGTTGTTTCTTGACTCAAGAACGTTCGATGGCCCGCGAGATGGTCATATCCTCCGCCGAGAACGAGTCCATAGATGAGGTACGCGACTACCGTGATGACCAACATCGGGAGGTTCTCGGCGAGTGTTTCGCCTCCAAGTCCCATCTCGTAGATGACGGTGATACCATAACCTGACCAGAGAATTAGCCCGTAAACTACACCGTGAGCAAAGCCCGATTCTCCGGGGAGTCCCCACGTGAATCCAGCGAATAGAAGCGGCCATGCGATAACGTAGAGGGCAAGAAACCAGAAGAATGTAATTGCTGCTGCTGTTGTGCTGCCCGCTTCACAGTATGGGGGTCCGCCGACTGCACACAGACTGGTGAAGGTGGCGAAGACAAATAGATTTGTTCCCTGTAGAAATACGTCAAGAGCCAGAAGAAATACCGTTAAGGCAATCGTAGCGGCGACACCGCCACCGAGGGCACTTCTGACTGGCTCCATACGTACTCTTCGTCGGTATGCAGGTTAAACGTATGCCTGTATCTGATTCAGGTGACGGGCGTGCTTCTCTTACGGAGATACAGTCCACTTAATTCGAAATCCGACTTAGCGATTCAGCCATTCCAGTTTCAGGAATGTATGAATAAAGAACTCGTACTAACAACTACCGTTAGCACAACCGTCAGTAGCCGAGGAACTGTGGCTGGAAGAACAGTTCGGTGATGAATACGAAGCGTACCGTCGCGAGGTCCCACGCTTTGTCGGGCTTCGCTCAATCACGAACCTGTGCGGTTACTCGCAGTAACGCGGCTACAGAATCTCTTCGAGTGCGGCGACGACTCGATCGTTGTCCTCGGGCCTGGCCGTCGTCACTCGCATGTATCCAGGACCGAGCTGGCTGTCTTCGAGCGGTTTCACGAAGATGTTCCGCTCTCGTAGTTGTGTAGCGACGTCGGTTGCATCGTGCGGGCTGAAATCCGCGAGGAAAAAGTACGTCTCAGTTGTGAACGTTCTGACGCCAAGCGATTCGAGTTCCGTGGCCAGTTGAGTCGTCCACGACCGGAGTCGTTCGATTCGCTTCCGAATCTTCGCCTCGTGCTGAAGCGTCGCGATCGCGGCAGCCTGGCTCGGCCGTGCGAGCGGATAAGCATCGTTGTTTGTGTTCAGGTCTTCGGTGACGGAGGCGGGAAGAACCGCATAGCCAATGCGAAAGCCAGCGAGGCTGTGGGCTTTCGACAACGTCTGGGTCACGAACAGATTGTCGTACTCGGGGACGAGAGGAGCGACTGATTCGCCGACGAAATCGACGAACGCCTCGTCGACTAGAAACCGGGTTTCAGGGTTGGTTTCGAGGAGATCCGGAAGCGGACTCATGTCAAACGCGCCTCCGTTCGGATTGTTCGGATTGACGATAACTGCGAGCGTCGTCTCGTTGGGAAACTCCAGTTCCTGAAGGTCGTACTGAAAGTCTTCGTCTGGTCGAAGCCGGGTTTCGGTGTACTGTTCGGCGATTTCCGTGAATAGCGGGTACGTCGGTGTCAGAAGGTGGACGTGCTGACCAAATCGATCGAATAGCTGGCGGAGAATGAGCTCGGATCCAGCGTTGACGTGAATGTGTTCGGTCGGGACGCCGAGACGGTCTCCAAGCAACTCGCGTAACGGTTCAGAGTACGGCTCTGTATAGTGATTACTTCTCGGCAGTTCGTCCGCAGCGGCTTCGATCGCCTCGTCGATCGGGGGCAAAGGGTTCTCACACAGCAGGAGTTTGACGCCGTCGAAGTCAGCGCCGCCTTTCTCCGTCGTTGAGTCTGTCATACGAGAACGACGGGATGTGTCCGTAACAAGCTTTCTCGGCTCCGAACTCCATACCCAACGTTGGTAGTGCCACGCAGTCTACGTTCGAGTATGCCGAAATCAGAACCGTTCGAGACCCATACCGACCGATACGAAGGGTGGTTCGAGGAACACGACGATGCCTACCAGTCCGAACTGGCTGCTTTGGATCGGCTCGTGCCAGCGACCGGGCGCGGAATCGAGATCGGCGTCGGGAGCGCGCGGTTCGCCGCCCCGCTGGGAATCGACGTCGGGATCGACCCGGCCGAAGCGATGCTCGAACATGCTCGCGAGCGAGGAGTCAACGTGGTCAGAGGTGTTGCCGAGCATCTCCCTTTCCAGGACGACACCTTCGATACCGCGCTGATCGTGACGACGATTTGCTTTGTCGACGACATTCCCAGAACGTTGGCCGAAGCCGATCGAATCCTCTCGCAGTCAGGGGATCTCGTGATCGGCTACATCGACAAGGACAGCCCTGTCGGTCGGATCTACCAAGAAAAGAAAGAGCAGAATCCCTTCTATAGGGAGGCGACATTCGTCTCGACCGAAGAACTCCTCAAGGCGCTCGAAGCGGCCGGATTCACTGACTTCGAGTTCGTACAAACGATCTATCACTGGCTCGATGAGGTAGACGGCATCGAGCCGATCGAAGAGGGCTATGGCGATGGGTCGTTCGTCGGGATCAAGGCTAGTCGGTAGCGGCGGTCGGTCTCCACTCAGTGTGTATTCGTCCTCGAAGTTTCCATAAGGGACTGTTGCAATCCACGCTGTCCGTGGGTCGGTATCACGATCAAATCGATGCCTGACTGCGTACTATACTCGACAATCGCCTCGTAGGGGTCACCATGGAGTACCTCCGAGACCACAGTATTGCCACGTTCTGTCGCGCGCTGGGCTGCTTCCTTCACGCTATTCGTCCCTTCCTGCTCTAGAGCGTCATCCACATCGTCTTGCATTCCGCTAAGGCTGTCGTGGCTGGTGTCTACGACATTGAGGACGTCGATCGTTGCCTCGTGTTCGGCGGCTATCTGGAGGCGTAGTCGAGGATCGACCCTGCTGGCTCGCTCCCGTCTGTGGGAAAGAGGATCTGGTCGTACATAGGATGGACTGAGGGAAGAATGGGCGTTACTGACCCTCGGTAGTGATATCCAACGCCCCTTCTTCTGCCGTTTGGGCCTCACGCCACCAGACGAGCTCGAACTCGATACTCTGTTTTGACTCGGTATCTCCTTCAGACCAGTCCGACTCCCCTTCCAGTTTGAACGTCACCGGGTTCGTCGGGTCCAACTGAACCTGCTGCCCACCGAGTTCGAGCGTCACAGCGTCGTCGCCGTCGAGTTGCTCGGCGAGTTTGCGGAGGTACGATACAATTTCGGACCGCGTTTTCTCGGCTTCTGTTTCGAGTTCTCCCATACGTACGGATACGCGGGAAGTCCCGATAAACGAAAGGGGACATTCTCTATTCGGAGGAATCGCTCACCGGTGCCAGATCAGAGATACGCTGCATAAGCCAGGTTGATGAGGCGTTTCAGTTTTCTTACCAACCAACAGTCTCAACGCGTATGCATTGAGAGCCTCAGTCTCAACTTCTCATCTTCACAAGTTAATATAGCATAATGGGATTTATACATGGGGTCGGTGCTAGTTAATGGCCAGTAGAACCGTTCTACCGCAGGGATACAGGGTATACCGACCCTAACTTTGATGGTCGTGATTATCTCGGTAATCACGACCACTTTGATACGTCCCGGCGCCATCGGGGAAGCACGAATGCTGCAACTGCCTCACGACAGCACTTCCTATAGGGTAGAGACGTCGAGACTGCCCTCGCAGTACTGTTGAGGGTTGGTCATTAGCTGACTGAGTGCTGTCGCTCAACGACCTTCGAGCGCTCCCCCTAGAACGAGGGGAAAGGCCGCGGTGGCAACGACGGGAACTATCGACGCATCGGGTAAACTCGAGCGGTTCTCCGAGTGGGCCGCCAGCGACCGTGGTGACGACAACTGGGCCGGGGTCATCCCCCGACGACGTCGACCGAGTGCCGATCGTCAACGATCTCAATGAACGAGTATCTCGGGAGTACGCTCGGCATTTCAGCTGGAGATAGAGGACTCAAGCAGAATACGGTATAAACCAATTACCGCAATATCTCCGCGAGGGGGTGCCCACAACAACTAGGTTGGATTTGAGTTGATAGGATTAGCGGCTTCACAGAAATCCATTCTGTCGGCGGGAGGCCCTTTCTGACACCGGTGCTGGATGCCCCTGCTTTCTTTAGCCTCGATGGAATAGCTGACCATCCTTCGGACACTAGCGAGGAAGAAATTCCTATCCCGAAGGGGTCAGTGACACCACAGGGACGCCCACATGAGCCGACGATCGAGAAGACTCTCGCTGTAGGCGGAGAGAACCACCTAAAAGAACCGTGCCCTGAAGAACTGCTTAGCACTGATGGGGATAGTCGTTATATAGTGTCGAGCTCTTCTACTAGTGTCGATCCTTTTCTATGGAGTTAGAGCTCGGTTGCGAACTTTTGGATGAATGGTTCGATGATGGCGTTGTGGTACTCAAAGATGTTATCGACTGGGTGAAGGGCTTCATCTGTATCGGTTTCGAATCGCAGATACGTATCTGTGAAGGAGTACGTCGCTGACTGGTGTTGCGGGTCGTATCCTTGGAGAGCCTGGTCTTGATCAAGCTGGTTTGGGTTGATCGAGATCAGTACCGTGTCGTTCGTGTCATCATAATCTAGTGTGAATCCCTTGAGAGACGCGTGAACGGCGGCATTCCGTATCCCACGGAGATAGGTGAATCGCGTCATCACTTCATCACATGCCTGATTCCACGGTTGCTTTCCGGTCTGGGTGGAGTTATCCCACCGAGACAATGCCGGACTCATTGGTGGATGGAGAAAAACATCAGTAGGGGATGATTGTACTGCGGTTGCGAGGCAAACCTTCATTACTTCAATTGTTCTGTAGATGGCAGACAAGTACCGCGAAAGAAGCATTTGCGCATGGAATCGTGGTTGATTAACTTTGCCTGATGGGACCATGTAGTAATAGTGGTCAGTCGCGGCGGTACTGACTTGTTTGAAATTCGCCTCAAGAATCTCGTATTCTTTGCGAAGAATATAGATTGCACCGAAGAATGCGTCTCGTCCGCACCCTTTGAGCGAGTTATTACGGTATGTATCGTCAGTATATCGGTTATAGACTGAAGATACTGACGGAGTATATGTCATCGCCTACATACGCACAGGAAACGCTCAAAAGGATTTGGACTTCTGAATACGTGGGAGAAACACCAGATGCTAAGCCGGATTACTCAGAGGCGAGGGCGCGTTCGAGCTCGTCGCCGATCTGCTCGTAGAACTCCGCAGTGCTCATCTCCTCGTGAGCGCCGTCCGGAAGGGAACGCGTCTGGTTCCCATCCGACTCAGACTGCCGTTGCATACCTACTCGTAGACGGTATTCGTTGGTAAGTCTTTGGGTCATGGTAGTCACCGGAGAAGCACTGCTCCTCCACCTATCGAGGAAGCCAAAAACCGTCACGAATAGTGATAGTGTTCGGACAATTCACGAGAAACACGGTGTGATCAGCCGAGTGCTGTCGCGTGGTCGCCGCCTGTTCGTACTTAGGGAAGCCGACCGTCGGGACGGGGAACGAGGCCACCCTTGATCTCCAGATCGACGCGCCGGAGATGCTTGCACCGATCAGCGGTATCGGGGCAGGAACACTCGCCCGACACTACGTCGACGTCATAGTAGCTATCCGACGCGGAGTGAACCTCGTAGATGCCACCCTTTTCGAGCAACGAGACGTCCATGTCCTCTGTCTTTGCTCGTTCTGTCCTGGGCTCGTCGTCACTCGTGACTGTAAAGAGGTTCCCCGCTTCACCGGATGAGTGCTCGTTGTCGACTGTCGCTGGAACTACTCCACCATCAGTAACCGCATCAGGCTCGTTCTCGACGTCGACGGACGACCAGCGAGTGTCACTGACCAAGACGTCGCCGTCGTGACGAACAGCGGACAGGGGGCCAACTGAGAGGGGCTCCACCAACCGAAGGACGTCCCAGGGGGAAGCTGTCTCAGGGAGCGCAATCGTGAACTGATGCTCGTCGGTCCGCTGGATCGTATAGCGGCCGTTTGGAAAGGTATCCGTGATGAACGCGGCAACCCGATGCGCAGTGAGTCCGGTCATGGCCCGACTCTGGGCTCGCTCGAGGCGATCACGGGACCGATCGGAGAGCGGCCCCTCCTGGTCGAGTATCGCGACCGTCCCAACCCGACATGCCGAACACCCGAAGTAGATCGTCTGGCGATTCGGCGACGACTCCTGACTGCGCCGTTCGAGTGCGTCACCACAGACAGGACAGCTGTCGATCTCGTCGGGGAACTGGTTGACCGTCTCTGTACTATCACGAGTGGAATGTTCTGTCGACATCAGTAATCAGAAGTGCGCTGTATACTGCGCCCTTCGCCCATTGAGGGCAGATAAACTATCGCGAGCGGAGGAGCAGGCAGGTGAAAAGGAAAGTTCGCCTCTATGCTTAACCAATAGAAGCGAGTATCGTATCCTGGTGTTGGTTAAGCTATGGAGGTATCGCCCTCGCCCTCGAGAACCTCAATGAGTTCCCGGACCGTCCGGCTGATCCTGTCGAGTCGATCACGAACGATTTCCGGATCGTCCGACTCCCACGCAGCCAGGTAGAACGCCGATCCACTAGTGTCGAGCCCGCAGTACCGACCGACGACGTACGCAACGGCTTCAGCCTCGACTTCGCGTTTCGACCGCTCGGTGTCGTCGTCGACGTCGAAGTGCAACAGGGCATGTGCGTATTCGTGGATGAGCGTCCGGGCGAGGTCGGCCTCGTTCGCTCGGTCGCGGACTTCCACGATTGGCTGGGCGTCAATGAGACTGAGCTGCTCACAGACGCCTCTGGCGGCGCCGTGAGTCCATTCCTCCTGGGGGACAATACGAACGGTCACGTCCAGCTCGTCAGCGGCGTCAATGAGCCGTGGGACGAGATCGTCAGAATCACCGGTCGCTTCCCGGTCAAGATCCGGGAGTGGTTCGCCCTCGGTCTGGGAAACGTCGAACACTGGCGCGGGTTTGAACCCGACGAGGCCTTTCGACCACTCTTCGGGCGGCGTCTCATCGTACTCACAGTCACTCTCCTCGTGGTAGCTCGGGGAATTCTCGCACTCCGGGCACTGCTTAGTGATGATCGGCGCCCAGATCCAGATGGCCGACTCGCCTTCCTGGACGTGGCGGTCAAACTCCTCTTGCCACGTCCGATAGCCGGCGACCTTCGTTGCCTCGGGACACTGGCACTTGATCAGGAGCGTGTTCCGATACGAATAGTCGTGGAACCGACTCTGGACGTCGAGCCATTCTTGGAACTCGTCACTGGCCTGTGCGTCGTCGACGCCGGCGACGAGCTCGTCGATCCACTGTTCGATTGTGCTGTGCATCTCCTCGGATCGCGTGTCGGTCTGCTCGAAGGAGACCGACGAGTCACTGATCGTAGACATCGTATACACCGAATTGAGTTCACCGCGACTACGTCTGTTCAGACCGCGCCGCGCCCCTCAGAGGCGTTCAAAAAACAGAACGCGTGGGACGCCGGTGGGAAGTGGACACTTTGCTCGGCAGTGGCAAAGCAGAGGGCGTGTGGGAAGGTCGATTTGCTGCAGCTGGTGGCTACCTGTTCACGAAGGGAACGTATTTTCCCGTAACGGTGGACCGCTGGGGTATGGAGATTGGGCTAGTAAGCTGCACGAAGGCAAAGGCGGACTCGGCGTCGACGCCACGGGAACTCTACAATCCCTCCGCACTGTTCCGGAAGGCCCGGAAGTACGTCGAGGAGAACCACGACGAATGGTACGTGCTTTCGGCGAAGCACCATGTTCTCGATCCAGACGGCTCGCCGATCGAACCCTACGACGAGACGCTGAACAATGCTGGCGTCGAAGAGCGACGGGAGTGGAGTCAAACCGTTGTCGAACAGCTCCGGGAACATAGCCTGCTCGCAGCGGAGAACACTCTCGTTATTCACACGGGGAAGTCATACTACGAGACGCTCCTGCCGCTACTCAACGACGAGCCCGTCGACGTCGAGATTCCGACCGAGGGACTACGGATGGGCGAGACACTGTCGTGGTACAATGAACGAATCTAGGTTCTATCCTGTCGATTAGCTCGGAGGAGAGATCCCGCACGTCCCTGTTACCACGGCTTTTGGTCGCTTCGAACAATCAACGAAGCCATGAACGGCAGGAGAGTTCAATGAAGAACGTCGTCTAGATCTACATCCGACTCCCGTCCCTTCGATGAATCTGGACCGCTATCCTGACCCGCGTAGTAATCCTACCTAGTTCGATCGGATCTCACGCAACGTCTCAGCGACGTATACTCGCCCGCCGTTGTCCCAGTACTTGTTCAGCAACCAGAGTGGTTTATCGACTTGAACTGGGACGAGGCCATTCCGCTGACAGACGAGGTGCCAGAATCTTCTCAGCGTCTCTCTATCGGCTTCCTCGTATGGATCAAACGTACTCTCGTCCCCGCGGAGCCGATTCGTCATCCCGACGATGTGGTAATCGACGGGGATGTGTACTTCCTCAATCCGTTCGAGTTCGTGTACTTCCTCATGCATCAAGCGAAGCCAGAGCGGCCGAATCTTCTCACCACTGAGAGCAGGGAAGTCGTTCGCCTCGACGGCCTGTTCTATCGCCGGGGCATCGAAGCTGCCTGTTGTGGTCGTCGCTGACGAAGCGTTCGGCTCCGAGAGGAGGTCCCGTGGATCGCTGTCCCAGTACTCGTATAGCGCCTTCGCGTTCCGATACCACCAGTCCGGATCGCGACTATTCATGAGATCGAGTGACTGAAACAGCTCGTCGAGTTCGTCTCTGCGGTCGTCGTCGACGAGTTGCTCCGGATGATACACCCACTGGTGTCGCTGATAGAGATCTGCACAGACGTGCCACAGACCGTCGGTCCCGTCCGTCTTCTTGCTCTCACCGGACTCGTTGTGGATGTGGTTCGTGACACAGGTCAGCGTGAGAAACAGGGCAAGGTTTCGACCCTCCAGCTCTAACTCCTCCAGCACTTCATATTCAGGGAGACGATGATCGGCGAAAAATCGCTGTCTAGCGTTGTAGTCACTCATAATCCTGGGGAGGAGGTCATCGAGCTCGGAGGGATCAGTGATCATAGTCTAGCAAGCGCTGTGTAATTCCACCGTCCTGCGGCATCAAGGTCGGGGAAAAGGCCTCTGTTGAAACCCTTGGAAATTGATGGGTTCTGCCCCTATGGTGGTCAGTACATGAAATAGCTGTATCAAGCTGTGGCTATCCCAATCAGTGAAAATTGTGGAATCGCACTTATTAGGTGATGACCAACAGCAAACTATGAATAGCTGTGAAGAGCGAACTGTTAGAGATATAAAATCACATCTTGAGCTATCGCTATCAAGTGATGATAGTGACACACAAAAGTATCATATTCGGGAATCGCTCCAATTATTGGAAAGGTTACTTGAAGGAGATGGTTAAATAACCATTTTGTTTTTTATCCACCACTGCACTAATTGACTGGCTCTTCAAATTTTGGTCTACTCGATGGACACAGTCATTTGAGCTTTATGTTGTGATGTCTCAATCCCAATACAAATTATTTTTAGATTGGGATAAATATAAGGGGAAATAGAAAACAGATATAATTAATGGATGCTGCGCTGATGGAGCAGTCCAAAGTTGAATCGTTACTACGGGACGAAAATACGGGAGTTCTATCATTGAGTGATGGAACAGAAACGTACGCTGTCCCGCAATCGTTCGCGTTCGATGGAGAGGATCTCTATTTCCAGCTTGTTCACTCCGAGGATAGTCGGAAAATGTCGTTCATCGAAACGACTGACATGGCCACATTCACTGTATTCACCGATGATATGACAGCCTACAGCGTCATCGTCCAGGGGGAGATCGAGGCTGTGCCTGAAACTGAAATAGTTCGAGCGTCGCGAGCCTTCTCGGAGAACTCTGTCGTCCCCATGCTCAACGTATCCATACACAAGTCCGTCGACGAGCTTGACTTCGATTTTTATCGGTTGCGTCCTGTTGAAATCACCGGTCGAAAGTTTGGTGCTGAGGTTTAATACAGGGGACCCACGGATCGGTCAATACGCGTGGGAAGTACCGATTGGTCCAAGTGAAAGAGTAGTATCAGTGTTAAACTGCGAGTAATATTTGATCTTCCACCGCTCCTATTATGTCCTTACCTGTAGTGGTGTTCATGGTGGAAAGTGCGCTGGAAAAAGCAGCGTTAGTGATTGGAGTGATCGGAGTTATAAGTGGATTTCTCATCATAATTCAATTACCATCTGCAAATTAATACCATGAAACGACGCTCTCAACCGTGGGAATCGCTATTCTGCTCGTTCTGTTCGGCATTAACACCCTTGTCACAGTGATAGAAAAGTAGTGCACAACGTGATCTGTACCACGTCTACTGACTGTCTATTTCGCTGGATGGGGCCCTGATTATAATACTAGTTTCCGGAGCTGTACCGGGAAGCAGATCTTATGAAGTGGTCAATATGGCTCACAGACCCAACAGGTCTTCTAACTGCGTCGGCCTGAAAACAACCAGCTCGAGACGATGCAACATTCTGATGCAATTCTCGTCGACTAGCGACCGGTACCGCTCCTGACTGTGATGCTGCTCGCCGGCATCCTCATCGCCTGCGGCGCCCGGCTGAGGGAGGCCCACCGCCTCAAGTGGTTCCGCGACATGCTTCGCAGGCGCCTCAACCAATCCGGCGTGCGCTACTTCACCGGTAGATAGGTAGTCCGAACCGCTACTCGCGCCGCCAGATACTGGCGGAGTCAGCGTTGATAATCAGAATTGGAAATTAATTTGTCATCCGTGGGAAAAGTGAGAACCTTCTTGACGGCTGAATGGGGATCACTATTTGCCGGAGTCCTACCCCCTCACAGTGGATCCCGGCATCTCCTCCCCACCATCCCCACCGCACGGGGACTTTCCCCGTGTTTCATCGTTGGCCGGTTGCTACGCATCGGTGACGATTCGCTCCGGTGTGATCCGAAGGTCGTCCTCGCCTACTACCATCCCCACTCTAGATGTTTAGTGACGTATATTTTCTAAATGGCCACCAAACGTAGCTATGCCGGGGTTCCGATGCTGCCCCGACCCACCCACACCCATTGACCAAAGCGGGTCACCGCCACGAGAGCGTCTGACCTCTTTTGGCCGGTGAACTGACTCTCCCACATCCCGTGGGAAGGCAGCTGTGGAGGTTGGGACGAACCGGGGATTCATCCCACCCATTTCGTACAACGAAGTGGTATACTTCGCTTTCAGCAATGGATATCGACCGATCATACTTTACAATTGAAGTCGTTTCTCCACCTGCCGGAATCCCCCCGGATGCCGGCACCCCCACAACCCCCACAGTTCGGATAGCCATTCCCCGCACGCGGGGCAGTAGCCGCCTCGTGTGCTTTCGCTGTGGTTACTCTGGATCCAATACCATCAACTCTTGTCAGTAGGAATACCTACCTAACAGCTGTTTCAGTAGGGGAAGTGTCGATCTAATTGGGTTTCAAAAGGGGCGGGAAAAGCGAATACCGAGCATAGAGGGTACTACACTTGGTCGAGAGTCTCCGCAGAACGGGCCTCGACGGGTTGAAACTCGAAGTCTCGGCTATTCGCCGGGGCGTGATCGGGCACCTCGTTGTGATTGAGTAATTGCTCGGGGTATGCCTCGTAGGCCAGCCCGACCAACAACGGCTCGACCTCGGCAAGGTAGGCTGGATAGCCGTACGGGCCGGGATAGGTGTCCGAATCCCACGCGCGGATCCACAGGTAGGTCTGCTCCTTGAGTGTCTGCGTCCCCTCTTCGAAGAGTTCGCTCGCCCAGCTGAGCTTCTTCGACGTCTCCCCGAACACCGTCTCTGAGAGTTCACCGACGTGCCAGTAACTTCCGTCACCCCAGCGAGCGAAGCTCCGCGTTGCGCCACGGTCTTTGGCGATCTCCTCAAAGTTCGCGCTTAGTTCATTCTTCTTCCCGTACGCCTCGGCTTTCCCGATGTATCGGGGAACGATATCCGACGGTGACGGTTGCTCGGTGTTCGAGGGGATCTGGTACAGAACATACAGTAGCCCGCTCTCACCGTCTCTCACGCCATTGCTGTGGACACATTGTTTCCCCTCCCGGCGGATCCGCTCGTCGATGGCGTCACTTCGCTTGAGTACCGTCGACGAGCCAGCCGTCTTCGTCTCGACAGTGAGATTCCCGTCGGTCTCGAAGAGTGGAATCGGATCCGCCTCGTCGGAGTCGTCGATGTCACGACAGATGGTGTCCTCTACCCAATCGTGCCATAGATCGCTCTTGCGCTCTGCAGACACCGAATCGATGGAGCAGTCAGCGAGGCGCTGTGCTTCCTCGTTGGGCGGCAGATTGTCGCCATCGACCCAGTCGGGGCCCACTTTCCCCATCTCGTGAGGGACGCGGTTGGGAACGAAATCGCGGTTGGCGAAGACGTGATCGAACCGCGGAATGGAGTGGACGAGGCCGACCATCTTGCCCTCGAGTTCGTGACGATAGGTGGGATACCCGTACGGACCCACCTCCAGATCGTCGACGTTGACCACCCACGCGTACAGTTGTGACGCCGATTTCTCGTAGACAGTCGCGATATGGTCGTACTTCCCGTAACTGCCCCACGACCCATCGTCTTCCCACTCAGAAATGGGAAGGGCGTCCCGAAGCTTCCTGAAGTGGTTCAACAGCCGACTCGCGACGTTGCTCGTTTCACCGATGTACACTGGGATCACATCAGAGGGCCCCTCTGCGGGCTCGTCGAGGAGATACAGCATATACAGATAGTCACCACTCCCCCGACCCAGTCGATACGAATCGTACTCTTCGGTCATCGATAGTTCCGAATCGGTGTCGTCGACCATTGGCACCGGATCGGGGGTTGTGGTCGAGTGGATATCTGGGAGGATTGTCCTCCGCACCCACTGATCCCATACATCCTCTTTCGATTCTCTATCCGACATTGATGGGGGAAGACACCATACGATGATAAAGTTGCAACGAGTCAGTGCAATACTCGATTATCAGTTCTCCACGAAGAGGCTATGCTAGATCGGACACGTCGTCGGGCTCCTCCACGTCGTCGAACTCGCCGCGCTCGACAGGCTCCCAGTCCTCACCCGGCTCCGGACTCCACCAGTCGACCTCGTAGGCGCCGGGTTCGCCGAGGATCTTCACACGTGCCGATCCATCAGGCAGGTCGCGTCGCAGTTTCTCGTCGACGTGGAGGTTCCAGGTCGTGGTTGTATCGAAGCAGGCGAGCACGGCCTCCTCGTAGCCGCGCGTCTCCCGGGATTCCTGGAGTTCGACTTGGGTGTTGCAGTTCTTGCAGAACACCCCCTCGAAGGGGATGTGAGTGAAGACCTCCTGCCCGCAGACGGGGCACCAGAGGAACTCGAACAGTGCCTCACTGTGTCGGTCAAGTACTTCGAGGGTCATTGGTTGACAAACCCGGCCGTCCCGGGCCACCACCTCGTGCCCGGCCGAAAAACAGCGCCCACCGCTCACTCACCGTTCGGCGCCGTAAATGATGCGGGAGGGGGCTTCGTACCCACAGTGGGGACAGTCGTACCACCGCTGGACTTTCGCCCCGTCTGCTACCTTCTCGCCGACGCGAACGTCGTCGTTCGGACATTCCGGGCAGCTGAGGTCCGGAGCCGGCCGCTCCCGGAGTTCGTCACGGAACGACGTCGCGTCCTTCGTCTCGTATCCCCGCGACCAGATCGGGTAGCCGTCGACGAGGATTGCCCCACGCCACTTGTACCGGTAGGAATCCGGCGCTCGATGCAGGACGGCTCGCGCACCAGTCTCGGTGTTCCGATACGCGAGTGTTGGCGAGCGGCTTTCGCGTCGCCAGTTTGTGATGGGGGGCATATTCAGAAGTGGACGTCAGCGGGTACGATCCAGAGCTCTTCACTCGCCTCGAGGAGTCGATCCAGTTGTCCCCGGTGGCGAATGCCGGTTCCGTGTTCGGTGTAGATGAAGATCGTCGGGCCGTCGTACGCACCGACCTGGTGGAAGGCGTGCCGGGCGAGGTCCTCGTCGCGCATGATCTCCTCGTCGGAGAACTCGTCGATGGCCTCCTTCACCCGGTCGAGATTACGCTCGAACTCTTCCTTCGTTGCCTCCCAGCCACGCTCGAGCAGGTCTTCGCCGTCATCGGAGTCGACGGGGGCTGCCGTCGGCAACTCCCCCCATCGTGCCTTCCCCGCAACGGACGTGTCCTCCTCGTCGAAGGTCACAAAATAGTCGAATACTGCGCAGGAATGCGGCTCAGCGCCAACCAACCGATTGAACACTGTTTTCCCTGCAGCCAGTGCTTCGTTTTCTGTCGATGCCTCTACGAGCGCATAGATGACCATATGCATCTGAACCACTCCGACGCCCGTCGGCGTCGATGGGCCGACGCGCGCCACCTTCTCGCTGGCGCGAATAAACAGCTACCAGAGGAGAGGATGATTTAGGAGACCGTACGAAACAGGCCTTACTCAGTAGATAGATTCGTTCAGTACAGGCAAAGCACCTAACTCCTCGGAATCAGCCCTGATACACATCACTATGTCCCACACCGACGGGAATTCCTTTCGTGAAGGTATGACCATCGACGGTGACTGTGATGGTCATCTTTTGAGGAGTTACTGAAATCAGTTGTTCGAGCGTGACGTTGGGTTCGCTCTCTATCGAGCCGTCTCGATCTCGGGTAACGTAGTGGTCAACGGTAATAACGGGGCCGAAAATTAAATACCGGACTCCTGAACCAACACCCTCTAATTGTTTATCGAGGCGGTTCTCTGCGACAGACACCACTTCGCTCGCGCCGATTTCTGCTGACTCTCTCCGTGCCCACTTTTTGAACGATTGTGCATGACCGTTCTCCCTAACTTCGTTCGTGGATTCCAGATATTCAACAGACTCTCGGGTGATGTTGTTCTCCATCTCCTCCGATTCCCCCTCTCCTTGAGTCAGTTCGTCATCAGCGAGAATGTCTGCTCTTGTTGCACTTGCGACCGCTGTCCCGCCTACTAACGCGCCGACCGTACCTCCCCCCGCTATAAGCAACTTCCGCCGGTTCATGTTTGTAGATAATATACATACCGGAATATACCTGTGGGTCAGTCAAAGGGTTGTTTGACTGATTCAGCAGAACTACTCTCTACCGAGGTAAACTCAATAATTCTACACCCGCACAAAGCACTTCCCTTTGGCTGAGATTATCTCAGATATGCTCCGCTCCAAGATAGCCGCGTTAGTGGTGTCTATGGGACTCGTAGCGTTGGCTTTTCCGTCGAGTGTCTTGGATTTCCTCTCTCTCCTCCCCGGTATTGATATTGCGTCTTTCCCGTTTTTACGATGGTGGGGTGCAGTCTACATCGCCGCTGGAGTTCTTGTTGAGTGGAATCTTCAGTCTGACCCATCTACTCAGTCCACTATTAACAGAGTCATAGGAGTCGCGGTTGCCTGCGTGTGTGCTCTTCTTCTGGCGATTCTTCTTAGTAGTGAATCTGCGATCTTCCGGAACTTCGCGCTCTCGGCTGGAGTGGTGGTTCCGTTGATCGTCGGAACCATGGACACAACTAAGAGCCGATTAGTTGCAGTTTCGTTAGTTGTTATACCGATCAGTATCGGGACGGTCGTAATCGGTCGTCCGTTCTCCTCCGCCGCACCAGAAGTATGGGTTCCTACGATCTTCACCCTCTACTCGCTTGTATTCGGCATTCCATTGTACGTACTTGGCAGAGATTGGCGACTGGATCGACGCCAACCGGAGCCCACTTGATACGCCAATTCTTTTTATCGAAAATAAGCGCGGTACCTACGCAATCCGACTTACCGGCTGTTTCACACCAAATACGGTGGTGAGAACTGGCCTCGATTTGGTGAATCGCTCGGTAAGTACAGTGACCGTTAGTGGCAATTTTCCCTCTAGCCAGTCCGTAGCATAAGCAGTCGATCAGCAACCCTAATTATGTCCTAGTTTTTATACATCTCAAATGCAAAAAGTAGCGTGTGAAATACAAATACGGTGTCGCAGTCGTAGCTTTTCTGCTGGTTGTGGCTGGTGGGGGGTACGTCGCCATGGAGATGAATGACTCATTCGAAGGCGCCTATATCGAGGTATACCACTCACCGAGTGGGTATTCCGATGAAGATCCTGTGGTACTGAATGGCTCCGAGGTGAATCAGTCGGAGGAGTTACTTGCGGGGCTCAGGGAGGCAAAAAAGAATGGTTCATCAACTACTGGGCTTCCAAACAAGGAAAGTGTTGACGCGGTATTTGAAGCCATTCCAGATGGGGCAGAGACTCTGCATGAGGGCGAGGAGTCTGGATACTACCTAACGTGGGAGGGGGATGAATATATCATCAAAGTCGTAGAAGTGATGTAATCATAGGGGAAACCGCTACCTATTCAGTTAGTCGTCAGTAACGGTGAAAGAAGTGCCAAGAGCATAATCCGTTTCGTAGTCCTCCTTCTCCTCTTGTTCTGTGGAGATACCCCAGTACACGAATCGGTACGTTCCGGTATTAATTGGAGCGCAGACTCCGTAACCGTTGTTTTCTGCAATATTTGAGAGTCCGTCTCGGGTAACGGGAAATTCCCATGTGAATCCCTGATTCGGCTCGTGTTCGATTCCGATGTCATCCCAGACAGAGTTGTCCTTCGTCCGGCTCTGGTGAATCGCTAGACGGCGTCGGCTTCGACCGTCAGAACGAGGAAAGTGAAGCGGGAAACCGTCGATGCCTATGTCGAAAATTTCCCGCTTCACGAGCAAAGTCGTTCAGTTAGCTAAAAATGCTGTTGGTGGGCGAGGCGAAGTCGCCGCCCCCGAAGGGGGTGGCGGCTTCGCCGAGTATGCGGTAGTGTCGCTGCACTGTCTGCGGGTTTACCTGGAAAAATCCTACCGAGAAGCACTCGATTTGCTGAGTGAGATGCCACAAATACTCGGGGAGATCGGCCTCAACGCGGCCGATCTTCCCGACCACTCCACGCTAGTCAAGTGGTTTGACAGAATCAAGACAGCGCTCTGGCGAGTACTGCTGCGCCTCTCGGCGCAGCTGCACGAGCCAAGCGGTCACGCCGCCATCGACGCGACGTTCTTCGACCGCGAAACCGCCAGCAAACACTACTGCCGCCGGACGAATTACCGCGTCCAGACGCTCAAAACGACTGCGCTCGTCGACACAGAAAGCCACGCGATTCTGGACGTTCACTGTACGACCGAGAAACGCCACGACACACAGCTCGGCTGGCAGGTCGCCCGCCGCAACGCGGGCGACCTCGCCAGCCTCGCTGCAGACAAAGGCTACGACTGGATGGAATTACGCGAGAAACTCCGCGATGAGGGCGTGAGACCACTGATCAAACACCGCGAGTTCCGGCCCATCGATCACGCGCACAACGCGCGGATCGATGGGCCTCGCTACCGCCAACGATCGACGTGTGAAACCGTCTTCTCGACGATCAAGCGCACGCTCGGCGACGCCGTGCGTGCGCGAGCGTGGTTTCGGGAGTTCCGCGAAATCGTCCTGAAATGTGTCGTTCACAACATCAAGCGAGCCGTGACACCGTGAAATCAAGCTACGTCTGGCGATTCACCACGGCCGAAGGGACATATACTCGCACATTTTCTGAATCAAATAGCCAGACAGGGCATCCCTACAGGAATGCCCCATTTTCCTACGATCCATCTCAGGATTATTATACTGAGCCCGATCGGTGAGCAGACCGATTGACCAGCTGTTTCAGGCAAAATGCCATCTGAAGAATTGGAGTTCAAGGGCGTCACATTACTTTCACCAGCTTCGGGGGCGAGCAGTATATTATCCAACGAAACTCGAAAGACCCCAGACTGTGTTGGTTAACCCGCCTGATAGCTGCACTACTCGGGAACGGGCCCGTAGCGAGGTGTTCCGCATACCTGGCACTCCCAGATCGGCTGCGCCGTCCACTCCTCGTCAGGAATCGATTCCTGGCCCTTGAACTGATGGTTGGTCGCTCGTCCGCAGTCTTGACAGTCGAGACAGGTCTTCGTCGGTATCAATGATAGTCGGCTCTCCGAACGCTCGTCTGCTATCGCAGTGAGGGCGATCGCTGGGACCAACCATATCTCGTCGTCGGCGTCGTCAATGATCTCTTTGAGGCGTACTTGGTCACGGATGCCATTCCCACGGTGATCGTAGAGCCGTGTCGGCGCCTGCTGTTGGTTCCCGACCGCGTCCTGTCCGTGCCACCCTGTTCGGTCACGGGCGGCTGTGAGCAGTTGCTCACTCTCTGTTGAGTCAAGCTGTACCGCGGCGGGGAGCGACGGCCATCGATCAGACAGTTGAGTCGCAGGCGTCTCGTCGAGATCGTAGATGAGCGTGTAGTCGTCGACAGCCGGTTCCGCGTCGTTGGAAGCGAGAAAGTTCGCGGCAACCTCGCCCTTCGCTACGGCGCCGTAGAGGTTGGTCGACTCGACGACCATGTGGACGATCCCGAGGAACGTTTCGTCCGTCGTCTCATCCGCACTGGCGGCTTCGGTATCGAGGTGGTTTGAGAGACAGAACCGACATTTCGTCTGTCCAGCCGGAATCGACGCGCCACAGGACTGGCACTCCCTGTCGGCGTCCGTCGACTCGTCGGGGTAGTCCCACGTACTCGTCGCCATGCGTTGTCGCTGGGGGTCACCGTTACACCCCCTGTTGACCTGCTCGTCCGGAATGTGAGACGCCTCGCCGGTGGGCCGCAGTTCCTCGAAGTCGGAATATCGGTTGTGCATCGGTTGACTCATAGCTTCTGTCGGTATCGCATTTCAACGTCCGGACGCCCTCGCCTGCAATGTACTCTTGATTATACAAGATAGTACAAATATATGTGGGAGTGAAGCGCGAACAGTGTTCCAAGAGGTACCAAGCATGCCAGAATCCTCGCGAGATGGCGGTCGGTCGTGGAGTGAGTCGATGAGCGCCCGCGACCGCATTCGGGCGGTTGCCGAGACACTCCGCGAACCCCGATCGATCAACTGGATCAGCGAGCAGGGCGACGCCGCCTGGAGCACGACCAACGAAGAACTCCAGGCGCTCGTCGAGCAGGGCCAGCTGCGTCGCGTCGAGGCCGGCGAGACGACGCGCTACCAGCCGGACTACACGCGACTGCTCTTCGAGGAAATCCGGATGCTCATCGAGGAGAACACCCGCGAGGAACTGCGCAACGAACTGGCCGCGATCACCGAGGAGATCGAGGAGTGGCAGGCGACCTACGACGTCGAGACATGGGAGGAGCTCGAACAGTCGCTCGCCGACGGCGACCTCACAAGTGACGAACTCCACGAGCGCCGTGACGTGATCACGCGGTGGGAGGAGAATCTGGAGGACCGTCACCTGGTCAAGCACGCGTTGGCGCTCTACTCGGATGTCGAAGCCGCTCGCGAACAGCGGATCGACGTGGCTGGCCGCGGCACAAACTAATTTTCGTGATCTTCGAACTTGTGGGCGTCATCGAAGGCGACACAGCTACTCGCAGGACTACTCATCCCCCCTTTCCCGGAGATCGGCTGCTGCCTTCTCGAAGTGGTCCGCGAGGAACGGCGTTCCCGACGTCACCCGCTCCTCAAGGAATCCGACGGCGTCAGTGACCGCATCAGCGTCCCGTTCTGCAGTCGCGACACAGTCGACATACCCGTCGAGTGCCCGACTGAACGCACGCGAGAAGTGGCCGTAGGCGCCGTCGACGCGCTCCATGTTGTCGTCGAGCGACTCGACGAGGGCCCGATAGACGGTCGCCGCTGACGCGTACCGCCCTTGCTTGCGGTACTCGTTCGCGAGATCGAACCACTGCGTGAAGTCGATGGGCTCGAAGACGACGTGGTACTCAGGATTTGTTTCTTCGAATCGCCGGTCGATCGCGGTGCGAAGCTCGTCGACCGACTGTGTCGTCGGCTCACCGACGCGGGCGAGAAACCGCTCGCGGAGATCCGCATCGGCCGCGAGTTCGTCACGCAGGAACGTGCGGAGTTCGTCGGCGTCGGCGTCGTCGAGCGTAGCGTCGAGTTGATCGCCGTCGTCTGGCGGTGGGTCGTCAACACACCGAAGCAACACGGCGACGACGTGCTTGCACGCTCCCGGCCCGTCGTACGGACAGTTGCACCACGGATCAAACTCGTCGGTAGCGAGGTCCACACGAACGTCGTGCTGACGGCTGCCGCTCACGACAGCGGTGACGGTGCTGTCGACGCGGTGAATCTCGTGGATACGGCCCTCAGAAAGATATCGTTCGCCGCGTTCGAAGACCGTGTCCGTACAGACATCTCGAACTGTGTCCTCAGTTACGTCCATGTGCGTGGGTGGTGCTCCGGCGCAAGCGGGAAAAATTGAAACGTCGATCTCATCCCTACGGTGGGTTTGACGCACTGTTCAGCCGTTCTAACTCATCGTTCTCGTATGCTGCTCGCCACATCGTATGGACGGCACGCGTCACGAGCGAGACCTCGGTCACATCGATACAGGACGGCTCGGCATCCGTCGTCGTGGCCGCGGGCGGAGAGTGGAAATGAATCTCGGGAGAATGTGTATTGGGGTGGCGATCGAAGCGCCAGTTGACGTCGTCGCTATCGACGTAGTGAAACGAATACATCCCCAGTTCGCTCCACTGGATATCGAGCCGAGCGCTCTCGGCGTCGCCGAGTCCATCGCTAAGACTGATCTGCAGTTCCGTGGGGGCGACGGCATCGTCATACGCCGTTTCGTCGACGAGCGGTTCGAGTTCGAGCCACAGATCACGAATCCGCTGGAGCGCCGGGAGATAGATCGGCCCGAACTCGCCGGCACGGTCGTCGCCGTTCATACTGCGAGCTGGTGGCTAGCCTCGTCGTAGGCAAGTGCGGCTTGCGCGACGGCGAGATTCTGCCGCGTCGTGCGCCACGCGCTAAGATCGTCCCAGCCGTCCGTCTCGTCAGCGTCGAGTTGCTGGGCGAGTTCCTCCGGTGACACCACGTCGTAGCGGTCCTCGTAGCGCCGGATCTCGGCCTTCATGTCCTGGATGCTGTCGAGTAACTCCGGCTGATCGACTTCCTCACGCAGTTCACGGATCCGTGACATCAACACCCGGTCGCTGTTGCGCTTGTACAGCGTCGTTTGGCCGTCTTGCTCCGTCTCGGCGAACCTGGTGTTCACGAGCGTCTTGCAGTGGCGACGTGCCGTTGGCTCGCTCACGAGGGCGCGGTCGGCGATCTCTGCTGCCGACTGCCCGTCGTGGGTCTGTTCGACGATTTCGTACACTCGCTCGAACGGTGTGGTCTCTTCTTTCCAGTCCGCCTTGACCTGTTCGTTGACGTCATCCCACGTCTCGGTCATACTGGTTGTTACGGGGTAGAGGAACAAATAGTTTTCTGAGAAAAATATCTAACCTCAGTGCTTGTAGGCGAGCGTTGTCAGGCTACCTGCTTCTCTAACGTCTCGCGATGCGCTCGGACAGTCGTTGGCGAGACGTTTCCAGACTCGGCAACGTCACTTTGTGTCACCCCCTCCTCCTGTTCCTGCCCCGCTTTGTAGAGGCAGGCGGCCGCAAATCCGGCAGGATTGACACCAGTCGTCACATCGAGGTCCTCAGCCCGCTCCGCGAGCCGTCGGGCCCGCTGCCGGATCTCGTCGGGACACTCAAGGTCCGAGGCGAGTCGCGGAACGTACATACTGGGGGTGACGGGCTGGGCAGGGAGCCCCAGCTCCTCGTTCAGCGTTCTGTACGCGTTCGTGACGCGCGATTCCGCGACGTGGGCCATCTCGCTGACCTCGCCCAGCAACCGGGAGAGTCCGTTGCACCGGCAGGCCCCGTACACGCTGGCCGCGGCGATGGCCTCGATGGATCTGCCACGAAGCAAATCCTCGTTCTGGGCACTCCGGAAGAGCTGACACGCCTGGTCGCGCACTGAATCAGAGATATCGAGGGCGCTCACAAGCCGGCGGACTTCGCTCAACCCGTATGCGAGATTCCGTTCGGCTTTGGATCGCCACCGGCCACGGCTCTGCTCACGGCGCATCCGAGCGAGCCGCCGTCGCTTCTTCCCAGAGAGTGTGTTCCCCTTCGCGTCGGTACCACGACCGATTTTCGTCGGTAAGCCTCGATCGTGCCGGGTGGCGGTGAGTGGGGCGCCCGTTCGTTCGCACTCCTCGTCGTCGTGTGCCCGCCACTCCGGCCCGTGATCGATACGCTGTTCATCGATGACCAAGCCACAGTCCTCACAGACCGTTTCGACCGCGTTCGTCGTGACCCGTCCGTCGCACTCGGGACACTGGTTACCGCTTGATTCCGTCTGGACGTCTTCGTCGAAGCCAGTTTCGTAAATGTCTCTGGTTGCCATCGTTCTCACCGTGATCAGGGAACTCGCCAGTACAGCGAGCCCCTCACCCATTGAGGGGACAATAAAAACTACCGGAATACGGTTATACTGACAAGGGGTTATGAAATTAGGCCAGCTGAGTCAGGACTGATTCTTCCTGTATGACTACTGAAGCAAGATCCTGTTTAACAAATGGTGAAGATGACGTTCCCAATTCCAAGAGTTCTCCGTGAATCCTGTAGAAATCCATATACATTTACTTAGATAAAAGCCGATATGGAGCCAGTAAGTACATCAGCCGGCCTTTCTGGGTTGTTAGGTTTACTTAGCGGAATTTCTGACCAACTAGAATATTGGCGAAATTACATGGGTAGACACGTTCAGATAGAAAGTGTCCATCACAGACATTACCCGTCCTTGGGAAAACAAAAGAGACACGCTACATCATTGAAGGACAGATAGATGAGGTAATGTCATTTCCACCAGGTTTTATGTTAATAAACGTGTCTGAGCGTATCCTCGAACGAGATGTTTCTGTCCAATTCCAACCAAGTTCCCCTAAGAATCGATTGCTCCAGGAATCGAATCAACGATTTGTGTCGTTCCAATCCATCAAGCAGTTAGAGTTCGCTGATCCCTATCAAGGGTGAGATGAGGTCTGAGAGAATTTACCGGAAATGGTTGAATTTTAACATAGCCTGATCTAGTCCCGCGATTATCTCCCTCTACAACAAACTGAATACTCTATCCGGACAGCGCTTAGGACGCTGTCTCGTAGGAGTCCGCCGGTTCAAATCCGGTCCCGCGCACTCAACATCGCTCCCGTCTCGCGGTTTTGCTTGCGCAACCAAGCATGACCGCCGAGCAAAACGAACGCTGTGCCATTGAGATCGAGCCGAGTCGCACCATCAAACTCGCCCCGAAAGCGAACACCGAGTACCTCAACGAACAGCAACTCGCCGACTACCGAGAGTACCGATACGAGTTCATCAACTGGATTCGGCGCGAGGGGAAGAACCCCGAAGCGTACGAAGGATACAGCGACTACACTGCGTACGAGACCGCGTACAGGACTGCGCGTTACGACGCGTGGGTATGGGACCGAGAGGACCGATACACCACCCCACCGGCACCCGCGCACGCTACCGCGTACGTCGAGAACAACGTCGCGTACCGAGACGTCGCCAATTCGACGAAAGGGAAGGTCGAGGAAGCGCTGGCACGGTACCACGACTGGATTCACCGGACGCACCACGTTGACGAGTGGGATCACGAGCAGATCTTCAACTCGTCAGGCGGAGACGCGCCGCGAGACTTTCTAACCCGGCGTGAACGCCGGCGGGTGCGCGAAGCCGCTCTCGAAACCGGTGACTGGCGGGAAGCGTCGATCATCCTAGCGTGCCTGGATGCCGCACTCCGTCCTGTAGAGGTTCGACGCGCGAGACCTGAGTGGGTCGATGTCGATAACGAACTACTACGCATCCCGCGCGAAGAGAGCTCGAAGAACGAGCAGGACTGGCGGACGAGCATCACGACACGATCCGCGAACGCACTCGGTGAGTGGTTAGATGTCCGCGCAGACGACGACAGGTACGACGACACGGACGCGTTATGGCTCACTCGGGTAGGAACGAGATACTCCAGTCGGTCGCTCTCACGGCTCGTTAAACGCATGTGCAGCGCTGCAGGCATCGACTCGGCCGGGCGGTCGCTCACCCTGTACTCCCTACGGCACAGTACAGGCACCTATTTGACCGCGGAGCGGGACTTAGCGGCGACGAAAGCCCAGCTCCGGCACAAGAGCAGTAAGACGACCCTCAAATATGACCAGGTGCCCCCGGACCAGAGGAGGGACGCACTCTACCGTATGTAGTTGTGGCCCGGTGCGTGACCGGTGAGCCGATTCGCGGTGAGTGAGTTGAAGCCCGGGTGGCGAGTGAACCCAGCCACCGCGTTACCTCTATTTTCTGATACGGAGGGTAAATCCCTCAGGCCCACCCTACCCCCATCTTAGTGTCAAGAACCCCCCTCAGAAACAAGTAAAACACCCCCGATTAAGCGACGAGAGAGTTTCTTAGACCCTCTAACCAGCCTTAGAATGACAAGGCCGATTTTGCACATCAAAGAAGTGATATGCGGGTATCTGCCCGGGTAACTGTACCGCTGCGAAAGGCACTTACCCGGGTAGTTACCCCTCGCAAATCAGTTTCTGAGTGAGTAAATTGGCAGAAACCCCGGAAGCTACCAAGGAAGATACCCAGGCAGAAACCTGTTACCCGGTTTTTGAGGCATGACACGCTATCTCCCCCTGTAATCATGCCCCTTCCCAAGACCCTGATTTACATCAGGACCGACGTCAACGACAGCACCGAACAGCTCGCCGACACCATCGAGTACGTCCGAGACCGGTTAGTCGAAATCCCCACCGAAGCCACTCAACCACCGTTCGACCGCAACACGTACGAGACGCTCCGCGACACAGCGAACGTCACGTGGACCGGCGACGACGAAGAAACGTACCCGGAGAAGCTCGAAGCAGAGCTTCGGAAGGCGCGCGACGAGCAGTACGACCACATCATTGTCCCGCACCTGTACACGCTGAGTGAATCGCTTCGAGACGTTCACAAGACCATCGACAGCCTGCACGCCGCTGGCGTGAGCGTTCACGTCGCCAGCCGGCGCGTCGCACTGAAACCCACGAACAGCCGCCTGCGCTCACTTCTCGCAGACTGTGCCGAGTTCGAACGGAAGGATAACGCTCGCAATTTGGACCCGATCACGGCCGGTGAACGACACAAGGGAGGTCGCCCGCCAGCGGGATACGTCGTTGAGAACGGGTACCGTCGCCCCGGCCCAGAGTACGACAAGGTGGAAGCCACGCTGCACGAAGTCGTGAACGGGAAGATGTCGATTCACCGTGCCGCCGCGCGCCTGAACGTGAGTCGAACGACGATCAGGAACGCGGTCGAGAAGCGACCCGAGTTGTACGACCTCCCCGAAGACGCCGCGCTCCCGTCGCAGTAACGCCGCCACTGTTTTTCTGAGTCGAGTCACTGCAACCCGCCGTGTTACCGTGACGGTGAGGCGCGCGCAGGTGGTTCGACAGGAACTCCGTCGAAGGCTCGACGTATCAGCGTACAGTGATAGAGGGTGGTAGAGGGTCCGGAATGGGCAACCCTCTACCAGCAAAACCCCGGTGCTGCGGAATGATCGAGTGACGATGGTAGAGGCGGGAGAGGCTATTTCCGAATTTCAATATAGCTGACACACAGTGTGTCGAGTACTGTAGGGTACTGAGTGTTTGTATTTGTCTTGAATTCTGCACTTTGAAAACACCCTCTACCACCTCTACCACCCTTAGACAATCACCGCGCAATGTAGCGATTTTCTTGGTAGAGGGTGGGGGTGAGGCAAGCCTCTACCACCCTCTACCACAGTCACTCGACACGTTCGACCACGTCGCCCGACCGCCGGTGCGATGAAAAGTTCGTACACCGCGCGTCGCCGGCAACACCCGCGGTCGAACCGGCCGCTCGCCGCCCCACGTTTAAAGCCTCGATTGGATTGGAACTTCTAATCTGACTGTTTTTCGATCCGATCTCCTAACTTGATTTGGGCATATTCTCGGTGTAGGAGTGTTTCACGCCGCGTTTAGCTTAGTGTGTAATTTTAAATCTCGGAAGTTCGGTTTTCGTTGCTGGTGAGGTTTCATACGTATCACGGGCAGAGTATTGGGTAAGCGCGGACGGGAAACATCGACGCACTCGGGGCCTGCGGCTGGGCGTGAGTGTCGGAACAAAGTGCGGGGCGCACCACCGCCCCGCGGTGTCCGGTTCGCGTGATTCGCTCGCAGGAGCGTGTGAACCAGACATGTACGACAACGCGAGCCCGCGTCAAGAACCCAGCGGGTATGAGTTGGAGCCAGCTCGCATAGTGCTGAAGAATGGCGAGGCGTTCGACGTCGCGCATCACGACCGGACCGAGTCGGACCGGTGGGTGTTCGCGTACGTCGAGTCGCGGGACGGCGGAATTGATTACCGGTTCCCGGCGTCGGCGGTGCTGTACATCGACACCAGCGACGGCGACGGTGACGAGGTTGAGCGTGTCGATGACATGGCGGATGCGCCCGTCACAATGCAGGTGATGGGTACGGGTGCGACACCGCCAATGATTGAGGACGACGAGGACGAGGACGAGACGCTCGTCGCGGACGGTGGAGGCCCGGTCGGGCAGCTCACGCTCACCGGCGACGAAGCAGACCACCAACTCGTCAAGCACCGCGAATCACTGCACGTCGAGACGAGCAGCATCGACCGTGACGACCCGGTTCGGTACCGCGAGACGTTCACGGACCCACGCACCGGCGAGTGGACGGCGGTCTCGCAGACGTACCGAGTCGGTCACGTCGCGCCGGTCCGCGACACGGTCGAAATCTACGCGGTCGGTCAGGATGGCGAGGGTGACCCGGAGAAGGTACACATTGAGGACGAAGACATCGAGGATCTGTCTCGGTGCGTCGAGTGTGAAACCCTGATGGTGTACGACGACGCTCGGTGCGACGAGTGTTCCCGTAACGGGGGTGGTGACCGGTGACCCGAGAACCTCAGTGTCCGGACTGTGGGCAGACGACCGAGTGGATCACGGAGATTGACCGGTTCGGTATCGTCACGGACATGCCCGCGATCTGCGACGGGTGCCAGGCGGATCGTTCGACCGTAGCCGCGTTTGAGGACGTGACGATGGATAACGACGTGTGTGGAGGTGCTACGCCCAAATGACTCGGAACATCGATGTCGAGCCGGGTGAGTCGGTGCAGCCGCGCATGAGCCGCGGTCGCTGGGAGATCGACGCCGTCGCGGTCGGTGCACCGCGCACGGTCCGTGTCGACACGGTCACCGAGAGCGACTTGTGGCTGAAGACCGAGACAGGTGAAATTTATGTGAGTGATTCGGCACTCGCCCGGTGCGAGTGCGGTCAACTCGTCGCGCTCGGTGGCGTGTGCTGGCGGTGCGGTGAGTGTGAAGCAGCCGAGATCGATGGAGTGGACGTGGTCGAGGATCGCGTGAGTGAGTCGATGCGCGCCGCAGACGGGTACTGGCAGGAGGAGCAGGAGTACCGAGAGCTGAATGAATTGAAGACGAGCAGGGTGCTACTCTAATGGCAGGTGAGGAACTGAACGACGAGTTCGACGGGACGAACATCCCGGGCGCGGACGGGTACGATGCGGAGCTCATCGATAACGAGCCGACGGACCCAGACGCGGACGTGGAGGAGCTCGCCCGTGAATACGTGAGTGACGCGAATTCGGTGAGTATGGAGAACATTGAAGTCCTGCAGAACGGAATCCGGTTCGCTGACCGTGAGGATAGCGGGATCGGCGTGAGCAGTATGCGTGAGATGCTTCGCCCGGACGGTCGTCGGGTGAGTGAGTCGGTCGATACCGCGGAACTGTTCGCGTTCATCAAGGATACCGCGGAGGAGTCGAGCCCCGCGACTGAGTGGGAGGAACCCACCCCGAGCGACGCTGTAAGTGAGTCGAACACTGGTGAAGTGGACACGTTGAACCTGGACGGTGACGCGTTTAGTGCCGGTGTCTTGTGGGGAAGCGTGAAGAACGCGTACGAGGAAGCCGTGTACGGTGACCACCGGAAAGAGACGGCGCGTGAGAAGGTCGCTGAGGCGTTGGAAGCGGAGACGGAGTGGATGTGGATCACCGACCGGTCGGACGAGCAGCACACGGAGCTGTGGCGGTACGACCACAGTGAGAATCGGTGGAAGGATGACGGGACGCTGTGGATCAGGCAGAAACTCCGCGAGGAACTCGGGTCGCTGTGCGATAAGGCCGAGTGGAACAAGGTTCGAGACCTCGTCGCAACGGCGAACCCGGTTCACAGCGATGAGTTGAACGCCACGGGTGACGACCGGACGCTCATCCCGTTCGAGAACGGCGTGTTAGTGCTGGAGAGCATCGAACTGGACGAAGACGGTTACATGAAGACCGGGCAGTACACGCTGCTGGAGCACGACCCGGCGTTCAAGTTCACGTTCCGGTTCGAAGCCGCGTGGAACCCGTCGCTCGCCCAGTTTGACGTCATCGACGAGTTCATGCGCGACATCACAGGGCCGTTCGGTGCAACCGACCAGACGACGGACATCCGCACGCTGTGGGAGTTCGCCGGGCACTCGTTCTTCGAGTACTACCACCCGGAGGCGTTCCTAATCTTCAGCGGTGAAGGCGGGGACGGGAAGACCGTGTTCTTCACGGTCGTGCAGGAAGCCCTCGGTGACGATAACCACACCGGGACAACATTGGAGAAGATCGCAGACGGGCAATTCAGCACGTGGCGCGTCGCGGAAGCGCGAGCGAACATCGCCCCGGAAATCGGCGGGTCCGACGCCGTCATTCACGACATCAGCGAGTTGAAGTCGATGACCGGTGCGGACATGATGGAAGTTGAGCCGAAGCACAAGGCCGCGTACGACGTGCGGAACTCGGCGACGATGATGTTCGGGTCAAACAACCCGCCGGCGTTCACGGAGAAATCTCGCGCGTTGAAGCGTCGCCTGTACCCGGTCGAAGCGCCGTACACGTTCCACGACGACCCGGACCCGAACGACCCGCGGCAGAAGCAGAAACGGTCGAAGCCGGAGTTGCTGAGTGAGTTGACCGCACCGGCCACGCTCGCCGCCGCAGCGGTCCGCATGGCGGAGGGTGCCCGGAGACTGCAGGTGAACGACGAATTCACGCTCGGGCAGGAACTGAGCCCGGATGAACGCCTGGAAGCGTACGAGGAAGACGCCGACCCGATGGCGGACTTCGCGCGGACGTGCATTGAGGAGGACCCGCACGGGCCCGGTGTCGCGCTGGATGACATCAAGGACGCATACGACGCGTACGCGTTGGAGCACGACCACCCGGAGAAGCCGCGGAACACGATTAAAGGCCAGTTGGAGCGAGCGCGTGACCTGCAGATTCGACGGTCGGACCCGCGTAGCTGGACGGAAGAAGAGGGTGACCGGACGGCCGTGTACAAGGGAATCCGGTTCACGGGTGCAGTCGCGGAGTACCTCCCAGCGAATGCGTTCTGGGAGCAGTACGACGGGTTAGAGAACCCGCACGCCACGGACGACGAGGACGTGAGTGAGTCAGTTGAGTTCACCGACGTTGAGGATCTGGATCCCGGTCGGCACGACGTCCGCGTGACGGTGAAGAACGTCCGCGAGGACCCCGCGCCGTGGTTGTTCGACCAAGGAGTGGTCGGTGACGACTCGGACGTGATTCGGTACGAAATCCCGGAAGGCGAGCAGTTAGAGGAAGGGGCGGTGTACCACTTGATGGACGCGGTCGTACAGCCGGATGACGCCGACCTGAAGCTGCAGATCGTGCCCGGTATGACGGACGTTCGGTTCATCAAGGACGGGTCGCGGGATGATGACCAGGAACCGATGGACGCCGCAGACGACGGCGTGAGTGAGCCGAACGGTGAGGAGGACCGAGGAGACGCGGGCGAGTCGGTCCCACAGAACGACCGCGTGCAGACGGTGAAGAAAGCAGTGAAGACAGTCGGTGACGGCGGGAAGGGCGCGCCGGTCGCCAGGGTGAAGGCGGAACTGGCGAAGGCCAGTATCGACCCGGAGAAGGCCGAGAAGGAGATTAAGAAGCTGCTGATGAAGGGTGAACTGTTCGAATCGACAGCAGACCACCTGCGGGTGACCGCAGAATGAGCCGAGCGGGCGGTCCCCCGGTCAGTGTGGACCCGTCGATAGTGCGGTTAGTTCGGGTGTACGCGGACGACCTGAAGGAGAATCTCCCACGCCCCGGTCGGTCATGGGAGTGGGTCGAGTGCGATCTCGACCCCAGCCTGCAGCAGCGCCTAGCGTCGCACGATCTGATAGTGAAGGACGGTGAGACCGAGCGGTGGCGTACGACTGAGCGGTTCTGGAGTTACGTCATCTACCGGTTAGGCGTGAGCGAGGACGCGCTCGGGACGGCCCTCGGGCAAGAACAACTGTTCGCGTCCGGGACGGACGTCACGAATAGTCAGAGTCACGCCCGTGTCGACACGGACCTGCAGCCGGCCCATACGGGTGAAGCAGTGCAGGTGACGCTCACCGGTGACGCCGCGACGGTTGACGACGACGAGATGGAGTTAGTCGAACGGCACGCCGCGAAAGGCCCGAGTGACGACGAGGACCCCGCGAAGGGGACGCTCCCCCTCGGTATGTACACGACGTCCGAGTGGGACGGTCCGACCTTGTCGAAACGTTCGCTCGCCCGGCCGACCGGCACGGTCTACTAACCCGGCCTCTCTACTATCTAAGCTGAGTCAAGTGGCTGTAACGTCGGTTCGCAGAGATACTCCAGACAGTCCTCCTTGTCGGACAGAAAGACTTCGTTGATACTCTCTCCTGACTATCTTGTGGACACTTTACGATCTCAATTCGCAAAGAAGTATTCACTGCTACAGGTGAGCGTAGCTGCGAAAATGAGTCCCGCGCTACGACCAGCCGGCCTCTCGACGCATCACGTCGTCACGGAGTTCCTCTATTGTCTCCACGATATCGTCGTCGTCCATCATCTCGACACGTCGAACCGTAAGTTCCTCTCGGAGTAGTGTCGTCGTCCGGCTTACGATGTTACTGTTCGACGGTGGATCGTCGTACGTTCCCTCCTCCTTGATTTCGTTCAGTGTGTCGTGACAGAGAAGGTCACCGCATGCGTGCGTAACAGGGATGTACCGTGCGAAATCGTGGTCTAGAACGTCGTTGGCGAGTTCTTGGAAACGGAGAACTTGCTTCGTTCTACTGTAGTCCCGATCCTCAACCTCTCCAGACTCACCTTCCTCGTAGGTGAGCTCAGCACCCCACCAGATCCGGTGTAGTGCGTTAGAGTATGCGTCCGTCCCAGCCCCCAGGAACTTCTCCTCCATGTTCCCTGGACTCTCTGGATCGAAGACGTGGTCCCACCGGTAGTGAACAAACTCCGGGAATCGAACGACACAAAGGTAGTGCCAAAGACCGGCATCCGCCGCCTCGTTGCGCGTCAGGTCGAGTGTACGGTGAAGTGTCGGAGCCAACTCGGCGTCTATGAGTGAGTCCTGAGCGTCGATGTCGTCGTCAGCACGGATTTCCTCTATTCGCTCGTCTATAGGACTGAGGTCTATGGAACGACCCAGCGGCTGTAAGTACGGACCAAGGTCGTCCTCGGTGAGTTCCCGCTCGCCCGCGAGGAAGCGATTGTCGATCATCGGGTGGGCCGCACTCTGCAAGTGGTAAAGTTCAGTCGCCACTCTGGATCGCCTCCTCGATAAGATTCGTCGTGTCGGACGGGATGTCGTACTGCTGATGCACCGCACGTTCGATCCGCTGGACGAGATCTGGGATATCGACGTGACTGCGAACGTCTTCGGCAAGTCGGATCGCCGCTTCGTCCTCCCCGAGATCGGGATACAAATCGTCCAAGAAGATGTCTAACACGTCTTCCTGCCACCGGTACTCTGGTTCGCCGGTGTCGGGGCTCGTGTCCCGTGCTGTCTGCATTAGTAGCTGCGTCCAGACGGAGTGCTCAATGTAGTCGTAGAGTACATCGCGCAGCCGTGGTGGCCCACCCGTAGCTCCCGTATTGTTCAGAACTTCCACCACCTGTGGGTGTTCCTGGTTCAGATAGAGTTGGGGATTTCGCGGCGCCTCCAGGCTGAGATAGTGGATATGGTTCTCGTCGGGGAAGCTGTCGTAGTCGCTGAAGTCCTCTATGATCGGCATAAGAAGGCTTCCACCGTCCTCCCGCTCGTCAAGTCGAACGATCCACGAGAGCCCATCAGCGACTCGTGCACCGATCTTTGACGCGTGTTTCGACCCACCAGAGCCGCCTTTCTCGGTTCTGGTGAGGAACGGCTTGATCTTCACTCGTCCACGGTGGTCGTCACGGTTGATGCTCATAGTGAACTCGTAGGTTCCTCCATCTAGGGGAGAGTCGGCGAGTATCTGCCGGTCCCGACTCATTGCGAGAGGGTTCTCCTTCACCAGTGCGAGGCGACCCGGCGTCTCTTCCCACTCGTCGAACGGGAAGATCTCCTCAACAGTATCCTGTTCGACGGAAACCGTACCTTCCAGCTCCAGACTTTCCCAGTTACCCTCGTCCACCAGCGATAGAAACTGGTCGTCCTCGTCGAGGTTTCCTCTATCACCGAGAGGAGCCCCATCTAGACGGAACGATTCGACATCGAATTCGAGCCCCTCTTCCTCGTACTCATGCGGGAGAGACTGGTTGACTAAGCTGCCTGTCTGGACGTCATCTTCTCCTTCTTCGTCCGGTTCTGTTCCTTCGACTCCCTCGTTGACAGTCGCCATTACTCGTCCCTCCGTTCTGCCACGTCAACCGACACCTTCAATCTGGTCTCGACTTGTCGGTGATCTTCTGTTGACACACCCTCGAAGGAGATCTTCGATGTTCCAGGAGCCGGTTCCAGCCGCCCGACTTGGACTCCATTCTGTTCCGGGAGTGATATTGAGACTCCAGCCGTATCTGACGAGATGTTCTGCACGGGAAGACGGTCCGACGTCGCTCTCTCCTCGGCCATCCGGATCAAGGAGACGGTGACTGCTCGTATCTCGTTCTGGTCGCTCAAAGGCTCCACCTCACCGTTGAACGACCAGTGTGTGTACACCTCGTCGAACGAGATGTTTGTGCTTCCGGTGACGCGCTGACTACTGGGAGACTCACGATCAGAACGACCACCTCGTGATTCGTTTCCAATATTGAACCGGTTTCCCAGACGCTGAGGCCCAGTCGTGCCTCGGTCAACGTCGGGCGCGACGAGTCCACGTAACGTTTCGGTCACGTCAGACTTGATACCCTCTACTGCGGTCCGGAACCCCCTGGAGTAGGTGTTCGCCAGTGTCTCCGTTCGCACCCACTCGTCGTGCTGAGGTGGCTCCGCAGCGGTCAGGAATTCCTCTACGGTAGTGTCTTCATCTCGTGGACTCTCGTCGGTTCCCCATGGTCGTGCGCGCCCACCGAGGAGGACGGCGTGGAAGTCCTGATTTCCGACGACGACTCTATCTCGGTCGTAGTACTCGACGACCATCCCCGCACCTCGGACGAACGCCACCTCGTTCCGATGCTGATACTCTCCGGTATCTGCACGTCGGACCAGCAAGTCGAGTTGGGTATCTGCACCGCCACTGCCGTCGTTCTTCTCGGGGACGTCGAGTGAGATGGCCGCCTGCGCGACATCTCCGGGTTCGTCCAGCTGACTGACCGAGTCAACGCGGTCGTCGAGACAGCTTGTGAAGGGTTCGTACTGCGGATACTCGTCGATACTTGCTTGTTTTGTCTCACCCTCCACTTCGACTGCTACCTCCAGATCACCACGATAAATCGCGGGCCAGAACCATTCGATTGCCATCTCCGTGATCTGGTCTGCTAACTCTTCGTCTTCTAGTCGCTCTTCCGCTGTAGGTACGCGGAAGTCTACAACTTGGATACTCGTTCCCGGTCCGTCTGGACGACTCAACTGGAGTTCGTCCGCTATCGATTCGGCTTCTTCTCCCCAGATGGACTCTGGCCTCGCGCCCTCCTCGTCGCCGTTCAAACCGCCGTACCAACCGTGCCCTTGGTACACCGTATCTCCGTCCTCCGACTTGTGCGTCGGTAAGCGTGTGCGACCGATCAATCGAGGGGACTGGTCTTTCGGGTCGGGCTCGCTCAGCGTTGAGTTGAACATGACGAGTGACAGGCCAGAGTACAGCCAGAGGACAGCCTTCCCTAGACCGTAGCTCCCGCCGGCGGTATCTCCTGATTTACTGCTGAACAGGACGTCACGGACTAGTGCAGTGAAGTTCGATTCGTCGGCGTTCTCCTCACCGAGTAGACCTTCTGTGTTCTGGTCCTCGATAGTTAGAATTCGGATCTTCTCGTCGTCTTTTATACGCTTGATCGCCTCTGCGATGTGCTTGCCGCTCTCTGTGTCTGTCGCTAATTTAGCGTGCTCTGACCACGTATCGATATCGAGTGCTCTGAGGTACTCTATGGCCTCGTCGCCTTCTAACGACTCCAGTTTGAACGTGACCCGTGCTGGTTGATCGTTGTCTAACCGTGCGTCGTTCGAGTTCTGCAGAACCTCTCGAACGAACGTCTTTAGCCCTGGTTCACCGTGCGACATCGCGTACTTTGCGACGTCGTCACCGTATCGCGCATCGGTCGGTCGAGAGGTTGTGAATCCCCACTGACCGCTCATCACGACACCCCTTCGGTGTTAGCGAATGTGACTGCAGATGTATCAGAGAAGTGGGCGCTACGATTCATAATTGCCACAACGCTTCCCCGTCGACATAAATATGTGCGGTGTGCTTTCGGTGTAGTTCCACGTTTGCGATCAGAACTGTTCACTTGGGGGAGCACCAGTTGCCAAGTAGTGTGCACCGATGAGATCGAGGCGGACTTCATTAAGTTCACGGGACCGACGATACGTGTCTGAACTTAGTCTATCGAGAGCGACGACAGAGAAACGGACCTCGTCTCCATACTCGTTCTGTAGTTTAAATAGGCGACTCGATATCGATCCGGTCGTACCCACTTCTTGAACTGTTTGACTCCACCGCTCCCCCATTTGGTCCCCGCGCCACAGTCGAAACGCGTGTATCCCGCTACTGTCGATCATGTCTCGCTCGGAGAGCGGACGGCTCTCGGTCCAGCCGAGTCCCAACCAGTGTTGGGCGGTCACGTCACGCCAAGGCTGCCAGGACGGTACGGTATACGAGGACCGTTCTGCGATGTCCTTTAGTTCCTGATGCAACTCGCCGTAGGAACCGCTCACGTGCTCGGCAGGCTCTCGGTTCAATTGGACCATAGGAGTCCAGCCGATCTCCCGCCGACAAATAGCTACCAAAGTCGCCTCTATGGCCCGACGATGTCTCCGATTCGCCGATATCGGGGGTGTCGTGACAGAGACCTCCATCTTACCCCCCGCGATCTCAGTAATTTGCTGAAGGGGACTGGCAGCACCGTGTTTGTCTCCCGTCTGCCGACCCGATTCACTCACTCCGGCCGAGAGATCAAGCCCTACGCGCTGTCGAACGCCCCCATCTGAACCAGACTCCCCCACATACATCAGACCTGGGAGTTCTGAGTGTCGAACCCGGTAGAGGCCTGGGCGGCGTGGCAGTTCTTTACGGAGTGTCTTCGAGTCTCGAAGGTCGAACCATCTTGACCAATCGAGCCCCATCCACGTTGAGGCCTGGGGATCCGGTTCGAGTCGAGTGAGTGGTCCCGGGACGTCGAGCGTTCGTGTCTCAGCTGCACTCCGGCGCGTAGTCTTATCAACGGTGGCGAGTTCCGACCGAACGGTTGACTCGGGAAGCGAGAGTATCCGGGCGATTGCGTCACTACCGGGGACGTACTGTGAGAGGATCCACGTCGTCGCCTGTCGATTCGTCAGTCTGCTCTTGTCCACCACCGCTACGATGTCGTCAATAGCGTCTACGGGAAACTCCGAACAGGAGACGACGAACCCATCCCCACTGCTCAGTTCTCGGTCTCCAATCACCTTTCCGACCTGCCGGTCGTGAGCGGTCGCAACGGCGTCTCGGCCAACTTCTGTGAGGCCGGTTTGACCGGCCACAGTGTCCCAACATCCGTCCGCCTCTGCTAACACGTACAACAACCCGTCGTCGCTTCGACCAACAGGAAGAGGGTCGAAGCCCGTGAAGAGCGTTTCAACGTCGATTACAGACGTACTTTGCACTTCTCGCAGACCCCTAGCGAGTGAATCGGCCTCTACGTGATACTGGGCAGCGACGGCTTCAACGATATCGCTGGAGACGGGTACACCGACGAATGGGTCCCCGACGTAGGACGAGTTCGAATCCGGATCCAGAAATACTCGACACTCGTTCTCGTCCATCAGACTGTACCCCTTACCGAACCCTGCGACCCACTTGTCCGTATCGGATTTCTCTGTGGTTGCAAATCAGAACTCGTCCAACTGGCGATTGTCATCCTTTTTACGCTTGACGTCCATCCGCGCGTCGTAGTCGGAGTAGTCCACACGCCCATCCGAAATCCCTTGTTCGTCTTCGTACACCATCAACCACACTCGAACCAGGTAGTAGATGAACGGTGCAGGAATCGCATTCTTCGCTATGTGACTCTTCGGATACGGTCCTGGTGGGTAGTTTTTGACTGCCGCCCACCACTCTCTGGAGCGTTCTGAGAAGAAGAACGACGAGGTCTCGGCTTTCTCAGACGGTCCATCTGTCGTCAAGAGCCGCTTCTCACGTGGTGGCTGTGGAACCTCGAAGGAGGTCTCGAAAGCGCGCTTGTACTCGATTGGCATACCGAACATCCGTCCGTTCAGAACGACGGGATCGTCAAGCGGTGCGCGCGGAACGTTTTCGATGATGTGGTGATCACAGTACTTCTCCGCGAGCATCCGTGCGCTCGGGATCATGTTCTCGTGCTCGTCGGGTTCCCCCGAGATACTCGTCGTCGCCGCCCATCGTGAGCAGACTGGGTGGAACAGTCCGAGATCGAACGTAACGTCGTCCTTGATCGGGAGGTCCCACTCCTTGTCCTCGATGTGGGCGTCTGCTTTGATCGGCGTACTTTCGTTTGTGTCCTTGGGGTCGATTCCGACACGAATTACGTTCCCGAAGTCGCTGAGGACCTCTGATTCCGTCCCGTAGTCCGCGAAACAGTGGAGGATTAGTGGCTCTTCGCGTGCCGGTCCCCCATCCGAAGTCATACGGGATCACCTATCCCGTATTCAGACCTCTGGGATCCGCTAAGAGAGCTCTCTGCAGAGTACATCTGTGTAGAGTCCGTGTAGAGTGTCACTGGTATGCGCTTAGAAGGTGGCCCAGTTTAAAGCCTCTATCTGAAAACGGTACTCAAGCATAGTCCGATTCACGCAGCTGTATTGAAGAAACCTCGTAAGGTGATGAGTTTCAGTAGGCGTGCTGGGTACATGGCATGTTTTCGGAAACACAAAACAAGTTGTTTCCTAAGGTGCCAGCGTTGGGACCTCCTACGGTCCGATATTCCGGCTCTCGGAAGAGATACGAGTATTCTTATGACTCTGCTTGCCACACCTATTCATGGTGTTTGGCCTACCTGACTCGGCGGTTCTAGGTGTGGTGGGTGTGGTGATCGGTGCAGTGCTTCAGCACGTAGGTGCGTTAGCGAACCTTCACCGGCAGCAGGCGGCCCAGGATCGGCGACTTCAATCGCAGGAACGGATCCGATTCAAAGTTGAATCGTTGGTTGAGCTCTTTCAGCAACTGGATACGACTCACCGGATTTTGAATGATAATTCGAATACGGCGTCAAACAGCCCCTCCTCAATCTCACAGCAGGATTTTATGAATGACATCAAGCCGGCAGTAGATGAGTATCGGGATGTGATGCGGAAGAACCAGATCTATCTAACCGATGACCAGTATAATGATATGGAGGAGGCATTGGGACGGTTCCGCGAATCACTGAATTTCATTCAGTGGAAGATACAAAACCCAGGACGTAACCCACCTAATCACCGTCAGATGCCGTGGATTGGGTTTATGGACGCCTATGAAGAGGCGACAGAAACGCTACGGGAGGAGATTAACGCACCGATTGAAGACGATTAAGGGCTTGAATGTCCGGAAGATGAGCTAAAGAGATGGATCCGACAAGGTGGATGATTAAAGGGGCTTTGGTGAACCTACCTCTGTATGCAAACACACGTACTATCAGTTGGTGTTTTGCCGGGACCCAATAAACTTCAGCGAGAATATAGATTACAAAATGTATCTTCTTAACACGTACACATGAGTGATTTGGAACCATTACAACTTCAACAGCTCTTGGACCGGCGGGAGAGACTGCTACTCGAATATGAGGACTTGGAAGGAACTCAGATTGAGAATGACCTAGAACGGATCAACGATATGGTTTATGCCGTCATGCAGAACTGCGATGAGTTATATGAGCAGTTCAGCTGGTGGGACGAATTTGAGGGGTATGAGGGGACAACAGCTGAAGAAAGAAAAGACTTTGATCAGGAATACTCTCGGCTTTTCCACAATTGTGTGACTGCAATATACTCCCTCATTAACCATACCCAACGCTTCGTGAACAAGTACGGGGACGAATCCTTCCAAAACACGTATTCCTCAACGATAATGGATTATGAGCTTTCGGAGCGCGCCCATTTTCTAACGCAGTTGCGTCACTACACCCAGAAACGGACCTTACCACCGTTACGCCGCTTTAGCCACTCACCTGGAGGCGACGAAGACGATATTTATCGAGTTATCGTTCAAAAGGAAGACCTCTTAGAGTGGGATGGGTGGAACGCAACTGCACAAGAGTATATCACAGGACTGGATGACAGAATTGATGTGACTGAACAGATTCTGGACTACCGAGAGGCCGTTGCAGACTTCTATGACTGGTTTGATGAGTATGCTAGGGACAAGTTCAAGACAGACCTAGAGCTTTCAAACAAGATGTACAATGACATCATGAACTACGATCCTCGTTTACGCAGTTCTGATTGGTGAATACATTCTCGCTATCTAGCATGCCCGTCCTATTAGTGGCTGAGCGTTTCAAAAGATCACTATGCCAATTTTAATTGACGTAAGCAGATCGGCCAAGAAACTCATTCTGTCCCGAGAACCATGGCTGGCGACTTTGTAGCGCTACGCCTGCTTTGCCGATTCTCGGAAGTAGATGCAATACTCGTTGGCGAAACACTGCTCACACAGCGGTTCAGTCTGACAGACCAGCGCACCGAAATCAAGCAGAGCGAGATTGTACAGACGGGCCTCGTCAGGTACTAGTCTCTGCGTGAACGCTAACTGATCAGCTTCTGTCTCTGGCCACGTGTCTCGAAATACCCGACTGTACACCCTCTCAACGTTCCTGTCGAGCACCGGCAACTGGTCACCACGGCCGAAGCACAACGTAGCGTTCGCTACGTACAGGCCCACTCGCGGAAGTTCGATAAGCGATTCTGGCTCGGTGGGGAGGTGATCGTGCGTCGTGGCAATCTGCTTCAGTGCCTCTGCTCGCATGTTTTGAAATCCGAGAGGCTCGATAGCTTCGACGAGTTCATCCTCACTCGTCTCCGCTATCTCGTCTAGCGTGGGGAATCGTTCTAGGAACTCCGGATAGACTGCTGCGACGTTGTCAGCCGGCGTCTGAGTCAGGAAGAACTCCGCTACGAACACCTCGTACAGGGTTCGATCAGGTTCACGCCACGGATACTCACGGAGGTTCTCCTCACCCCATTCGAGCAGGTCTTCCCGAAACCGGCGCTCCGTCTCAGACGACATCAGTTCTCTCTCAGTCGTCGGCGACGGAGGACTCGACGGACGGCGCAGCAGCGCCGACGTGCGAGAGGATTGCCTGTCCCATGTACTCACCGAGTTTCGGAGGGACTGCGTTACCAATCATCCGGCCCAGATTCGACACGCCGACGTCCTCCCAATCGTCGTAGAAGTCGTAGTCTTCTGGGAACGTCTGAAGCAGAGCCCCTTCAAGGATCGAGAGTGCTCGGTTCTGGTCCGTATCGTAGTGTCCAAAGCGACCACTTCCGTAATTGTAGAACTGCGTCGTGATCGTCGGAGAGGGTTCGTCGGGCCGCATACGACTGTAGGGTGCCTTGTACGAGCGTCCGCTCGCCTTCCGGTGACAATCCGCGAGAAGGTGGTCGAGGCCTTCTTCTTCCCAGAGAGTCCAATCTCCACCGGGTTCCATGTTGTCTATACGCTCCAGATTCTTCTTTGAGAGAGAACGTGCTCTGTGTACGTCGTTCTCGTCACAGACTTCCCCTGCTTCGATTGGTGGTAGGTGATCAATCGTGTCTTTGACCGTCGGGTAGTCGTCCTCGTTCTGGATCGGGGGGTCGGGTAGAGAGAGGGGTCCCCGCTTGGATGCCATGACCACCCACCGCTTCCGCTTCTGTGGGATCTCGTATTCGGGACAGTAGACGTTCTTGTTCTCGTCACTGTTGACGTGGTAACCTTGGGATTCGAGGCTCTGGATGAACGAGTCGTAGACGCCGTCCTCTTGTTTCACCTGGAGTACGTTCTCGGTGACCACCACGTCTGGTTCGACGTATTCTGCGATCCGGGATACCTCATTCAGCAGCCCCCACTTTTGATGGTCCTCATGATCTTTTTCCTTCGAGTGTCCCATCGTAGAGTACGGCTGGCAAGGCGCACACGCCGCGAGAACCTTTAGATCCGCATCCCACGGGTACATCTGTGCAATCGGTTCGGGGTCCTGTGCCAGCGCGTGGACGTCCGCTCTGACGTAGTCGCCGTCTATGTTCTGTTCGTACGGGTACTTACAGTCCGGGTCTTGATCGATCCCTGCGACGACCGAGATGCCGGATTGCTGGAGGCCATAACTGAGCCCGCCGGCCCCACAGAACAGGTCCACTGCGGCTACCTTCATAACCCTCTTTCCCGCGTATCATCACATAAGCGTTCGGCAAAGTCGTCGTCCCCACCTGCCACCGCGCGAACGTCCCCGGTGTCAGTCGGTTTTGACCTCTTCACACATCGTCTGTCGGAGCTCATCGACGCGGAACAGTAATACTAACTAGGTGGTCATAGTTCCGTACGAACATACCGGTTTATAGCATGGACCAGGAACAACTTCATATCAACGAAGCGGCCAAGTGGTTCTTCTTCAGTGGTGGGCCTGGAGCACCACGCTATGGCGACGATCCGACCAAACACGCCGTAGACCACGACTCTGAGGCGTTCGTCCGGGAGGTTCTTCAAAACGCGAACGATCAGGGCCTCTCGAACGGCGATCCAGTCGAAGTGACGTTCCGTTTCGTCACGCTCACTGGTGACGCTAAAGAGGAGTTTCTAGACGGACTCGGCTGGGACGATGGACTCGGTGAACGGATGCGAGCGGTCTCAAACACACACAATGGCCATCGCTACGAACGGGTCGTCGAACGAGTCAACGACCCCGATGCCGAACTCCGCCTCCTCGTCGTCGAAGACAGAAACACGACCGGCTTAACCGGAACCTGGGACGAAGATTCGAACTATGCCGCGTTAGTACGGGACGAGCTTTACAGCAGCAAGCAGGACGACACTGCCGGCGGCTCGTACGGCCTGGGTAAGTCCGTACTATGGACGTTCTCGGGCGCTTCGACGGTCGTCTTCAACTCACACCTGGCTCACAGCGAGCGCGAAGACGATTCCCCGCGACTGATTGCCCGTTCTAAGTTCCCTACACACCAACTACCGGAGGAAGATACGACGTACCAAGGTGCGGGGTGGCTCTGCCAGCCTATCGAGACGGACGATGGCCCGCGCCCCGAGTCTTTCTGGGGAGAGCGCGCGTCGCGGCTCGCGGAACAACTGCACGTGGAACGGCCCGCAGTCAGCGGAACGAGCGCTATGGTCGTCGAGTTCCAAGACCCGACGCGAGACGAGCGACCAGACGTCGAAGACCTCGCACAGGAGTTCGTTGAGGCCTCTGTCAAGTACTTCTGGCCAGCGATCTATCGGGGTGACCTCGAAATCACGGTCGAAACGCCCGACGAGACCCTGACGGCCGACGTCGAGAGTGTCCCGGCGATTCGACCGTTCGTCGAGGCTTACGACGAGAGGACTACAGACGCTCAGACGTTGGTTGACCCCGGAGACGTTGCTGGACTCGACATCCCGGTTGATCTACCGCCTTGTGCCGATGGGACCGAGACTCCCGACGGCTCGGTACGGTTGTCGGCTCGCCTCGCATCCCCTGCGGACGACGATACGTACATGAATAACGTCGCGCTGTTCCGGGGTGCGGGAATGGTGGTCAAGTACTACGACCAGAGTCGTGTCGCCTACGGTGACCGGAACTTCTTCGGCGTACTAGCAGCCGGCGAAGCGCGGTCGGAAAGGTCCCCATCAGATAGTGATCGAGAGATCGACCGATTCCTGCGGTTCGCCGAACCGCCTGAGCACGACGAGTGGGAATCCACCGAGAACCTCCGCGAACAGTACCAGCGTGGATTCCGGACGGCACTCGACGACATGTTTGGAACGCTGCGTGACGGCCTTCGTCACCTAATCTCGAAGGGAAGCAACGGCGACACCCTCTCCGACAACGTTCTGAACAGGTTCCCCATTCACGGGAGCGGAAATCCACGGTCCACGACATCACCTGCTGACCCTGTCTTCGAGATCGATAGCTCGTCCCACTACGATGGCGACGCGTGGACAATCTCTGGTCGAGTCGAAGTACTTCCAGAGGAGTTCGATGGTTGGAGTGCCGACATCTCACTCACCGGAGTCGGTGAGGACGGATCCCGTTACGACGACATCCCTATCGACCACCTTGAGATCGAACAAGCGGACGTAACCGTGTCGTACGACGAGGGACGGGCTCATCTAGTCGCCGACGAAAACGTTCGAGAGATCTCGTTCACTGGTCGTTCTCATTCAGACGGTGACGCTGACTTAGTGCACGGTGACGTGGGTGCGACCCAATTAGAGATACTCGCGGAGTTGGAGACTCCGGAGGGGGACTAAGTGTGAGCCGACGTTCCCAACGACACCGTAGTACGGTACTTCCGTTCAGCTACCGAGACGAAGGAGTCGAGTTTGAACTCGACTCCTTCGCTGTTGACCAGGGGAATCGAAAAGCGCTCGGCCTGAAGCCAGGGCAGACCGAGATCAACCTCGCATCGGCATTGTCGTCTTCTGACAGCAGTGGCGATCCGGACTGGGAGACCCTCACTCTCGACGGGAAGCTTCGACTGCCCGAGGAGACGGTTCAGGCGGTCTTTCCACAAGATGAACGGGAACGCCTCCCTGCCAAACTCTACGTCACCATTCGCTGTCACGAAACGATCTACCGTGATCGGGTCGTCATCTCCGAGGCACCTACGACTCCAGGGGAATACGACGTAACGATAGAAGTCCCGAAGAGTACTGTCCGGGGCACGGTCGAACTTCGTCCGTATCTCGTTCGTACTGAATCTCGTCCGGGAGATGGTTCGAACGAGTACGCCGACCAGAAGAACTTCCGCGTCGCCAGTGGGACGCTGTACTACGTCGTCGTTGATGGACCCCAAGACGACGAGCGAGCTGCAATTGACGGTGAGCAAGTGCGTTTCTCACAAAACGCTCACCTCCCGGATGGGAACAAGCTCTACTACCTCGACTTCCGGAACGAGAGTCGTCCTAAGTTGTGGATCAACTCCGATCATCCCCGTATTGCCGAGGTACTACAGAGTAGAGGATCTGTCGGGGCCGAGGCGCGGATGCGTGACGTGATACTCGACCAGGTGAGCTACGGTGTGTGGGTACAACTCCTTGTTCGTGCTAGGAGTGCTGTAGACGTAGAGGGCGAGGTCGAACACGAGTGGCAGGAGATGGTACTCCAGACGTTTGCTAGCAACCTCTACGAAACTAGCGACGTATCAGAAGCGACACACCGTCTCAAAGACGACCTCTCTGACCCGCAAACCCTTCCCCACGTAATGCAGCGGATCGATAGCGAACTTCAGGAGTACATAGATCCACGAGAGCAGCTGATCCATCTCATGGAGGAGGGCCTCCAGATCTAACGTGACCGAAACAGAATTACACCGACTGACCGAAGATGGACGTCGCCTCGTCGGTGAATCGTTCATGCAGGGCGAGGCAGCGATCACCGACGAACAACTGACCGAGTACGTCGAGCCCATGCCGGGTCGTCCGACAGCCGATCTCGACAGGATCGACTCGGCGGTAGAGCAGGTGCTAGAGGAGTACCCCGAGTACGATACAGCTATAGACGGCGCACTCGCTGAAGAGATCCACCGTGGTCTCGATATCACGAGACGAACCGCGGGCGATCCAGGCCTCTGGCACTGGCTGGCAGTAGTGCGGTATCCCGATCTCGTCCGGCACCGTTGGGAGTATCGTTCCGAGGAGGCGATGAGAGAGAAATTCCTCGGTGCGGGCTCCGACTTGTACTCGAACGCCATCCACCGGCTCTGGTGGATCGCGGAACTCACTTCGCGTGGTGACGATTATTCGACGACTGACGCGGTCTTTGCCAACCAGACGATGGTCAACAAGGTGTTCGACCGCTGGTTCGCGCGCTACCAGCCCGCTGTACGAGCCATGTGTAATGAACTCGCAGACGAACCGTCGCGTGTCATAGACGAGACGACACGGCGGTTCAATCACGCACTGACGAACGTGCAGCTTGAAGGACTGTCGGAGAACGAGGCACGAGAGATGATCAGACAGATTGTTGCCGAGTCTCGGTAAGGGCGTTTCACTTAGGCCTCAATCGTGAGAAAATCTTCTATCGAGAGGATCTCTAACGCTGAGTCAGTATCGTAGCGACTTACTATCTGATCGTTGATTCGCTCCGGTACGGACTTGTTTTCTGGGCCCAAGAAATCCGCGAAGGAGTCGGGTAGACCATCACCGCTCTCATCCGCTTCACCCCCTTCTACAGCACTTCCTGCATCGTCGTCGCTCCCCAAGAGGTCTTCAGTGTCTTCAGTGAGGAATGTACCCGAGCCGCCGTTTCGGCTCCACGCGGCTGCATCACAGAGAACTCTGATATCGTCCTCATTCTCGACGACACCACGTAGCAGGCCAACCAGCTGAGCGTCAACTCCATCAAGGGCCAGAATAGTGAGGACTCCGTCGGTGTCGAAGAGTTCTTTTCTCGCCTTCTCCAGCCGATTGATCAGCTCGTTCAATCGACGAACCACTTCAACGTCGTCCATCTCTGTGAGGTCGGAGTATAGGTTGATGACGTATCGAACGTCGTTCTTCTGGTCTAGATCGGTAGGCTCGTACTCGTCCAGATCGTCCGTCGCGGCTAACTCTAAGAGCTCGCGGTGGATGTCTTGGTGCCGATCAGCTACCGAGACGAACTCGCGTTTGATGCGCTCGCTGGCTACTTTGTCGAGAGTGGTGTCTTCGAAGAGCTTTTTTGCGTCTGCCTCCCCTTCGACAGCGTAAGCGAACAACACGCAGGTATCGGTGAATACGTCCTCTACGTCCCCTGCGGGTGCAATTTCACTCATCTCGACGCATCGCCTGGAGCGCGACGGCTCGACCGATAGTTTCCACGTCGTCGTCGTGTTCCGGGTACTGATCTGAGGTCGGAACTAGACCAGCATCCACACATGATTGACTAACACTGTCGATGTGTTTCTGTAGGTTGTCCTCCACAGAGAAGTGCTTCTGGGCAGACCACTTCCGCAAGGTCGGGGCGTTCGGGCCCTTCGTAGTCTCTTTCGACATCAAAAGGGCGGGATACTCCCAGATCCATTCGTTGTAGACCTGCTTCAGTTCTTCCAGCACGGTCACCTGTGACTCCGTGACTTCTGAAGCACGCGTCTGACTGAGGACGAGAAACGCGTCCTCTACTAGATTCGTAAACTCTCGGACTTCGTCGAGAGTCTGACTCAGGAAGTCGATACCAACCAAGCCGAGGTGCATTCGAGCTGCAGCACGCCCGACGTCCTCGTACTGTTCTATTCCGAACACCGGAGAAGGCCGATCTGCTGATGATTCCCGTCGAGCCGTCCGAACCTCCTCTAAGGCGGAATCGAGGTGCTGTCGGAGCGCCACGTTCCCCAGGTACAAGTCTCGATACTCCTCTGGCGCGTGTGACTCGTAGAATGCCGCGAGGAAGTCCAGGTCGCTCGCGTACCACCAGTCCTGGTCTAAGCCGGGTGTGAAGTCACTGCGTCGGTAGAAATCGACGATGTCGTCGAAAGCCGCCGTGAATATCCCCGACTCGCGTGCGTCTGGTGTGGGCATCTGCGTGCTCGCTGGACCGACTGTTCCCGACTTCGGAGCTGCTGGCATCACGGCCCCGAACTTGTACCAGCTATACGTGACCGGGAACGCCTCATCGTCACCGGTGAAGTGCTTGACCGCAAGGTACGTGTACTTCTGCCGCTTGATCCGAGTCCCGTACTCCCAGTTTAGGTCGGAGTTCTCTCTCACTGCCTGTTTCAGGGCAGTCTCGACTTTTTCGAGAACGTTAGACTCGTCCGGTGGGGCGTCCGGATGCATTACCGTGTTACCTCGGGAATGGGCGTTTGAGTGTTCGACACGAAGTACGTGAGAGTAAGTGTACTAACACCAATTTGCTACTCGCATAAGTATCTTTCTGGCTCTGTTGAAACCCTCAGCAACTGATTTGAAGCGGACGTTGAATACAGAGAGGGGATGCAGCAAGCCGGCTTTGTATGTTCCAACTGGACCGCGATGAATCAGCCGATCAGTAGACCTGGTGTACCGACCGCTGGCGTTTCTGTCAGGCCAGTTGATCCAGAGACGTGTACAAGTTGCTCATTACGGTTTCACTATTGGAGTATAATCATTCAGAGAATTGAGGGAAGAGACCAGTCACTCACGAACGGGCCATTCGGACTCTGGTACGAGGTCTTCGTGTCGAAAGGATAGTGGGAGTTCCTCACCGGTTTCAACCCGACGAAGACGGTAGTGATGGCTATCAATATCTCGGCCAGTCATGTCGCCCAAGCTATCTGGATCGTCCCCGATGACTTCGCAGACGAGACCATGATATTGTGCATCTATATCATCGTCGCTCAGATAAATACGAACTCGTTGCCCGACTTCGTATGGTGAGTCAGAAGGCTGGGGAATATTCTCCATACTGGTAAGGCGGGGGCCATCATACAAAAATCTCCTTCAAGTTGTGTGTAGCCTCTGTACTGACCGACTCAACGACTGCAACCTGAACAACCACTGTGCAAGACTTCCACTATGATTCAGTGCGTCTACTGAAACACATCTTCTCCTAAGGGTTTCAACAAAGCAGACGAACTCACAGACAAATAGCCGGTAAATCCGCAACACGAGCAGTATCACCGACTATATCGGCAGATCAACTGGGTGCGAGTACTCGAACACTTCGTCGAACACTGTCGCAGCGTCCTCAACGATGTCACCTTCGACGACGACGCCGAACTCGAAGTTAGTCGAGAGACTCGTATCGGTCAGGTTTGCGCTTCCGACGTAGCAGACCCTATCGTCAACGATCACGATCTTCGCGTGAGTCGCAAACGCCTGAGATCCCTGTTTCTCGTCCCATCGGTAGAGGTCTCTCACCTCGAAGTTGTCGCGGTGGTCCTCGTCGATTAGGTCCCACATCTTGTTGAGCGTCGTTCGTGTATCGCCTTCCTCGTCTGCGGTTTCTCGTGTCAGTAGTCGTGTCTCGATATCTCGCCGGGGGAGACTCGCAAGGTCGGACACGAGTTCGAGTGATGGGTCGAAGTACGGGTTGGCGATCCGTACCGACGAATCGGCGTCGAACACCTGGTTGCGGATGGTAGATGCGATGTCGGGGATCGAACGGACACGTGCGGAGGTCGGTTCGAATCCTCCCGGAAGTGTAGCCACGAACTCAACCCCGTCGTCCTGACCCGTTTGGGAGGAACGACCGTCTGATGCAATCACCGCGGCTTGCTGGGTCAGTACTCGGTCTACTTCGGAGGGATCGACCTCGAAGGTGTAGTCCGCAAAACCCCGCTCGTCGGTCGCCGATTGAGTCGCTGCTCCGTTCTTCTGGAGACACGTGAAGAGGGCAGCCGCTTCTCGGGTGGTCAGCGGTGTTTCTAATCCCCGATCTACGTCGGCCCGAGTTACGGCACTGCGGTTGAGAGCCAAGATGGTGTCCCGGATAGCGACGACACGGTCAAGGTCGTCGAACTGGCGGACCACCGCGAAGTTCGTGCAAATCGCGTCGTGGTCGTCGGTCACACGTATTCTGACTCCCAGAACGCGGGTATTCGACCTCTGTCGCCGCCGACTAGATATCGGCGGTCGAGGTTCCCGTTGGCACCCTCGCAAGCGACTTCACTCATGTGGAGGCACGCGTGGCAGGCACCGTCCTCGTGTTCACATACGGGGTCGTACACGCACTGCTGGACGTCCGCGATAGTCTCGTCAACCCACGGGTGAATCCTCGTCTTGAACAGTGTGTGCATCCCTCCTAGGGAGAAGTGTTCGGTGCTACTCGCGTAGAGGAAGATAGCCGGAATGCTCGGCATCACGTACTCCGAGATGCTGTTGCTGTCGAGACCACACTGTCCGCTCGCCGTCCGCATCAGCGCGTGGCTCATCGAGTGGAGGAGCGTGTACACTTCCCGCGTGAGATCGTCTTCGATGGGCGAGTAGTGGTCACGGAGTTCGTTGGTGTCCACGTTCTCCAAGAACCACTCCTTGAGGTCACTCTCATCGTCTGTATCGGGACGCTCGACACCACGCATTGTTCCCTTTTCGTCCAGCCACTCGATGATCGCGGATCGGTCCACTTGGAGGACGATGGCCTCAGAGGGAGTTTGGTCAACGTACACAGGGGTGCTGTCCTCACCCCGGGGATGCGGGAAGGGCTGTAGGTCCGTCCGCGACCGTTCGGGGCGGTCGCGGGTGAACCCGAACGTGTAGTTCAGCAGGGGGAGATTGTCCACGACCCACGCTGACGCGATGTTCACTTTCTGGAGTTTTTCCGGGTATACCTCTGCCTCCGGGTTCGATTCGAGGAAATCATCCTGCTCCAAGAGACCGTCTAGGGACAGAGGAGTGGGTTGTCGTTCCATCCCGTCTGTAGCGTCTAGATTCCCTTCGTATCCCTGAGTCGAGCGCAGGTAGGTGAAGAGTTCGTGAGAGAGCGTCGAGTACGCCTGATCTACGTCACTATCGCCGCCTCGCTGGGAGGGGACCTCGACACGTTCGCGGTTCTCTTCCACGACCTCCTCTCGCGTCGAACCCTTTATCGTGTCTTCCGCGACGTCGAAGACGTCTCCGAGATCCACTCCGCTCTCGATCATCTTTTCGACCTGTTCTGCTCCCACTTTCTCCTTCAGCTCCTCTATCTGCTTCTCCCGGCGTTTCGCGTCGCGTTCGTCCGTCGTCATCCGGCCGAGTTCTTCGTAGGTCTTCCCCTCCTCTTCGACGACGTCGTCGAGGTCACCGAGGTGAGCGGCCATCAGTATGCGGGCCCAGCTCTCACCGTATTCGATCTCGCCGCTGTATCGTTGGTCGATTGGAAGGTTGACGAGGACGTCGCCTTGGGAGTAGTAGACGGAGTTGCTCGCTATCGGACGGAAGTAGACTCGTTCCTTGTTGCACTTGGTGCAACGTTTCGACATGTTCCCACAGAAGTCGCCACACTCACCACAGTAGAAGTACCACGAGAGGGGGTCGTTGATGTTCTGCTTGTTGAGGTAGATGTGGTCGTATCCGTGGTCCGGGTTGCTACAGGGCTGCGGGTTGATCGACATCATGTTCCCGCAGTCGTGTACGAGAACGAAGGCGAGTTGACGGAGTTCACCGCCACACTCGGGACACTCTCCGTTGGTGTAGACGAAGTGACTGGGCTCTTTCTTACTCACGACCCGGTGGCAACTCCGGTTCTGACAGTACATGGTCAGCGGGTAGAGCGATCCGACGACGCGGTTCGGTCGGCGGAAATCCACGTCGTCCACCGTGAGGTCTACCCAGGGGTCCTCGTCGTCGTTCCGGAAGCTAGATGCGTGAGTGGCGATCTGTTCCGCGACGTAGTTCGCGTCGAGCGAGTCGATCTTGTCGGTTTCCCAACGGGAAACTTTCATCGATAGTCCCCGCCGCCCATAGTCAAAGAGCGACTCGGGACCGAATCGGTACATCACCTGCGCCAGACCGCGTTTCATCTCTGAATCTGCCATCGTTACTTCCTCCTGTCGAACATATTCAGCACCTGTGCGGTACCCGTATCGACGTCAATCGGGAGCTGCTCGTCGATGTCCCGTAGACTCCGCATCGGTCCTCGGTCGTCCTCACTACGCTTGATCATGTTCCCGATCCATCCTTGGTAACCGTCCTTCGGGTGGCCGGACATGCACCGTTCCCAGATGTCTTCGAACTCCCGCTCGACTTTCCGCTCGTAAAGATCGACTGTCCGATCCTCCGCCCACTCGGGACGCTGGTCGGACGTGACACAGTAGGACCGCTTCACGAATTCGAGGAGCTCGTCCTTGTCGAGATCGCCCGCACGCTGTGCCTCTCGGAACGAGTCGTAGAGGTACACGCGCCCGGCGGAGGATTCGAGTTGCTCGTCGTAGTACTGGAGGAGCGTCGCAGCGAAGATACCTGGCATCGTGCAGTTCACCGCGAACTCGGCCCAGCGTTCCAGTGGGGTCGCTTCGACGAGGAGGTCTTGGAAGTCGTGGTACCTGTCGAACCGCGTGTAGTGAGAGCGGTCGCGGACGTGGATCGGGTTGAACAAGTCGAAGACGGTACCCGTGACGTGGCGACCGACCCGAGAGTACGCCTGGATGTACTCCGCCGTCTGTCGTGGCATCCCGAAGAACGAGATGAAGTTCAGCGTGTCCACGTCAACGCCGTGGGAGATCATGCTGGTCGCGTTGACGATATCCACGGGATCGTCGGGATCCTCCGATTCGAGACGTCCCAACACATCACGAACGACATCGAACCCCGTTTCACCGCTCATCACTACGGAGTTCAGCGGGTCGCGTTCTTCGTCCCGTGTCTCCAGCCACGGGTTGATCATGGAGGGGACGGCACGCTGGAGACGGTCGCTGTCTACCTTCTGGATATTGTACGCGATTTGCGTATCGTAGTACTCCAAGATATCCAGGACGGCGTTCCGTCTCTCTGAATCTTCGTCGGGAAGATTGAGGTCAACGACCTCCCCATACGGTGTCGTGCGATGGTGTTCTCGTTCTAATGCCGCCGAGAGTTCGTCCGGGTTTCGCTGGTAGTGCTGAATGACGTCAGCGTACTCACGGAGAACCTCGACCAACGCGTACGTCCGCGATACGTTGTGCGGGACCGAACCGACGATGCGACGACCGAGTCGGTGGGGGTCCTCGTACGCGTAGAACGACTGTTTGAGGAGCGGACCCGGAGAGGGATAGGTGTTCACGTCCTTCCAGTAGAGAGCGTGAACTTGGTTCTCGGCACCCTTGATCGTCGCCGTCGCGGTGACGTTCTTGATGTCCCAGCCGTCACCGACCCGGTTGGCCCACTCTTGGAGGAACGTCTCGTAGTGGGAATCGAACGCGCCGAACTCCTCTCGGAGCAAGTGGAGTTCGTCCTGAATCAGGATCGACGGAGGGTCTACTGGGTTAACGTCATCTACGTCTTCGTCACAACTGTACCGCGAGTATCCACGGTTCGCAACCAGACATTGGTTTTCTCCCGAGAATCCGTGCTTCGGGCAGCGTTTCTTCAACCGTCCGAAGAGGGTACGGAAACGGCGTTGCATCCCGACTACCGCGATCTTGTCGATAGTGCTCACCACGAAGGTCGGAGCGTACCGATAGACCTCTCGGTCCGTCACGTAGATAGGGAGTTCCTCTTCGTCACAGTCGTCATTCGTGCAGATGTGGAGGAGGCGCATCCGGTCGTAGTCGCCGTCCAGCTTGACGGCGTCCTCACCACAGAATGGACACGTCGTCACGATCTTCCACTTCTCGGCGTAGCGACTGTCCTCCTCTTTTACCAGACTGATGTTGTCGGTGAGATTGCCGTCTTCGTCCGTCTCCATCAGTTGATTCGGGGTGTTCCCACTCCCGACGAAGTACCCGAGGCTGAACTCGTCGGTGTCTGGGCACTCACGACGGCGAATCAGCTCTGCTTGCGCGAAGACGTCCGCGATACGCTGGAGTTGCTGGAGGGAGAGTAGCCGGAGGGGGAACTTCGTGAGCGCCGTCGTCCCGTGAGCCTTCCCCCGGAGTCGATCTCGGAACGCGGTGAAGACGACGAGGCCGAGGTACGCCTCGGTCTTCCCACCACCGGTAGGGAAGTAGATCACGTCAACCTCGTCCAAGCAGTGGTCCTCTGCGTCGATATCTTCGGTTTGGGCCACGACGTCCGGGATGGCCATGACGATGTAGATGATCTGGAAGAGGTACCACTCCTCGTACTTCTCCCCCATCTGGTCGAACGTCTGGTTCATGAACTTGAACGCCGCTCGACTGTGGCCCACGTCGTCCCGGATGAGCTTCCGGCCTTGGTCGAAGCGCCGTCGTTCCTTCTCGAACGCCTCCAAGTTCTCGTCGAACTTCTCTCGTGCTTCGTCGCTCCGGTCGGTCAGGACTTCGGAGCGCATCGACTCGTACTGTTCCCGGGCTTCTTCCATCTCCCGAGAGATGCGGTCCAAGTGCGTCTCGATAGTCCCCCACGCGAAGTCGCTGAACGGGGCTGAGAGCGTCTCCCGGCTACGGTACTTCCGCTGCTCGTGAATCGGAACGGTCACCGTCTCTATCGTGGTGGGATCGGTTCGTTCGACGCTACAGTTGCGTCCGAGACCATCCATCTCGGGATCGTAGTGGTACTCGTTCCTGATCTCGTCGGAGACGAACGGCTCAATCGGGGTCTCCTCGACAGAAACTTCGGAGTTGACGTCGAAGAAGAAGGCCCGCCACTCCTCGCCTTTAGGGTCAAGTGCATCGGGATACTCGACACCGTGTTTGTTCACGAAAGAGACGGAGACGATGATGTCGTCCTCGTCGTATTGGGCTGTAAGTGAGATCTCGAAATCCCACACCGGCGTCGGCGTGTCTCCACTGAATCGTTGTTCTAAGAACGTCTCGAAGGTTTCCTCGTCTTCCAGAGCAGTTTCCGGAATCTTGTCCTCGTTACGACTGTCTACCTCTTCCGGTGGGTCAGGCTCCCAGTACCGGCGCTCGTCTTGCCGGTAGGTCTCCATCGCGTCCGTCAGCGCATCGTCGGCCGTGAGTGGGGGTAGCTCGCCGTCGGACTTTGCGGCTCGCTTTACGTCGCCCGCGGTAACTGTGAGAGGGCCAGCTTCGATCTGAACTCGTTCGTACACTGGTCGGAGTTCCTCTAGTGACGCATCGTCTCCTGCATACTCCCCGGATTCTTCGTCCTCGGAATCTTCTGCCTCGGACTCTTCGTCTTCCTCAGGCGGTGTGAGCGCATCGTCCTCAGCAATTTCCGGATCGAATCCGACGGGCCCACCGAACTCCTGTTGCTCCTCGTAGGTCGGTAGACGGCGGTAGTAGACCTTCGCAGTAGGATTGATGGTCACCGTCTCGTCGTCCGGAACTGACGCCGGGAGCTTGAACTGGAGCCCCATAGTGAAGGGTGCGACCCGCGTGGCGATGTTCCCGAACGCGTCGTCGGACTCCTGGGCTTCGCGGTACTGGTACTGGCTCGCCAGTGCGCCCGCGAAGAACTGGTCCTTCGGGTTGACGTCGTAGACGGTCTGACCGTAGTCGCCTCGTCCAGTGATTCGTTCGACGAGTCGTTCCAGTAGAACGTTGTTGACGGCTTGGTGCTGCTGATACTCCTTGTCGTCTTCGTCTATCTCGTACGCGTCGTCCGGTGGTCGAACGTACCCGCGAGAGTCGGATTGTGGTGGAATTTCACGCGGCCCGAGGCCCATGTGCTCTCGTCATGGCAGAGTCTCATAAGTTTAGGGAGCGAGAGTGATCCGGGATGACAAATCTAGCTTGGGAGTGGGTTACTCGGTCCACTCGTTCCAGTCGCCGTCTAACAGCCTCGGACTAGAGGAGGCGGCAGCAGGAACCAGGATGGCACAGTTCATTCAGACGAAGTCTCGACTAACCAGAGACTTCACGAATTGGTCAGAGCCCACGTAATCGTCCTATCTGTGAACTCTTGGCCTCAACACCCTCCTCTATCGATTGGACTTCGAGTCGGAAGAGGTACTTCCCGATCTCGAAGTCGCTGAGTCGGATGTCCGGACTCTCCGACAGCATTACGTCGTCTAGCGTTCCGTCGGCGGCAGATCGAAGTGCTGTCTGTCTGAGTGCTTTCTTCAGGCGACTGTATATCGTCTCCATCTCCTGGACGGCGTTCCACACCTGGCTGAAGTTCTCTTTCACGCCGTCGAGATCGTACGCATCGGCGATAGCCCAGAAGCTCTTCTTTGAGCGCGTTCGGTGGACTTCCATCTCGTACCACCGCTCGTAGGTGCCGCGGTTCTTGTCGAGACCCTGTTGCTCCATCTTCTCGACGAACTCGTCTAGGTCGTCACCGGTCTCCTCCAAGGCGGCTTCTAGGTTGACTTTCCACAGGTTCGCGTAGTAGTACAGTCCGACATCTCCCCGTTCACGAATCAATGCGTACAGTTGGTCACGCATCTCGTCGGTGTCTTCCAGGTGAACGACGACATCGTGTTCCTTCAGGCGCGAAGCGGTCTTCTTGAACAGTTTGTCGTGGCCTTCGCGCACGGTGTACACTTCGGTGTTCTTGCGGAGATACATGGACAGGCCGTCGCTGAAGTGGACGTCGAGACAGTCGGTTTCGGTCCGTCCCCCAGAGGTGGTCGTCTGGTGCGTGGAGGATGTCTCGTACTCGGTTGGGTCGAAGTCTTCGCTGTCCTCGTAATCTGTCTCGTACCCTCGCACGATTTCGCCCAGGTCTTCTCCTTCGGCCTCGTCTACGGAGATGTCCTCACCGAGGTCGCTCGTACTGGGTTCCTCGTACTCGGGGAGGTCAATGTTCACCCGTTCGACGTCCGCCGGTTCGTCCGTAGCGATACGGGTCAGCTTGTCGATCACGTTCCAGAACATCGTGTCCGCAATCGACTTGAAGGAATCCTCCAAGGCGTCCACCTGTGAGTGGAGGAGGCCCATCTCGATGGGATACGCCAGGACGATAGCGTCTGTTGCGACGTCGGTACGGAGGAGATCACGGTCGCCCCACCGAAGTGCGCCGTAAAGGACGACGTGGTCCGTCGGGTCGGCCGAGCGAATACTGTGAGTGTCGTGTATCGAGAGGTCGTCACCCAGGTCGCGGTAGAGAGCAGCGTGCTCAGACTGGAGGAACGTTTTGAGTGCCTGCTGTTGACTCTCTGTCGCGGTGACGACGGAAATCGAGTCCCCTCTGTCGAGTGCACCGTAGAGCAGGTTGTCAACTAGCACGCCCTGTTTCTTGTCGCTCGCAGGCACATCGTCCCAAAGTTCCTCCAACTCTTCGAGAGCCGAGACTACGTCCCGGAACGTGCCGGTTGCGGGATTCGCCTCGGGATCGGACGCGATGCGACCCGCGAACCGATCAAGTTGCGCGAGCCGGCTCGATATCGTCGTCCGCCGGGCGTGAAAGTCGGCCACGTCTAGAGGGGTCAAGAGTTCGCGGAAACTCCCCAGAGCGTACCGCACGAGCTGCTGTCCACGCTTGAGGATGTCGGCGTCCAGCTCACGTGCTAAATACTCGAACCTCGCTCGACGGTCGTTCGCCCGTTTGAGGGCTGTCAGGAGGTCCCCGTCACCGCACGTATGGACGTCGATAGAGAGCCCCGAAACGCGGTTGTGCTCCCGCTTAGCGACGACCTGTGCCCGGCGAGTTGTCGGACTCACTTCCTCGTCGGTACCTATCCACTCGTGCCCACTGTCTCGATCACTCTCGACTACGGCAGACAACAGCCGAGGTGGCCACGTCCAGAGGAATGCTCGTCCACGTAGTTTCTCCACCAGGTCTGACGTCGGATTGCTCGTAAAGTAGACAATCGCGGGCACGTCGTTTCGCTGTTTCCATTTCCGTAATCGGAGGAGACGTTCTTCGTCGTACTTTACAGAGTCGTCGTAGATCACACACCGAACCCGGTCTCCGACATCGTCCGACGGAATACGCGTACTCGTGTACGAGAAGAGAAACCGCGCAGGTTTGTCGGGATGGTTCAGGTTCTTCGTTACTGTCGCTAGGGACCCGTCTTTCGTCACGTTAGCTATCGGGGTCTCCTCACGCGCGTAGCGAGACTTGTCGTGTGGCGGCCGAATCGACGTCGGGGCAAGCTGCCGGAACCGTTCACGGAATTGCGTGTTGGAGCTGAGCAGGAAGACCGCGTTACGGCCATCTACCTTGGGCCCGAAGAGTGCTTCGAGGGCGTGGAGGTGCAGAAATTCGGCTCTGTCGGACGGCGTGACGACGACGAGGTCCTGGCCACGCTCTACCATCGCGCTGAGGAGGCCTGCGTGTACTCTCGTCGTGGTCGGGAAGTGAACTAGTCGCTCTTCGTCAGCGAGATTGCCAGACGAGATGAACGGCGACTTAACCGCTGGCGTGTCAAAGAGCGCGCTGAGCGGCACAACTCTGACAAAAAGAATAAGGCTATAATAGTTTACTGAACTTCGAACGAGGAGTACTACTGGAATCCCGATGCCGTCTCGCTTGTTGGCACCTACGTCTCGATCCTCAATCTCGTCACCGTCCCGTGCCCAGATGCGGAAGTGACACCGTGGCGACTGATCTTCCCCCCTCCAGTCAGAGTGGTCGGAGACGCACCGACCAGTGCCCGAGCGGAGTGCCCCCTTTACAGGTCCCCGACCCGGTTCCGCGAGTTCTGGTGGAACCCCACTGGCCGGTACAAGCTCCGGTAATGCCCGTAGTGCGACCGGGAGCGGATCGACCCGGTCAAGTTAGTGGCGGGCAGTGTGGTGGGTCACTACCCGCACGTGAGTATGATGCGATGAATCCCCTTGAACGCCTGCAAATCGAGTCACTCGCCGCCATCGCTGGTGATCCGGTCTATGAATTCTCCGACTGGTTCGGAACGAGTCTCGTCGCCGGTTGAGTAACGGACGAACCACCCGCCCGGTACGTGCCCATCCCCGGTGTTTGATTCGTACACTGAGTATTCACGGTGGATTGATTCGATGCGGACCTCGCCGTGTGTCGAGTGCTGGTGAGTTGTTCCAGTGACGAGTTCCATACACTAGGTTCAATCCGGTGGAATAAGAATCGCCGCCGTAGATTCTGCTGGGTATGAGTTGATGACCGCCACGACCGTACGGGAAACTTCAGTTTTCCTTCCCGGTAAGGAAATATCCCTGCTTTAACAGGCACAGGTGAGTAAATTTGGGTATGCCAGGCCCTTCTCGAAACGTCGCTGGGTACGTCCGAGTGAGTACCGATGACCAGGACGCCGACCGGCAGCACGATTCGATACTGGAGACGTACGACGAAGACGAGATAACGTGGTACGTCGATATCGACAGCGGGTCGAAGCTCGCCCGCCCACAGTACCAGGAGCTACGCGACGACATCGACGCCGGTGAGCCAGACGTGGTAGTGACGACAGAGATCGACCGACTCGGTCGGAGCTTCTCGGAGCTCGCCAGCTTAGTTGAGGACATCAGGGCGCAAGGGATCGAACTGGACTGTACCCAACAGCCCGTGAGTACGGTCGATTCGGACGGGTGGATGGGTGACCTGATGCTGAATCTATTAATTGTCTTTGCGGACGCCGAGCGAAAGATGATTCGAGACCGAGTACAGCAGGGGATCGACAAAGCAAAACGGGATGGGAAGCGAGTCGGACGCCCACCGTACGGGTACGACGTCGATGACGACGGATTTCTGTTCCAAGAGCCGGCCGAGTACGCGAAGACACAGGAGTTCATCAGAGAGGTGCGGAAAGGCCGCCAGAAGACGAGCACAGCCGAGTACTTCGGTATCCCTGAGTCATCCATCCAGTCGATCTTGAAGCGCGCAGAGCAGAACTACGGAGTCGAGTTCGACAATGACCAGTGGAAAGTTGAACGCGCACGGGTTGAGGCGGGAGACAAGGAGCTAGTTTCCCTGGAGTGAGTGTGCGAACTTTTACGCGGATCGGCTGTGCACGTGCAACTGTACCATGACAGACGACGAGGACGGACCCGAGGAGCTCACCAGGAGCTCAGGTAAGGGCATGAAATCAGATCTCGAAAGTGACAGCGATGAACTCGCCGAAGGGAGTGTACCGCACGGATACGGCGAAACTGAAGACGGCGACGAGTAACCCTTCAAAATTTTTCGAGTGCGTGCGCTTAGACCGACAGTCGCGGGAGCGGATTTGAACCGGGGACTCCTACGGGACAGCGTCCGGCCACTCTCGGCGGTCGGGATTATCGGGGGCGAGTGACTGTATCGCAGAACGCTGTGCCGTGATTCACTTTTAAGTGATAGGGGTGCGACGTGGGGAACAGCAAGCAAGACGCGCGAGACGCCAGGGGTCCAGAACGTACGCGAGAGCCCGCGCACGCCGCGGGAACGCGCGGCCCGCTGGTTCGGCTTCCCGGACGCGCGATCCGGACCGCCAGGACCTAACGCTGCGCCGTCAGGCGCAGCGCTTAGGACGCTGTCCCGTAGGTCTGCCAGTTCAAAAACTGTCCGAGAGGTCGTGGCTGCGCGCGCAGCGAAGCGAGCACGGAGCGGAGGGTGGGGCGGCGGGGTCTGGGTCGGTCCGGCACACAGCAAAAAAGAAGGATGCCTCAACTAGCTATTCTTCCCACCACCGGCCGCGCTCCGGGAACTCGATACTGCTCCAGCCCGTGATGGCGAGACTGCACCGTCCCTGGTACCAATTTTTCTTGACCGCTCTGAACCTGACTGTTTGCCCTTCTTGAACCACCGTCTTTCCGCTCTTCTCCCAAGTCGTGAATTTCGTACGCCCGCTTTCGTCTTCAATGAGTCCAACTTGGGCGATGGCTGGGGAACTGGGAGCCCAGAGCTCGGTGATCTGACCTTCGACCGTCACCTCACCGATCGGCACGTCCGGCATGTCCGCGATGGGCACGACCGCTCCGGGTACGGCCTTCAGTTCGTCCAATGTCTCCAGCACCGCCTTGGACACGTCCTGACCGCGCTGCACCTTCTCGGCCAGCTGCTTCGCGATGACCGCTCTCAACCAGCCGCCCGTCAGCTCGTCACTGAGCCGCTTCGCCTGCTCGTTGACCGCCGCGAGTTCGTCTTGCGTCAGCTGCTCCCGGGGATCCGTCTGCTCCGCCGGCGCCGGCTCGTCTCGGCCACACTGCTCGATGGCGACCTCCCGCGTGCGTCGCTCCCGACCGTCCTGAATTCCCAGTTCACTCTGGGCACTGATGCGCTCCAGTTCGGCTTCCCGCGCCTGAATGCGCTCTTCCTGTTCGAGGGTTGCACCGTGAATCCGGTCCTCGCTCATATCTGCGATCCCGTCCGGGTGATTTGCATCCACCTTCGCCTGGGTCTCCTGCTCGACCGCGGCCTCGAACTCCGGCGTCTCGTCGACGACCGGGAAGCCGTCCTCATCGACCGCCTGCTCGCCCGCTTTCTCGAATGCCTGTTCATCGACCGAAACGACCTTGCTACTAGCGTTGTTACTAGACATTGGTATCTCTCCAAGGTACCACTGAAGGCGCTCACGCGCCGCCACCGCGATGCCCTAACATCGCGGTTTTCCGACCACACCGACCGACAGATCCATCTGCGCGCTCTCGCTCGCGCCTTCGCGAGCGCCCCTGGGCGCGAGCGAGAGCGCGCCCGAGAGGAGGCACCCAACCAGCACTGCGCGCCGACCCGCCCGGAGCGAGCGGCCAGCTTTAAGCCGTTTCTCGTGTCCGGCCCGGACTGCGGGTCCGTGTCCAGCGCGACTGTCGCCGAGAACGCGCGCCGCGGTGTGGCGCGCGACAGCGCAGGCGGCACCAAGCGCTGGAACGCGAAAGCCCGCGAGGGGCGCAACCGAAAACGCGCTTAATGCTGGCGCCGAGACCAGATTCACTTTAGCCCGGCAGTCCGCCCGCTACTGCAGGCAGACCGCCCGGAATGGTCGGTCGCGAGCGACGCGGAGGGCGGCAAGCGGCGCGCGGTGCGAGCCGTTGAGTACCACCCAGCCAGCCGAGAAAAACTAATGCCGGCTCAATAAACCGCATATGAGCCGTTCGGTCAATTGCCGGATTCAGGCGTCTAAACAACGCCCAAAAAGAGTATTACTGAAAGCGCTAGCAGCTTGAAAAGCGAGCGACCAGCGGGTCGACATCCACTCCACACAATGGGAGCGTCCGCTCGCTAGCGTCAAGGACGCTACGGCGGCACCTCGCGGGTCTGTGCGCTATTCGTTGGGCGTCACTATGGCTCCCTTGACAGGGTGCCATTGGTGATCGTCCCACTGGAACCGCACGGGCCGTGCCGTCGGCCTGACTGGTGTGTTCGTTGCCCGTTCGAGTAATGTTCTCGAAGCAATGAGATCAGCGTGGCCATCGAAACCACACGGGCAAATAAGTGTCTCTTGATGACGACGCGTTCGTTCTCGCTCACCGCAGTCTGGACATGTCTGGGATGTCCATGCCTCCGAGAGTGCTTCTACGTTAATGCCGTACTCCTCACAGACTGATTCGAGTCGATCGATAAATTGCCGATGGGCCCAGAAGGTCTGAGCTTTGAGGTTCGCTTCGACTGACCAGTACTCACCGAGCACCCCGGTGAGATCGCCGTGATAGAGCGTCGAGACACCAGCCTCGTCTAAGCGCTCGACTAAGTCCCGAAGGAGTGCGTTCACTGCGTGGTCACGTCGCCGCGAGCGTTTGCGATAGAGCCGTTTGGCCTTGTTGAAACCCTTGCTGACAAACACGACAAGTGAGTAGCTGGAGGGGAGATGGATGCTCTCCCGAAGTCACGGCTTCTTCGATTCGTTGAACGGGCTATGGTGTTAGCTCGCCGTGCTGTCAAGCGGTTTTCGACTCGCTATTCGCGGAAGCGTTTCACGCTCCGCCAGCACGTTGTCCTACTCTGTCTCAAGGTGAAGAAGACGACCACGTACCGCGACCTCGTTGATGAACTCATTGAGATGCCTCGCATTCGTGACGCGCTTGACCTTGATTCGCTCCCCGCACCCTCGACACTCTGCAAAGCGTTCGACCGCTTGGAGATGGCTGTCTGGCGGGTTTTGCTGAACGTTTCCCTTGCGGACCTACCGCTGAACGGTGTCATCGGCATCGATGCGTCCGGGTTCGAGCGGGCTCATGCATCAACTCACTACACGAAGCGAACGAACCTCACTATCCAGCAATTGAAGACGACTTTGTTGGTCGATACGGCGACAAACGCCGTTCTCGATATTCACGTCACGACAACACGGAAACACGATACGCAAATCGGGCCACAGGTGGTCAAACGGAACGCAGCGTCTATTGCGGTCTTGACTGCTGACAAGGGATATGACGACCAGAAGCTCCGACGGCTTGCCCGTGACCACGATATTCGACCACTCATCAAGCACCGGGAGTTTACCCAACTCCACAAAGCGTGGAATACACGGCTGGACAGCGATCTCTACCATCGGCGGAACATGAACGAGACAGTCAACGCGGCGATCAAACAGAAATTCGGCGCATTCGTGCGGTCACGCCTCTGGTGGAAGCAGTTCCGGGAACTCGTCATCAAGTGTGTCGTTCACAACCTCGAACGCGGGCTCGCTATTGCATCCGGGGAGGGCGAATGTCAGTGATTCAGAGAGGAATGGGCTGCTGAATATAGAGCTTGAGGTCAGCAACCACTGTTTAGTCGTTGGTTAGCTCACCCGCCGAAGAGGGAGTCTGCGGTAGCGGCGCCGACGACGCTGAAGATGGCTCCAATCGAGATGGCTTTCGCCGTCGTCATCGGAGTTGCCTCGAATATCCTGGGCGCGTCGAACAGAAACGCCAGCATCACCACCGAGAGGTATGATATGAGTAGTAGCGAGACGAATCGGAACGGTAACCCGGCAATCGACTCCTCCCATTTGGCGTCGCGTTCGTCATCCGCCCTATACAGAGTGCCGTAACCGATCATGATCACCATGATGATCGTGATGATCCACTGTAACCAGTTCATCGACGCGGCGAGGTTCCAAACTTCCTCGGTGACGACGAACGGCGCGGAGAGGACAACCCCACCGACGATCTGCTGGACCAGGTCGTCGAGACCGAAGATACGACGGGCTGACAGTCTGTCTAGGGTCCTGATGGTCTGTTGAATGACCAGACGATCTTCCTGCGAATCGACCGTCTCTTCGAGGTCCTCAAGTCGATCAAGCAAGTCCTCGACATCGATCTCGTCGGACTCTGGCTCCATACTCTCGAACGGACTCTCCCTCGCCACTACATCCAAGTGACTACGCCAAGGGATAAAACAGTATGCGGGCTTGAAGAGGATCAGGAGTGACAGTCACCGATTCGTGGCGCTCGATTGGATCGAAAGCCAAACAAATAACCGGTGATACGTGGTTGGAGAGCATGATCGCTTCCCACTCAGGCGTTCTGACCGATTTGCGCCCTGTATGCAGCACGGTCGCCGGGATCTACTTAGATGCTGTCAGAAGGGTTGTGCGAGATACAGAGTGTGAGTTCAGCAGCGGGTGGTAATACGTTGCGCATCCTGAGACAGGCGAACCACCATTTTATGGGCATTCTGACTGTAGTTAGGACCATGATCTCCCGGATTCTCGTTCCGATGGACGACTCGGAAATGGCGCAACAAGCGCTTGAGTACGCCCTTGAGAACCATCCTGACGCGAAGATTACTGTCTTGCACGTCGTGGGCGAACCGTCACCCTGGGGGGGAGCAGCCACGTCACTTGCTCTTGAGGAGGATCTCGAAGAGGCCGCCGAGGAGCGCGCAGAGGACGTATTCGATGACGCCCGGGAACTCGCCGCCGAGTACGACGTCGAAATCACCACCGAGGTGCAACTGGGGCATCCGGTTCGGGCGATTGTGAACAGCGCCGACGATTTCGACGCGGTCGTCATCGGGAGCCACGGCGGCTCGTTAGTGGATCGACTGGTCGTCGGGAACGTCGCCCAGAAAGTGTTCCGCAACTCGCCCGTCCCTGTGATCGTTGCTCGGTGAGTGGCCGCGACCGAGGTCGATGGACGGACGGGGTGTTCTCTTAGGCGAGGAGTGAAAACAATCCATAGGATCCCACGACCGCCATCGTCGGCGTGATAACCCAGAGCACCACGATACGCGCCGTCGCTGCGGGGTCAAACAGACTTTCGGCGGACAGTTCCTCTGGGTCTTTCTCGCCAATGCTAGACACACGATCCCCGGATGCGTGCTGCCTGTCCGGGTGAGGAGACTCGCCTTCAGCGAGTTCGCCCACGGTCGGGCCCGCAGCGACCCCCTTGTCGTCCTCAACTGGCGGGAGTTTGAGTGCACCAGTCGTAAACGTTGGAGCGGATTCATCGGCAGGGGACTGTGTGACTATTTCTGCGAGCGTCCGCGCTCGGCTTGCACGGCCCCACCCGAGGCCAATGATGCAACTGGTCGTACTCACGGCGAGACTGGCTGGAATTCCGAGCCACGAGAGGACGGTGATAATCGTCGCACCCACGGTCGAAACGATAAGCGCTGCCAGAATCGGCATCTTAGTGATATCGCTGCCAACGGTCGCCAGCGTCCGCCGGGCAATCGTGAAGCCGCCCACGCTGATGGCCCCGACAGCGAGGAGAATCGCCGGGCTGGGGTCGAGGGACCCGTTGCCGACGAGCGGGGCGACCGCGTTCGCCGCGTTCGAGGCTCCGGCGCTGAACCCCATGTAGCAGGCAATTGCCACCACAAGCGCCGACCCGATCAGATCCCGAGGTGCCACGTTATCGTTGACCGATAGCCGTGGGCGCCTCCCCTGGGTATCGATTGCGATCAACGGGTTCGTGAGGCGACCAAATTCGAATTTGGCGTCGAGATGCGGGTACAGATATCTGCCAATAAACGCACCTGTGAAGACGGCGATCAATGGGGCGACGATCCATGCCGACAGGATGGTAAACATCAGGGCAGTGTTGAGCGTCCCTGTTGCCAACCCCAATCCGACGATTGCTGCGACGGCTGTCATCGAGGTTGACGCCGGGACACCGTAGAGGTTCGAGATCAGGAGCGCGAGCCCGGTGAAAAAGAGGACGCCAACGCTCGCTGCGGGTGTAAAGGCTGCTGCATCGACGATTTCGGTACTCATCGTCGTGATGACCTTCCGCCCAATCGTCCACGCTCCGAGGAACGCGAACACGGTAAACAGTGCTCCAGCGGTGACTTTTCTGACGGCCCGGCTGCCGACTGCCGGACCGAAGGCAACACCGGTTGATGACCCGCCGATATTGTACCCGACGAACACTGCTACCAGAAACCCCAAGAGAATCAGTAACGCTGCCACGTGTCTGCGTTCGGTTCGCACACGAAAAAATAGTGCCGTTTCACTGCTGAACTGTTGGCTACGAGCGATAGACGCAGTAATACGGAGATCCAGTACTTCACAACTGAAGTCCCACTAGTCTCTACCGACTCGTCTCCACACGAGTTGCCCAAAGATCAGTGACCGATATGCGCTGTGTATGCAGCAGTGTCGTTTCGATCTACTCAGTGTCTGTCAGTCCCGGTGTGACCGATACAGAGCATGGAGCATGGATTCAGCAGAGAGGTAACCACAGACGGAGTTTATCTCAGCACGGGCGGTCCAATTTGCGAGATGAGTGTGTTGGGCCGTTGTGCTATCGGCCTATGAGTTCCAGTAGCCGTCTGTGAACGTCCTCGGCTGAGTCATATATTTCGTCATCAGTTGAAGCGAGTACGTCCTCCAGGGATTTCTTGCCGCCCTGCGTTTCAAGTTCATAATCGCCATAGGCCTCGACCAACTCAGTTGTCGTAGCTGGATAGTCGTGCGATTTGAGCGCTTCATCAAGATCACCAAGCCCCTCACCAGCGTCAACACGCATCGGCTCTTCTTCGTCGGCGCGGGTACGTGCCTCCCCTTGCATCCGCTCTCGCTGGCGACGTTTTTCGTCATCCGCTTGCTCATCTCGGCCCTGTTTATCATCTGCCATATATCACGGTAGGGGATTCAGGCGGATAACAGTAGGGCTGCCTATCGGAGATGCGGATCGAACTTCCCATCCCGACAGACCCAGATCTCGAAGCCACTTCCCAGGACGTTCAGGATCAGGAAAACGACCTCGTCGCCGACGAACGCGATCCCGGCGGCCCTGGCGCTGTTGCTGGTCTTCGGTTCCCACCGCTGGGTGTCGACCTCTTGGATCGAGAGGTCTCCTGAGTCGCCAATGGCTCGGGAGCACGACCCATGTAGTTCGCGCGCGGTATTCGGTGGATTTAGCTACGGTTAGGGTTTCATCCCGGACCACCTTCTGGAGCTTCTTGACCCCACCAACGCCTGCCAATCCACCGCTCTGCTCACCACCGTCCGCCACTCCACCCTCCGCCTCACCAACGCCCACCCTACTACCGCCCGCGTTCCTCCGTTACCTCGCTCTACTCTTCGCGCTTGCCAAAGGGTTCCTCGTTCCGGTCGGAGGCGTCGCGGGTCCGCTGGAGGTAGTTCTGGAGTGTCTCGTGGACGGTCCGGCCGAGGTCATGTAACTCGCCGTTGATGGCCGAGACTGAACTCGAATTGAGCGATTCGGTCACGTCGCGCTCGCGCCAGTCCTCAGGCACCGTCGGGGCGTCGAAGCGGAGGTGGTCGTCCGTTGGATCACGGTAGAAGTCGAAGGCCTGGAACAGGTCGAGGTCGTCGACGACTCGGACCTTCTCTTCATCGAGGTCCGTGTACTCCGCCCATTCCTCGAACCCCTCACGCCACGCGCCTTCCTGGAGGAGGTTCTCGATGTCCTCGCGGTAGAAGTCCTCGGATCCGAGGGTTTCCGATTCTTCCCAGTCGAAACCGCTCGGTCGGCCCCGGTTCGAGAGATCGGGTGGCTCCGGAATGGATACGTCGAGTGTCATACCGATAGTAGAGCGGGCACGACAATAAAGGCCCGTAGTGATTGTACGAGACGGGAGTCCGGGTGAATTGGTAATCGATAAATCGCTCCTCCCCGACACGCTCTGCGGACACATCCTCCCGAGCACCGCTCCCAGTCCCGGGACGAACAGTCAATGTGACTTGCTTAGCTTGCTAACGGACTCCCATGCAAGATTCGCGCTTTCTCTGTAGCAGACGCTGAACGAAGTCCTAGGCTATTGTCAGAACAGGCGTAGCCGACTCAGAGGATAAATTCAGCAGAACGGTAACGATAGGCTACAGCGTTGACGGTATGATTCGTGGCTAATAATAATAACCCGTGACCCTGTTACTCCATTACATGGCCAAATGTGCTCGATGCGGCCGTGATGTGGACGATCTCCAAAGCATCTCGCCAGATGTTATCTCGAAAGAACTAATCGACTCAATCGATCACGGCGAAGAAGACTTTGCCGGGGAGGGTGGTATGAAAGTTTGCGCCGAGTGTATGGCTGAACTGAAGGGAGACTGAAACCAAAGCGGGTATCGTTACTGATGATTCCAGCACGATCTGGATTTCAAGATTCGCGCCCTCCATCTTGCACAAGCGCTCTCGACTACCGTTTCTCTGTCAAAAGCAGCGTGACCGGTACAGAGGGCAGATGGGGGGCCTAAGAGTGGAATATTACGGACGGAGTTCCATTAGTAGACACTCCCGCATCGTCGCAATTATTTCACCCGGCACGCCCGTATTTCTTCGAAATGTCCCCTAGAGTCTCACTTACCGAAAAGTGCGAGAACAAGTACGAACAGGTCGCCCTTGATACCCCGTATCTTGTTTTGATGTCGATGTCCGGTGTGCTTGCTGGCGTGGCTCTCCTCACCAACTCGATTCCAATCCTCATCGGTGCGATGGTCATTGCCCCGGCATTGACGCCGTTGGAACTCGTTTCTGCTGGCATTGCTGCCAACCGGTTGAATCGAGCCGGATTCGGGGCCTTGGTCGCGTTCGTCGGTCTGTTGGCTGCGACTGCTGGGGCTATCGTGACGACGGTGATACTGAACGTGACAGGAGTTCTCCCACCTGCGGAGAACCTCATCGAGAAACCACTCCTTGAGGAGCGCATTACGGCCGGCTGGTACAGCGTCGTTGCTGCTGCCGCGGCGGGCATCGCGGCGGGGGTAACGACCGACAAAGAACGGCAAGACACGCTCGTCGGCGTCGTCGCTGCCCTCGCACTCGTTCCGGCCGCAGCTGCTGGGGGAATAACATTACTGTCACGAGCGCCTGTTAAGGCCAGTGGCGGCCTCCTCTTACTCGTCCTCAATGCAGGCATGGTCGTGATAACTGGGACGGTGACACTCTGGCTCGGAGCTCGTGGCGATCGGAAAGCGGACACAAGCAAATAGGCATGCAACGTACCTTTCGCCTGTTTCGCTCGTCCATGCCGAATCGAACGGACTCCTCTGAGAAACTTATCCCCTGTACTGAGCGATTTCAGTAGCAAGCGGTAGACCATCTCTTGCGAGATACGCGCCCTCTATTCAGTACACCGCTCCTATCAGCTACTGAGGGTTTCAACAGAGCCAGCCGTTTGATTCGTTGACTCGTGTGTCGTCCATTAGGGAGTTTCGCTTGAGCGCTGGCGATAGCGTTAGTCGTCTCTCGAAACTGCTCAAATGGGTGGTGGCCACTGTAGAGATACTGCTCACCGGCTGTTGTCGTACATGCAACGAGCACGTTTGCACCGAGATCAAGCGCAGCGGCCTCGGAGCCATCTGATCTGCTCTCTTCGACGGTGTCGATGGTTACGGATTGATGCACACGGTACGTCTCTTCGACCGAGTCGTGCAAGATTTCGAGTCGACCACCGTCTCCACGCCACTTTGGTCTGCCCCGAACTGGCAACCGAAGTCGTTCGTACGTTCCGAACCCGTACTCGTCTTTGAGATCCATACCAATGCGAATCTCCAGTCGGGATCGTTCGTTCCATTGTAGCGTGTACGAATCGTTGCGGATGTAGGTGCGGAGCTCTCGGCCATCATTTTGATTCCCCCAGTAGCCAGGGGGACTCGGATCGTACTCTGGATCGTCGAGAAGTTCGAAGAAGGATCGCCACGCAGTATCGTTCACGCGAGCGATCTGTTGGGTTGTCGCTCCGCTTAGCACGTCGACGTACTCGTCGTAATAGCCATCGCACTCCCAGACGCTCTCTCCGGCGAAGAACTGCTGTCGGCGGTCGTAGGTGAGTTGATTCCAGAGGCTTGCCGATGCATCCAGCACTCGCACAAGGATCTCTTCTGTCGTCTCAGATTGAGGAACGATATCGAACGTATTCGTTCGATTCATGGCTCAGAATTCGATTGCACCCATGGCGCACCTGCGCCGGGTTCAGTTGACTGCACGATGCTCGGGCGACTGCTATTTGGGCTGAGCTGGCAGTACCGTCTCATAGGAAAATCCCTCTTCGGTGAAGGCCTGATCACGTCGAGCCTCCGCCCATCGTGGGCGCGAAAAACAACCACCAGAGAAGCGAAATCAGAGTCTTTCAGCGGTCGCTGTAATCCCACATCCGCGGGACGTAGCCGAGATATTCGATGTCGTCGGCGTAGTCACGAAGGAAGCCGACGAGGACGATCTCGGGAACACCAGCTTCGGCTTGGTCAACCAACCACTGTTCCAGTTCGTCTTCGGCCTGTTCAATTTCGGTGAGGTCAGCCGACATTGATTATCGCGCCTCCAGCTGACGGTACACCTGTCGCTGATGGTGGTATCGCATCTTGAATCACCTGTGCTGTGCAGGCACGACCGAGTGCGCCTGCACCCTTTGCAGGCGCTCAAAAACAACGCACAGTATCCGGACTAATTCGTTTCCTCAAGGATGGCTACGCGGGGTTTCATTAGCGATGCACGTCCTCAACGATGTATGGTTCGAACCGTGGCTGATGTCCCGAGCTACGAGCTTGCCTCGGTTGACTCTCAGGACAATCTGATTTCTGCGATTGAGATAATGTTCGAGAACGACTACTCTCAACTGGGCGTCGAACGTGACGGGGAACTGATCGGGATGGTGTCCTATCGATCAATCTCGCGGGTACTGTCGATATTGCGCAAGCTGGGAGCTGATAAGAATCTCCCTGGGCGAACGGTACAGATCGCTATCGAAGATGTCGAACCTGTGGTTGAGCCCACGGCAGATCTGGTCGTCCTCTTTGACTTGTTGGCCGAAGATCCGTATGTGCTGGTTGATGATCCCGATCAAGAGTCGCTGCAGATTCTCACGAACTACGATCTTCTTCATTATCTCCGGGACTCGATTGAACCCTTTCTATTGATTGAGGACATCGAGATCGCGATTAGGACGCTCCTCCAAGAAGCGTTCCCCGATGATATCGATACTGAACTGCAAAACTTCTACCAGGATAAGGATATCCGGACGCCAGAAGGGCTGATGGACTGTAGTTTCGGCCATTATCCACAGTTCATGTGTCAGAATTGGCCCCAGTTTGAGTCGTATTTTGAAGAGAACGGCGACTTCGTTCGTCGTCTAATCAATGAGGTGGGGGATATCCGCAATCAAATCTTCCATTTCCGAACTGAACGTCATAATCCGGATGTTGATGAGGCACTCTTGGATTTTGCTCATAGCTATTTCACAGACCGAATATCTCGAACTCCGTCGTTATAACCTCGCTCTGCTGAGAATCAATGGTCGGCCGCGAGCGACGCTCCGGGCGGTAAGCGGCGAGCGGTGCGGGCCGTGACGACTCACCGGCCAGCCACTTTCATCGACCGTCGAAGTTGCCCACATCCTGGCGGACTCAGAAAGGGCGAGGCCGCCTCGGCCGTCCCCTGACCCCGCAAGCACCGCAGGCACGAGGAGCGCAGCGGTGGCTTCGTGAGCGCAGCGAACGAAGGCAGGGAAGTCGCAGCCCGCGCAACGGAGTGAGCAGGACCGTCTTCCCGTGGTCGCGGGACGTCGAGAGGCCGAGGGCTTTCACGAGATACGGCTAATCATCTCGCTGTGCGTTCAGCTCCTCGAGGAACCAGCCGGCCGTCGTCCCGATACGAACGCCATCGACGTTGCGCATCTCGAGGCCGGTCGTGGCGGTGCGGAACGGGTACTGGTCGACGAGGGTGCGGTGGATAACCGTTCGGACCCGCTCCGTCCCGTATCTGTCCACGACAGCTGCCATTGTGGTGTCGAGATGACCGTCTTGATGATCCATTCGCGGGGTCTGCGCCCGCTTCAGCACGAGATCGACCACGTCGGTGACCGACGCGTGCTCAGGCTTTCCGGTCCGTTCACGAACGTTGTAGAGGGGCTCAGCGTCGGGCATTGCCACTCACTCCGAGAGATCGGCGTCTGTGTCAGTGGCTGCTGAATCGCGTCGACGGTGCTGGCGGATCTCGTCGAGGGTGTCTTCGAGGGTTGCGACATTATCGATCGCCGCAAGTTTAGCGACGATCTCGTCGACGAGTGCGGCCCGCTCGACGGCGGCCTCGTCCCCCTCGGCCCTATCGATCGATTCGACGCGAATCTGGCGGGCTTCGTGCCTGCCACAGTCCCAGCAATCACGTGTAATCTCGATACGCTCGTCTTCGTCAGCTGCAAGGACCGCGTGTCCGAAAGTGACGTCGAGAGCGGTCGTTCCTGTCGGACGTCAAGTGTAAGCGGGGATCCGGACGCAGGGCAGTCCATAGTCGTCGCATGATTTGCGGCGGTGTTGAAAATATGGGACCTCCGAGACAACCTCTCATAGAGGTCTTCGCCGGCTAGGAAACAGTTCTAGAAGCCTCTGTTGAAATCCGATTATCTCCACACCTTTTCCGCTGAAATAGCTGTTATGTAGGTCAGTGCATCGTCCACAATTTGGAGCGAAGCCTCACCATCTCACACAGGGGGGCGACTGTCCCTGATTCCGAGAGGAACGAACTGCTGAATATAGAGGGTGTACCTCGCACGACTGCCGGCCGATTACCGAACGTGGGTTTCAACGAAACCAGTCGGACGGCATCTCGAGCATCGGCGTGCGCGCCTGCAGAACGACCGAAACATTGCTGATCCGATACGACCCGCGTCCTCCTGGTCAGGTCGACTCCTCACGGGGTTTGAGCCCGCTATCGGCCGTGTTCCTCGGGGAGTGCGGATCGTCCCCCCGCACCGGTGAGATACCACGCAACCAGGCGTGCCTGTGCACGACGGATGACGCCACTTGCGGTCGATTTATCGACATCCATCGTATCCGCGAGGTCGGCCAGAGTACATCCACGCGGCACCTCGAAGTAGCCCTCCCTGAGACCAGCGGCAAGCAGTTCCTCCTGCCGACGTGTCAGTAGGCGATCCGAGCGCTCCTCGCCCACCTTCGACAAGAGCTCGTAGGGCGCCCCGATGTCCTCCAGCGTCTCCCGGAACTGGTCAAACTCCTCACGAGTGCCAGTGAGGTCGAATTCGTAGTGTCCGTCTCGGACTTCAATCGGGAACTCGGGTGGGAACTCCACGTCCTCAACGAAGGCGTACAGATCGACATCGGTCGTCTCGTACGTTGTGAGTAGCCGGTCGTCTGTCTGGTTCAACACCTCGAACTCATAAATCGCGTCGTGTGCTCGGAACGCCGACGCGACGGCACTGGGGTCAGCGGTGACAGCCTCACCGAGTTCGCTCGCGGTATCACCGGTGCGGACGCCCGACAGGAGACGGAAGGTCGCGTCAGGAAATGACCGCGACAGATCGGTGACGTACAGGTCCGTTGGGAGACGGATGCGGAACCGCGCACCAATCACCGGCACCGCCCTCCGTGACTGAACAGTCCCAACATGTTGGGTTAGTTCATATCTCAGTCGGCGAGCGATATCAACGTATGGGACCAGACGTCTCGACACCGCAGAAGACACCACAGACAGCCGCTTGGAATCCCCGCGAGCTCGTCGAAGAACTGTGGTGCCGCAATCCAATCCTGTTCGCCGTGGCGGCGGTCAACGCAGTGTTGTTCGTGGCGTTTAGCGCTGGAATCGTCCTCGATCCGACGACAGTGAACGGCGAACCGGCCTGGCTCAAGCCCACGAAGTTCGCCGGATCGATTGCACTTGTAAGCGCAACGCTCAGTTGGGTGGGTATTCACCTCCCGGTCCAGCCTCGATTCCGTCGGCGTGTGTCACTTATTGTCAGTTGCGGCTTCCTGATTGAAATCGCGCTCATCGGCGGCCAGGCCGCTCGCGGCGTCGGCTCTCACTTCAACCGCACGACGGCCCTAGATGCGGCGATCGGCGCCGTGATGGGCGTGACCATCGTGATCGTGACCGGCACTATCGCGCTCCTCGCCGTCCGGGCACGTCGCGGTGAGTTTGCCGTTCATCCGGCGTTCGCTACTGGAATCCTTCTGGGAATCGGCGTGTTCGTCGTCGGTGCATTCGAGGGCGGCACCATGATTGCCCTCCAGTCCCGGACTCTCGCCACCACCGGACCGACGGTTCCGGTCGTCGGCTGGCAGGTCATCGGCGGCTTCCGCCTCACCCACTTCATCGGCCTGCACGCACTGCAGGCGCTCCCGCTGGCTGGCTACCTCGCTGCTGGTGGCCGCGACAGCGAGCCGCTCGCCCATGCGCGTCGGATGGTGGTCGTAGCTGCCAGTGGATACGTACTGATACTCGCGGCGACTCTCACACTGGGCATGGTGCCGCTTTTCATCTAACTCCAGTAGCAGTGTGCGATGAGAATGAACCCGATGCGATAGGATCTACAGTGGTACGTCGCAGGTGCTATTTATCAGCTATTTCACTGTCTATCCTATCTAAAGAATAGAATTCCGACAGAGCCGCTATGGCGTCTGGAGTTCTCGAACTGGCTTCACCACAAACGTGTCTGGTTCACTGGTTGGTCCCTTAGCTGATCGTTCCGCCGGCACCGAGGCCGACCGCGTGAGCTGGGTGATGAGCTCGTCACGAATGATCTGTCGAGGGACGGTGGTCTCGTGCCAGCCCAGCCGGTCGTCGTAGTGCCGCTTCTGGAACTGCTCGCCGACGTCGTCCACGGAGACGTACTGCGTCCGTGTCTCCCATCCGACCTGCCGGGAGACGAAGACAGCGCCCACGGCCTCGTGCGTGAGCTCGACAAGGGTACACTCCACGAGCGCGATGACTGACGCGTGATCCCGGTCGGTCGGGACCGTCACCTCGAGGTCCGCCCATGGTGCCTCATCGTCGGCGGTGGTTGTCACTCGATGCGTTGATCGTGTCTGGCTGAGTCGTTCCGAAGCCATCGTTTATCGGGGGCACCTGATGCGCCCCGCCACCTCCTCGTGGGGGCGATAGACACCACGGAACGCACCCGCTCATTCAATACTCTATATCTGATACATCTCGGAACCCTAATCCTCCGGGAACGGCCCCTCGGCCGGAGAGAGCTAGCGGTCTTTGCACACTGCATATCGGTTCTTTCTTTGGACGAAATCCGCGATATGCAAGCTGAAGTTACGGGACGAGATTATAGTAGAGGCTCGTCGGGCGGATTTGAATCGATATTAATCACCTCGACGGATTCCAGAACACGTGTTGAGGTGCTAAAATTGCTCGACGGCCGGGTAATGAGCCTGGAATCAGGGAGAACGGATTTCCTGTGAATGGACGGTGCGCCCGTGCAGTCTTGTCTTAGACACCTGTAAACTGGACGTCGACAGTGAGAAATCGCCAATTCCTATGAATTCGGCGGACCTAGCGGCTGATATTGCTCGACGGGGCTCTAGTTCAATGTCTCTCGACCAGCCGCTTCATTATGTCGAAGTTCTGATTGTCGGCGCATAATTCAGAACCGCTCAGAGGGACCAGCAGATTGATCGTCGACTTGCTCATACATCTCGTCCGGGAACGGAAGGCTTCCCCAGATCGAGTAGGGGCACTGGTCCTGGCCGATGCAGTAACGTTGTAGATCGTCGTTATCGCAGTTCATCGGAAGCGGGGTGTCCCCGTCTATCGTGTTCGAGAATTCGTAGCGGATTTGGTACTCAGTCTCCTGGTCGTCGTACCACGGCCACCGGGAGAAGACGTCCTTGAGGTCCGCAACGATCTCGTCGAGACTACTGTTCCGATACTGCGGCAGCCACATTACCATCCGCGCAAAGTTGTAGAGGTCCTTCCGAACTGGCTTCTTCTCGTGCAACCGGTCTTCCATATTGGCCATACAGGGGAGTTCGAAGAGGTCCTCGATCTCCGTTACCTCGATCTGTTCCGCCCCGTGTCCGCCCCGTCCGATACGGTACGTGTTGACTCGCCCGTCGCGGTCGATCGTGACGGCGGAATGCGACTGGTGGTCGGCGAGCGTCTTCGCGAGACTGCTTGGACTCGATATCCCGTCCGCAACAGACGTTTCCCAGCTGTCCTCGGGCTCGTACGCTTCGACTGCTCGGTAGAGTTCTTTTGCTGAGTGGAATTCACCTCGTTGGGCGACATCGTCGGGAGCATCACTGAGTGCGCGTTGAAGTACACGGATGGTTCGTTCGCCACGGTCCCAGTTCCGCCAGACACGCTCGTGCTGGCCAGTCTCGAGGAAGCGGTCGATCCGCTCCGTGATCGCCGACTCGTTGGTCGTCAACCACGTCAGCTGGTCTTCTGACAGCCCCGCCTCCTGGACGTGCAGGAGTTTCTGGAACGCCCGTTCGGCGTACTCGCGATACTTGCTGTCGAAGTCCCCCACCGGGACGTACAGGTGGTTGTCTTTCACTCGCGTCAGGATTTCCCCACCATCGGTTGTCCCCGACTGACCATCGCCCCCACGGACGAGACACTTCCGGGATGCCGCAGCCATCGGGATTTCGAGGTACAGCCCCTCTCCGAACTCCGGCATCTCTTTGATACCCGTGCAAACCTGCCCCGGATGCGGCCCATCCTCACCGGGGTCTTTGCTGTACAGTACGTCGGCGATGTCCTGCTGGAGTGAGCTACCGCCGTCCGTCCGAATGAGCGACGCGAGGTTGTTGACGTACAGCTCCCGAATGTCGTAGAGGACCTGGATATTCCGTGGCCGGGACTGTTCGAACTTGGGATGTTCTTTCACGCAGATCGCACTCAGTGTCGCGAGAACAGCGAGCGTCCCGGGCTCGTCGACGAACGGTTCCTCGGCGGCGTCGTCGCGAACCTGTTCTTTGAACGCGGCTGTCCCGAACCGTTCGATGTCGTTCAAGAGGTCGTCCGGTTGGTCCTCACCGTCGACGATGTATCGGTTGTAACCACGCGTAAACAGCTGGTTGATACGCGTTCTCCCGTACTCCAGCGGGAGCGCCGCGACCCGATAGGCAGTCTCTTCGTCGTCGACAGGGGTATCCCGGCTCATTCGTCGATCACCTCGGGCGTCGCTGACCGGACGTCGAAGTGTGGACTCTCGATCGGCTGGACAATGCTGCAGACGTCAGCGTGGAGCGAGTAGGGCAGGCGGGCGACGCGACGGCGGTCGGCGGTTACGACCGGGTCGATTGGGATGTCGTAGGTTTCCAGAAGAAGATCATTCAGCACTTCGCGACTCTGTTCGTCATATCGATGTGCGGGGTCTGTATCCAGGAGGTAGACGTGGACCCCCTGTCCGCTGTACACGACCATCGTCTCCTCGGCGTCGAAGTCGGCCTCGAAGATATCCCGCACCTCGAACCCGTACTCGATAGCTCGGTCGATGTCCTCGAACGCATACGGATACCCTGCCGGAGGGGCATCGAGGATCCCCGCGGCGTCGAGTTGTGCGTCGTCGTCCTGGTCGTCGATGTCCTCTGAGACCTGTGTCGTTGCCCGCTCTCGGGCAATCTCTTTCGCGTCGATGTCGACCAGGAGTACCCAGGGACGCTTCCAGTGATCCAGCGCGTAGTAGACGGCGTCAGGGCGTGGACTTGGCTTCTCCAGTAGATCCGGATCGGCGAGTGCGTACTTGCTCCGACCGAGAGGATCGTTCCGGGCAGGGTGTCGAATGAACTCTAGGACGTCCTCGAAATCGCTGAACTCGGATGTCGTCCGCTCTCCCGATGCATCGGTCTGCCACGTGTCCCGGCGAATGAAGTCCCTGTCAGGGACGCCGTCATTCCGAACCGGGTGGGGCTCTCGGAAGGCGATTGCGTACTGCTTCGGCCCGTCGGCCGTGATGAACTGGGGGAGGTCATCGACGTAGGTGGGGAACTCCTCGGCGTAATAGTCGTAGATCTCTTCGCGGGTCGCCTGCCGCCACGTCATGAGCTGACCTCCGTGTCGAGATTTTTGAAGCTCCGAACTGTGGTCAGACCCGCGGCATCGAAGTCCTCCACGGCGTCTCGAATAGAGGAGAACGACCGTGCTGCCCGACCACTGACGCTCTGTTCGATCCGGTCCGCATCGGCGAGCCGATCAAGCACCTCGACCGCCGTCTCGCGATTGTTGAACGCCCAGATTGCGTCGGCGTCAACGGCGCTGAGCTTATCGTAGTCGTCGACGGGTGCCTGGCTGTTGTTGCTCGGGAGCTCCGCTTCACCGACCCACACGAGATTATCATCTGTGTCGAACCCAGCCACGTCGAATACGGTGTCTTCCTCGTGTTCGTAGTAGGGTTCGACCCGAGTGACCTCGTCTTGCTGCTGGAGCCACAGTTCGAGGAGCCTGACGCCGACTTTGTGTGGCGTTTTCTCGCCGACATCTCCCTTTCCGGGACCCACTGCGAGTTTCTTCCCGAGGAGTTCCCGACCGGCGGGGAGGACAGTGTAGTATTTGCGCCGGCAGACGGTTGCCTCTTCGAGGATGTCCTTGTCGGTGAGTCGCTGAATATCGAGGTCCTCGAACTCGTCCTGAAGCGACCGCATCGAGTCGAGGAGCGTATACTCGGTGGCCTCCCGGTTCATCACATCGAGGACGCGGCTCAGGAAGCGAACGTCGTCGCGACTGAGTCCACGGTTGCGGAGCTCGTCATCGGGGACGGGTACGTCGCTTTCTCGAACCGGCGACGAGCCGTTCTCGGGTCGATCTTGAGGCGCTTTCTCGTCTTCCGACGCTTCGTCTTCCGGTCCCGTTTCGTCGTCCTCTGTTTCGTCGTCTGTAGCCAGACCGCCGAAGAACGGGCTAGTCTCGTCCCGAGCATTATCTCCCGGCGCGCTCTCGGCAGTGTCACCGTCGTTGTCCGACGTGGAAGTTGTCTCGGCCGTTGCTCGCCCGATGAACGAGGATTCCGTTAGATCACTATCAGAATCGGCGTCTGATGGGACCGGAGTATCGCTTCCCGAACTTCCCCATCCAGTTTCGTCGGGACTGTGGCTCGCTCTGGCCGTCTCTGCGAGCGCGTACTGCGTCTGAGTCCGCTGTACCATCTGTGGCCGGGCCACAGTCTCGAAATGGTCTTCCTGTGGCTCAGAGAGCGGCTGGTCGCTTTCCGGATGCCCTGGCGCAATCGGGAGCGGCTTCAGGGAAAACGGCGCAGGGCCGGTCTCCCCGAACGACGGGCTCGGCAGTTGTGCGATCCACTCGCCGCTTGGAAGGGTATTGATCCGGTTTCTGAGCTCAGTTGGACTTAGCTCCTCGTGTGCCAGCGATTCAGCGAGAGCCCGTTCGATCGAGATGTTCCCGATGAGCTTCGTTTTGATGTTGTTGAGGACTTCGTCGTAGGCTCGTTCGCTCCGATTGCGCACCTGTTCGGGGAACTGCATCACCAGGCCCATGCTCAGGCCGAACGACCGTCCCTGGGGAAGCAGCTGCTCGGAGACGAGCTTCGTGGAGGCGACGGGGGCGGCTTCCTCTATGATGAGATTGGTAAGCTTGTCATAGTCGGCCTGCCCGTCGCGCCGACGCACCTGGACAGCGTCCCAGAGATTGCTCAATAGCAGGAGTGTGACTGCTCGCTGGGCCTCCGGGCGAAGGTCCCCGAGGTCGAACAGAACAGTCGCGTCGTCGTCGAGGAACTCGCGGAAGTCGAACCGATTGTCCACGTACTCCCCGGCGTCATTTTGCTCGGGAACGTGGCTGAAAATCCGCCGGAGGTGAGCGTCTTCCCTGAGTTTGTCGAGCCGGTTTCCGACGGCGTCCATCGAGACCTGGAACTGGCGGTCGTCCTTCACGAAGTGCCGCGTGAGTGATTGCTCGACGTTCCGATTGTCGGCCGAAACAGGCGGAATCGACTGATCATGCTGCATCTGGAGAGCGGCCTCGAAGAGATCGTCCAGCCCGAAGGCGTCGCTCCCGTACTCCGCATCGAACAGTGCCTTGATGAGATAGCTGAGGATCTCGTTGGCGACGAACGCCTGGTCGTACTTCTCCCGGCCCATGATCATCCGCAGGATGTCGTGGAAATGGTCGACCTTGTCCTGGATCGCGTCCTCGCGACTTCGCCCGGCGTCCAGTGCCGGTCGGATGTCGAAGAAGGAGAACGCAGGCAGGGCCTCCGGGACGCGGAACTGATAGACGTCGTCCAGACTCCCGAACCGATCGTAGTGACACCGTAGATAGTTCTCGCACATCCCATCGCCTTTCGGGTCGACGATAACGACGGGTCCGCCGGTCGTGTCTCGCAGGGAGAGGGCGTCGTTGATGATCGCCTTCGATTTCCCGCTACCCGTCGACGCGAAGCGGCCGTAGTGTGTCGTCAACAGGTCCGGCGGGATACGAACCGGGTCTGGCTGGGAGTCACCGTTCTCGTCAAGCGCGTAGCCGACGGCCATCCCGTTCTGGAATTGCTGCAGCAGGTCCGGATTGGGGCGGGGCAGTGGATTCCGGCTCTGTCGTTCGGCACGGGTGCCCCGCGTCCCTTCGACCGTCAGCTGCTCGGAGGAGGGGACCAGTACGAAGTTCGCGAGTTCCGGCCCACTGAGGACCAGTTCGGGTCGCGTCTTCCCGCGTCCGGTCGTTACCTCGCGGTCGAGTAGGCGCTGCAAAGCAGCCCGTGCGTTCTTCGTCTTCGTTGTTTCTCGGAAGCCACTGTCACGGAGCCGTTTCCCCTCGACCTCGTAGAACGGCCCGTCAAGCGGGTCGAACGCCGGGATCAGCGAGTCCATTCGGGCATCGAGATCGTCCTGCGTGTCGTCGGTGGGAACACCGATCGCTCTGATATTGGCGGTGAACGACCGCTTGGCGTTCTTCGCGTCGATGTACTCGATCCGTTTTGCGACGGACTCACTGGGCTGTCGTTCGTCCGGGTCGCTCCGTTGCTCGTCGACCGCAAGTACCGAGCCGACCAGCTCCTGGAAGAACGTGTCTCGTCCGTCGGCGAGGTCCTCTTTCCGCACTGCTGCATCGGACTGCCAGCTAGCCCGCCGCTGGAAGACGACCTGGAACGCGATCGGGGCTGTCGCCTCGATCAGGTGATCGACGAGCGACGCCAGCGCTTCACCGGGTTGATCGACCGAGGGGAGATCGCCGTCTGTATCCCCGTCCGTGAACGGCGTCAGCGATGTCATCCAGTCCTGCTTCCGCGCGGCTGATCCGCACCATCGGACACCGAGCGGGGAAACCGTGTCGAGCGCCGGACGTGCGAGAATCGTCCCTTCGGTGGTCATCGTCGGCTTGTCGACGGTGGTCAGCGGATCGGTGGTCGGAATCGCATCCGGTGGACCCAGTTCGAGAACACAGTCACTAGTGACCACGTGGTGGTCCGGAGTCGACGCTGATACCGCACCGCCGTCAGCAAGCGGATTCGGTTCGGCAGTCTCAAACTCGTCCGACTCATCGTCGACGAGATCCTGGCGCTCGTCCGGGCCGAACTCGTACTGGAGCCGCCCGGCCTCGTAGTGGTCGACGAATTCCTCTCGTGTGAGCTCGATCGGCTGGACAAGTCGCGATGCGACGTCTAGCTCGACGCGTTCGACGTCGAACGTCGACGGGTAGATCAAGCGCAATCGCTTCTCGATCGTGTTCAGGTGTGCATCAGCCCCATAGAAGAACTCCACTGGCTCGTCAGCGCCCTCGCCCAAGACGAGGAACTCGAAGCGGGGTGGCGTATCACTGTGGAGCGGATTCAGCTTCGCTCCGAGTCCCGAGGATCCGGGCATGGTCAGTTTGTGGAGACTATCGAGGATTCTGGGGAGGCTCGCCGGTTCGATCTGTTCTGACGTCGGCGTCACGCGGAGATATTCAGGCATCGTCGGTCTCCTCCGAAGAACCGCCGTCGGGCTTCGCTACGGTGCCCTCATTTGCCGATCCACTCGTCGTACGGGATTCGAGTTCCTCCTGGAATGCCTGGGTCTCAGGGTCGACAGCTTGCTCGCCGGCGCCGGGCAGCGAGGACCGCTTCTGGGACGTCGGGTCGAAGTCGATGACCGCCTTCTCTTTGGGCATCGCCTCGACCTTGATCCCGCGCCACTCGCCGTCGACGCCGACGAGCGCTTCGGAGAAGCCGGCGTCCTCGTTGCCGGGGACGGCGTCCTGGACGAACCGCATCTGCGCGTGGTTGAGGCCGAACTCGTCGGCCCACTCTTCATCCATGCCGTCCAGCCGATGGAACTGCTTGACTGCACACTGGTCGAGAATCGCCTCGGACTCGGGGTGTTCGAAGAACTCGTCGACGGTCTGGGTGACCAGCCGTATCGAGAGGTCGTGGTGACGGTGGTGGCGGAAGACGGTCTCGAGGAACGACAGGCTCGCGGCGTCCTGCATGATGTACCGCGCCTCGTCGATGTAGAACACGACCTCCTTCTCCGAGACCTTCGCCCGCTCGTACACCAGCGAGATCAGCAGCTGCATCGTCAGCGCCGTGCTGCTGTCCACGCTGCCTTCCTGCTGTGCGAGGTCGAGGTAGACGACCTTCTCGTCGCGGATGTCGAAGTCCGACGCCTGGCCGAGATTGGCGTGCCGGCCGCCCTCCTCGAAGGGGCGCAGCTGATCAAGCAACCACGTCGCGTCTTCCTTGATCTTCCCGGCCTCCTCGTCGGATCGGACGACGAATGCCTCGGGATCGTCGACCATGTCCTCGAAGACGTCCATCATGTCCCGAACGGTCGGACTGGGATTGCTGTGCGTGGCGATGTCGTCGGTGATACCCGTACGCTTGTACGCCTGCTTGAGGCCGAGTTCAAGCGTCGTCCGGCGGTCGCCCAGCGAAATCCCGCGGAGCGCGAAGAAGTTGGTGAGGAAGCTCATCGCGTCGTCGAGCTTCTCGTTGAACGGGCTGGCGTCCTCGCCCATCGCCCGCTGGACGTGTTCGGGCGTCTCCCGAATCTCCAGCGGGTTGAGCCCGAGCGTCCCGCCGACGGTGATTCGCTTGGCGTCCAGCGCCTCCGAGACGCCGGCCCAGTTGTTCAGCGGTTCGAGGATGATCCCGATGCGGTCCTTACTCTGCTCGATCGACCGGATGAAGTTCTGCTTCGAGCTGAACGACTTCCCCGAGCCCGTATCACCGACGGTGAACATCGCGTAGCCGTTGTCCCGCGCGAAGGGATCGATGACCACCGGACTCTGGTTGTCCTTGTGGATGCCGAACTCGACGCCGCCCTCCTCAAGGATCGTCGCGTTGTGGGGTGAGGAGAGCAACGCCCCGACAGCGCCGCCGAGGGCGATCGACGTCCGGCCGAAGACGTTGTCGCCGATGGGAGCCGCAGACTGGAGGGCGAGGTCCTGCCGGCAGATCGCCGTCTTCGGCGTGAGGTTCGCCGGATCGTCCCGGAGTGCACTCTTGACCTTCTGGACGGCGTCTCTGAGGTCGTCTTTCCCGTCGGCGCGGACCGTGACGAACATCCCCTGGTCGAAGACGTTCGCACCGTTCTCGACGGCCGTGTACGTCGCAGCTGCTTCGTTGGCTCGCTCCTGTAGGTAGGCACTCCGGACGCTCTGTTCGAGGTCGGCGTCGACCTGGAGGTCGTCAGCGATGTCCTGCAGTTCGTTGCGGGCCCGCTCCTGATTCTTCGGGGTGATGTGGGCCGTCAGATCGAACTGCACGTCGGTCATCTCGAAGAGGTCGCTGAGGTACCCATCGTTCGGGTAGTCGGGATAGTCGGCGATATACAGGGTCGTGGTCCACTGCTCGCCGACTCGTGCAGCACGCGTTTCCCACTCGATGGCGGCCGGCGCCGTCACGGTCTTGTGTGACTCCGAGATGTCATCGAGCAGCTGGCCTTCGACATGGCCCTGCTCTAGCGTCTCCTCGTCGAGGACGTCCGCGAACTCGACTTCCTGTTCGTCGTCCTCGGTGTACCGGTCCCGGAGAAGCTTCCCACCAACACCGACCACGACGGCGAGGAGGACGTAGAGTGCCGCGCCTTCAGCCGAGGTTGGGTTCGAGAGCCACTCCGTAAGCTGCCCGACTGCGCTACTGTCCGTCTGCAGCACCATACTACGCATCGTGTTCGTCCTCCCGGGGCGACCTGCCCATGATCGATTGTTCACGAACGACGCGCTCTGCCTCGTCGTAGTCGTGCTCGCGGCCGTTCCAGAAGTCCATGTTCAGGACGAACAGTTCGACAGTGCTGAGCCGACGAGCGGACCAGCCCGATGCCTGCTGGATGAACTCTGCGCGGACGGCGTTCACTCGGCTGTCCAGTTTCTCGAACATCTGGGCCCGACGCTCGGCGTCAGCCAGGTTCTCGCGGCGCGTCACGAACGGGTTGAACAGGAACCCGATGACGGGGAACTTGGTCAGCTTCTCGGCGGGCGTGCTCTCGTCCCGGAAGCGGTCGTAGACCTCCAGCGGCGTGACCTGAACGCCGATGTAGTAACGAACCTGCTGGATACCCCGTTCGCGCATCTCCTTGGGACGGGTCTCCCGGTACTCCTCGAGGAGTTCCTGGAAGATCGGGTTCTCCGTGACGTCTTCGTCGTTCAGTCGGTCCTCGATGTTCTCCGTGATCTGCTCAACCGGGAACGAGCGGGTCGTCGTGTGGAGTTTGAGCTTCGAGTTCAGTTCCTTGTTGGCGAAGTCCTCGCCGGCTTCCTGAAGCTGGGCCCAGTCGTCGGACATCGCGAAGTCCATGTTGCCGGGATCGATCTCGATGAACGCCTCCATCGTCCCGTCGGCACGCTGGACCGCACCAGCGCCGGGCCACGCCCGCTCGATGTTCGTCAGGTCCTGGGTTCGCTCGTCGGGCTTGAACGGAGTGTAGTTCGCGAGCCCGCCCTCGTTGCGCTCGGTTTCGTTCGTCCCACTGTCGGCTTCTTCGGGCGCACTGAACGTCACCTGTGGTCGCTTGGCGTATCGGTAGATGTCCTTCGCCCACGTCCACGCGTTCAGATGGTCAGGTGAAACGTAGACGATCGCAACGCCGATGCCGAAGCCCCCGGCCACGAACGGGAGGGCGAGTGATTCGATGCCAGTGAGGCCGGCGATGAACAGGCCCACGATCGGGAAGGCGATCAGTACGCCCACGTCTCCCTCTTCCACGTTGAGATAGGGGATACGACTCTCCTCGCCAAACTGGTCCATGATGCGCCGCGCTGCTGCGTCTTGGTCTATCGACATGAGTTGTTAGTAGTCTCCAGGATCGTTCTCGGTACGCCGATACGACAGGGCACTATCGTCTTCGCCGGCGCTCGTGCTGCGAGCAGCAGCCTTCTGTGCAAGCGTGTGGCCAGCGGCGGCTTTGGGCCCCCACCGTGCGGCAGTCGTTGCGACGCCGGCGCCGCCGACGTAGGCCCCGGCCGCGACGCCACCGACGACGGTCGCCCCCTTCGCTGCACCGCCGAGAACTTTCGCTGTCAGTGGAGTCGCATACTTGAACGTCTTCCAAGTGACAATGACTGCAATCAGCGGGAGAGAGGCAGCGACCAAATATCGCAAAAACGGGCTGCTAGGTGTAAGCGCATTTTGAGAGTACAGGAGGTCGTACCCTTTGAAGACGACTGCAGCAGGTAGTGGAAGAACTGCTAGGGGTACGAACCGCTTGCTGAATCCCCTTGCGATGTCTGAGAGTACAGGGACGTTGCCATAGGCGAGAGCGAACGCTATTGGCATCCCATACACGTAAACAAGGAGAAGTATCTCCCTGACGTAGTAGAGGGCCTCAAGTGCCCACATTGAGAGACCGCCGATAAGGGAGAAGATCAAAGACAAGCCAGGATTGGTCAGTGAAACCTCGAGGAAATTGAGCATCACGCCACCAAGGGAATCCAGGCCCGGCATCAGCGCGATCGTGAAGCCGTCGACAATGTAGAGGCTCAGGATGCTTACCCAGTACCAGGTGATAATGAGGAAGGCACCGACCCAGGCAGTCTTCTTCGTTCGCCTCGCCTCATATGCACTCCCGATATTAAAGATCCGAATTGTGTGCCTCCCTTGGACACACATCACCAGAAGAAGAAGCGATATTAGCATGATTTCCCCGCCAACGAGTGCTTCTTGAATCGCTGACCAGGGGCTATTGGTAGGGTCGCCGAAGACGAAAGCACCGTTCGTCTCAGGAGTAGGAGTTCCGAACATCCCCTCAGTGAGGGTATCGTAGCCTGAGCGGAGTCCGTCCATGAAGAGACCGGTGAACCAGTCGACGGTCTCTTTGAATCCCTCCAGAACTACGTTGATCAGGTCAACCATGATTACTCCTCGCTAAAGGTGATATCACAGCTACCCTGCTCATTTGACTCAGAATACTGGATGCGGTACGTCTTCGAAACACGATCCCCGTCAACTTGCGTTTCGAGAATCAGTTCGAACTCGCCGGTCTGTTGCTCGTCAGTACAGGAAGTCCCAGAGCCAGGAACAAAGGCAAAGGGCGAGCGAGAACTGAAAATCGTGACCTGCTCTCCGGCTTCGATTACGACATCATCGGCTTCCGAGTCCGTGTCGGGGTCATAGATTCCACTGACATCTTCATCATCGGCGTAATTTGTCCCCTCTTCGTCAGAGGGATACGGGACATCACCGATAAAGAGAAGCTTTGTAATCGAATCTGGCCCACTCCCTCGATTTTCGACGGTAACAAAGGCCTCATCACTGATTTCATCGTCAGATTTATCCCACATTTTTTCGGGCTGATTTCTCCCGATTCCTGTCTCTACGATTCTGAGATCTGGCTTGAGCGTGAGAGAGGCTTCTGCTACGGTTTGATCGCCCTGGAGAGCAACGATATCATACGCCCCCGTCGCGTACGATGTCCCGATCTCGAACGAGACCTGCTGTGATCCAGCAGCCACCTCTCGTCGACCGAACAGTTCTCCGTTCGGCTGGATGAGGTTGATCTGATCGACCCCGTCGTCTGCCGAGAATTCAACGACCAACGTCGTCCCTTCGACAGCAACTTGCTGGATGATACCCTGTCCGTCGGAGGGAGTATCGCTCCCATCAGGTGGAGAATCGCCGTTGCCACTGAGACAGCCAGCGGCACTCGCGAGAGTAGCGCCGGCAACTGTTCGGAGTACGTTTCGTCTGCTAAGATATGGGTCGTGTCGCGTCATGGCTTACTGAAAGATGTCTTCAGGTCCGAGCATCCGCAGAAGACGTTTGCCTGCGTAGAGCATCACGAAGAACGGGAGGAGCTGCCAGCCTGTCTCGAACAGGAGGGCAAACCACCCGTCGATCGTCCCGAGCGGATGCCAGCGAGCGGTCGCAGTATCGCTCACGTACGCGGGGTCGTGACCGAGCCACGAGCCCGGATGATATCGAACAGTGTGGATACCCGGCTCGTCGACCGTCACGGTAGCTACCCCGGATTCATTCGTTTCGATACGCTGATCCGCGACGGTGATGTACCCAGTCCGGGTGTTTCCGCCGGGGACCGGGAACTGTCTGCTCTCGTCGAGAGTGATCGGTTCGCCGGTCTGATTGTCCCGGAGTTCGATCCTGAGTGTCGCTCGTGACTGATTCTGCCGGATGACCGCCGCGGTAAGGTTGCTACGCCGGAGCTGCCGCTCGGAGCCATCCTCTGGTTCGACGATTGAGGCATTCACACCCCGGACGATTCCCCCAACGCGGAGGGCTTCACGGTCGACGTTCTCAGCTCGAACGGCGACGCCGTAGGTCGTCGTGTACGATCGGTTGACGACGTCAATGTCGACGTTCTCGCCGATGGTCCCTACCGGCGACGAGCGGTCTGTCCCCCAGGTATCGATGATTTCCGGTCCGTCTCTGACCGGCTCAGCCCGCGGTCCGATGCGCGAGGGATACGCGTGGACGTAGACCGGGATTGCATCGGACTCGACTGTGGCACTATCAGTTCGGTTCGTCCGGACGAGCATGTCCCAGTTGCTGTCCCGGGCAGTGTAGAATCGCCAGACGCCACGTACTCTCGTAGTGCCGTCCTCAGTCAGCGTATATCCCTGCCACGGCCGGGACTGGAAGATGGCAACGCCGGAATCCCCGTTTGGATACTCGGCGTACGAGGGGCGCGCCGAGAGGTCGTAGATCGCGACGTCGATCGAATCCGAGACGTTGCGTGACTCCGTTCGATAGGTTACATCGACGTCGGTCTGGTTACCCCGATCGATCCGGGTGGTCTTCTGCAGCCGGACGTTGATCTCCGCTTCGAGCGTCAGCTCCGCACGCCAGTCGTCTTCGATCTGGTAGTCGAGGGCGGGAGTATGAGATCCGTCGCGCTCGACGATGGTGGTCCCGTCCTTCTTCAACCGGACCGCCTCGATTTCGTGCTCTGCGAGCGACCACTCGGTAGTCGTGTTCCCGGAGGAACTACCGCTGGGGACGCGAACCCGATAGTCGACGAAGCCCCGTAACGTACCGTTCGGGGCGATGTAGAGCGGCGTATCGCCTGATTCGAGGTGCCCCCGAGTAGAGGGCTGAGCCGCGAAGACCGTCGCGTGAGCATCCTCGATGAAGGTCCCGTCCTCGAGGTCTGCATGAGGCGGGTGTACGGAGGTGTCAGACCCGCTGGCGGCGAGATCCTCGAAATCGTTGCGCGTCCAGGTCGCAGCTGTCGCCGGCGGTCGTTTGAAGGTGATATCCGTCCCGTTCGCCACCTGGCGGATGGCGGATCGATCGTCGCCGTATCGCTGACGGTACTCCTCCTGATTAACGTAGTTGTCCGCATCGCCCGACCAGAGCGTCGCAGATTCGTTTTCCGTGAGCCCATTCTCCTCTGTACCCGGTCGCAGCGGGTCAGCTACGGCGATACCCGTAACTAGGCTCGTCACCAGCACGACGGCCGCAAGCACGGAGCACTCTCGAGGAAGCATTGGGCTCACGATGAGGGTCATAGGAGGCTACCAGGGAGCGAGATTCACGCAGTTCGCCAGCGGGAAGCCCATCATCGTACCAGCGACCGTGTACAGGGGGCCGAGCGCGACGAGGATGACCCCGGACTTCATCGCCGAGCGCTTGTGGCGCTTGAGCCCTTTCTTCTGCTCTGGATTCAGCGTGAACATTTCGATGAGGGAGTCAGCCTGCCAGACGATAGCGAGACCGACGATCCCCAGCGCAGTTGTCAGCTGAAAGAACCCCTCAATCATAGTCGGGAGTTTATCGGCACTACAAACCGCGCCCTGAGATTGAGCGAGAGCTGGTTCCACTGCCAGCGTCAGCAGCAGCACCATCGTTATCCCGAAGCGACGAGCGTAGTTTGTCTGGAAGTTCGATTCTACCGCGTTCTCTGGCGCGTCTTCGGTAGACGACATGGGAGATCGTATCTGTGCTCACTGACCTCGCTAACCGACAGACAGCGAGGGGATTGAGCGCTCGTCCTCAAAACTAGAACAGCCGTATATAAGCTTGAACATTCGAACGTATACTTGAGGATCTGATTATCTCCTACAGATTGATTAACAGAAGCTCCCAATATCTTCGTAAATTATTTGCTAACCGCTTATGGAGATAGTCTCAAAATGTACCGAGAGGTAGATTGGGCCGTGCCTGCCGATCCATATATCCTTGAAGAGTTAGGGAAATACGAGGGATGGCATACAGCGAAGAATTTAGAGATAAACACCGAGTTCAGTAGACAGTGGATCTCGCAGCGATGTCCGGTTTTTGTGGACCACGACCTTGCAGAGCGGCATGATGAGGATCCAGCTTATAAGATTACGGACTATGGAAAGGAGGTTCTCAATGGGCAAGTGAGCTACGACGAACTAACGCGATCTTAGGAACGACATATTGCCGTGCAGTCGGGTGCTCAGCCATCACCAAGTCTTCTCCAGGAGGTGGGCCCGGCATCGACGTATCCGCTGGCGCTTGAGGTCTTGTCGTAGTGCTTCTCGAGGATCGTTTCGCTCACGTCACCGTGGTCACTCACGATCTTGTGCGGCGTGCCCGCGTCTACGATCAAGGTGGGCAATGCGATCACTTTCCTATTGGAGAACTTAATTAGAGATACCATCCTGCAAGTGCTTCAGCTGTTCGAGAGAGGGAACACACACCATCTTGCAAGTGTTTTCAGGTTCAGATAGAGTGGAGAGTGAGACGGCGTTTGAACTGCTGTTGCGGGTGGTATGCTCGAAATTAGCGGAACTATAGTGTGAGTGCATGATTCTCTCACTACCACTAGCTAGTCTATCAAAAACGTTGTTGCTGTTGTTATTGCCTAGAACTAGTAGTAGAAAAGTCAAAGTACACGGTGAATTCAAATTCCCCTGACTATTTCGTGGAAGGACCGGCCTCAAACCTTGTCCTTTATGTTATCATCCGGTGTTCTACCAAGCTGTCTCCAGTCATCATTACAGCAGAGAACAATTGCAAGGAGGTGTGTGTCGTCAGCGGGTCTTGTCACTCGATATCACTCATCAGATTAGAGTTACCTGTCACCGATTAACCAACAGCTCGACGAAAGAGGCACAATCCGTTGGTTAAGCTGTAGAGTCTTCTTTCGTACTATTCTTCCGGATGAACTGTTTCTGGCTCTCGGTAAACCCGGTCGAACTCTGCAAGAGACGAAACCTGTTCCTGAACCTCAGCGGTGTCCAAGTCCAGTTTCGTGGCCAGTTCGTTGATGGTCTTCGGTTTATCGAGTATCTGGAGGACCTCAAGCCCGTGATAGTAAATGGATACGGCGGTTCGGTGTCCCGCGTCATCAGAAGGGGCTCAGTGGGGTAACCATTCGTCATTACCGCCAGGTATCTATTTTCACTACTCAATAATTAGCCTTCCTGTGTCGAGTTCAGTTGGGTAGTCACTGAGAAGGGAACTGGAGAACGATTGCTCACTAACATTCTGGGCCTGCCTAGAGTTGTTTCAGGTGTTCTGATTGGAATATCGGGGAAGCCGTTACCTTGTTTCACTTTCCACTGGCTCCGAACGCTTTTCTCCGTCGGCGACGGACACTCAATCGGTTACTGGCGGTGATTACCCGCTAAATGCTCGAACAAAACCTTACTGTCAAGAAAGCGTATACGACTGATACAGGTCGAGGTATCGCCCGGATGGGCCCGGGACTCCTCGAGTATCTCGACATCGACCCGGGAGATCCTGTAACGATCGAGGGAGATCGGATGACGGCAGCGACGGTTTGGCGAACGGACCAAGAGGATTGGGACCAGTCGAGTATCTTTCTCGACTCGTACCTTCGTGCCAACGCCGGCGTCGACCTCGGCGGTACTGTTACCGTCAGAAAGGCGGAGACACGAGACGCCCAACGAGCCGTCCTGGCACCGATGGAGGAGCCCAACAACCAGCTAACGCACTCTGTTGTCTCAGCCCTTCGACAGGGGCTTATTCAACGACCTGTTCGAGAAGGGGACCGCGTCCCAGTGCCAATTTCGAACCTCGACTGGTCGATAGGATCCACAGACGATATCGCAGTGTTCGTGGCGACGGCCGTCGAACCGGACGGTATCACGAGGATCGGACCGGAGACGCAACTCGAGTTCGTCGAAGAGCCTCATTCGGTAGAGGGCTCCGCAGACGACGGCCCATCGTACGAAACGATCGGTGGCCTCGACGACCAGCTCGACCGGGTCCGCGAGATGATCGAACTACCGCTCGACCACCCTTCCGTGTTCGAGCAGCTCGGGATCGAGCCGCCGAAGGGTGTTATCTTCTATGGACCGCCCGGAACGGGGAAAACGTTCGTCGCGAAGGCCGTCGCCAGCGAGGTCGACGCCGAGTTCCTGTCTATCGCTGGTCCGGAGATCGTCTCGAAGTACTACGGCGAGTCGGAGGAGGCACTACGAGAGACATTCGAGGAAGCGACGGAGAAGGCGCCTGCAATCGTCTTCATCGACGAACTCGACTCGATCGCTCCGAAGCGCGACGAGACTGACGGTGAACTCGAACAGCGAGTCGTGGCGCAGCTCCTGACGCTCCTCGACGGCCTCGAAGAGCGGAACGAAGTCGTCGTCATCGGTGCGACGAACCAGGTCGACGCAGTCGATCCGGCGTTGCGTCGCCCGGGTCGCTTCGACCGTGAGGTCGAGTTCGGCGTCCCCGACGACGGCGAACGTGCCGAGATACTTGGAATCCATACCCGCGATATGCCGCTCGACGAAACCGTCGACGTCGAACAAATCGCGGATCACGCCGAGGGGTTTGTCGGTGCAGACCTGGAGGCGGTCGCAACGGAAGCCGCGATGCACTCGCTCCGGCGGAACCTCCCGGAGATGGACCTCGACAGCGACGAACTCCCCGAGTCGTTCGTCGACGGACTCAAAGTCACGCGAGACGACTTCGAGGACGTCGTCGACGAGGTCGAACCGTCGGCGCTACGCGAGTTGAACGCCGAGGTTCCCGAAGTTCACTGGCAGGACGTCGGCGGTCTCGACGACGCGAAGCAGGAGCTCCGAGAGAGCATCGTCTGGCCGGTCCAGTCGCCGGAGAAGTTCGATCGACTCGGTATCGAGCCGCCGTCCGGCGTTCTCCTCTACGGACCGCCCGGAACGGGGAAGACGCTGCTGGCGAAGGCCGTCGCGACGGAGTCGAACACGAACTTCGTTCCCGTGAACGGCCCGGAGGTGCTCTCGAAGTGGGTGGGGGAGTCAGAAGAGGCTATCCGGGAGCTATTCGAGCAGGCACGTGAGACTGCGCCCACCGTTCTCTTCTTCGACGAGCTGGAGAGCCTGGCAGGAAGCCGCTCCGGAGCCGCTGCGGGCGAAGGTACCGAGCGAGTAGTCAATCAGCTGCTGACCGAACTGGACGGGCTTCAGACGCTGGAAGACGTCGTCGTCATCGGCGCGACGAATCGGCCCGACATCCTCGATCCGGCAGTGCTTCGTGCTGGCCGATTCGATCGACTCGTCCACGTCGGTCCGCCGGACTTCGACGCCCGGGAGCAGATCCTCCGCGTTCACACTGACGGGATGCCGCTGGCCCCGGACGTGAGTCTCCGGGATGTGGCCGCCGCGACGGACGGATACGTCGGAAGCGACATCGAGGCGCTGGCCCGTGAAGCGGCGATCGAGGCGTTACGCGAGCGCAAGTCGGACCCAGTGGTCACCATGCGTCACTTCGAGGCCGCTATGGACGACATCAGTCCGACCATGACACCGGCGCTGGAATCACACTACGAGCGGATCCGCGACGAGTTCGAGCGCGACGGAGCGATGAAGGACGAGAGCCATCGGTCGCGGGAATTCCGGTGATACCCGCCGAATTCTCGGGGGATGACGATCGAGCGTGCGTCGTGACGGGGTTGCGATAGCCCGCGAGCGGTTAGAGTTACTTGAGCGTGTAGCCACAGGCAGGACAGTTGCGCTCCGTGTCTTCGACGTCCAGCTCGGATTCGTTACCGGTCCAGCCGCAGTCAGGGCACTGCGAGATGTCGAAAGCCATTCCCCACGAACGTACGCTTTCCAGACATATCCTCCTTTGCTAACTACTATGATAGGAACGAGGAGTGATCTCGCAAGTACCGTAGAACGGGGCGACGTGTCAACGCAATCGCTTTCCTCGCGCTGGCCGTACGAAGTCCCGTGACGTTCAACAATGCCATCTACGACCGTGTGGTCTTCGTTGGGGGGAAGGCGTCGGGCATCGACTGCCCGGAGTGCGACTACGAGACGCGCGAAGCGGACATGGAGTCGCACTCGCTGTCACCGGTGATCTGCCCGAACTACGGTGCGCTCCTGGCTTCCTCACGGCGGGTCAGCGCCTTGTCGCCGCTCGGACGGCACCGATATGCTGCACTGACGTTGCCGCGCTCGTCCCGATCGGGGTCGTCGTACAGTCCGACGAACCTCTCGACTTCGACGCCGAGTCCGACCTCCTCGCTGGCCTCGCGGACCCAGGCCGCTCTCGCTGTCTCCGTTCGTTCGACGTAGCCGCCCGGGAGGACCCACTGCCCCTCACAGGGAGGATGATCCCGTTCGAGCAGGACGACCTCGCCGTCGACGATGATCACGGCGTCAGCAGTGAGTGATCGACCTTCGGGCATGTGTGGCCAGTCGAGTCCCCTCCACATAGATCCGGCTCCTGATACACTGACCTGATTCGAGCGGCGCAGCGATTCACTGGTCGGCTGCCCGAACGGCCGGCAATCGTATCGAAATGGCAATTCATTTCTCTCGGCCGCAAGAGACCGACCCATGGAGGTTACTGATGTTGAGACGTACGTGGTCGATGCCGACTGGCGCAACTGGTTCTTCGTCCGGGTGAAGACCGACGAGGGCATTACCGGCGTCGGCGAGGCGCTCAGCGGCGAGGGACTGACCGCCGCGCTCGAGGCGACCGCCGAGGCCCACAAGCACTACGTCATCGGTGAAGACCCGCTCAACCGCAAGAAGATCAACCGCCGACTGACCCGGTATCCGTTCGCCTGGCGCGCCGGCAAGCTCATCAACGCCGTCGCAGCCGCCGTCGACATCGCGCTGTGGGACATCGCCGGCAAGTACCATGACGAGCCCGTCTGGAAGCTGCTGGGCGGCAAGGTCCACGACGAGATCCCCGTCTACGCCAATGGCTGGCACATCGGCGAGCGGACGCCCGAGAACTACGCTCACCACGCCGAGAAGGCCGTCGAAGAGCAGGAGTACCCGGCGCTGAAGTGCGACCCCTTCGCCCACTACGAGCACTCGCTGACCGACGACCAGATCCAGGAGGTCGCCGACCTGCTGGAGGCCGTCCGCGATGCCGTCGGCTGGGACGTCGGTATCGCGCTGGACTGCCACGGCCGGTTCACCCGCCGCGGCGCCATCGAGGTCGCGAACGCCCTCGAAGAGTACGACATCATGTTCCTCGAGGAGCCGGTCGAGCTCGAGGACCGCGAGGTCATGGCCGAGGTTACTCGACAGGTGGACATGCCCGTCGCGACGGGCGAACGCATCTACAACAACGAGACGATGGCCGACGTCATCCGCGAGCAGGCCTGCGACATCATCCAGCCCGACGTCACTAACTACGGCAGCCTCGCCGAGGTCCAGCACGCGGCGGCGATGGCCAAGAACCGCTACATGACGATTGCGCCGCACAACCCCAACGCCGGCGTCTCGACGGCCGCGTCGCTGCACCTCTGTGCCGGCCTCGAGAACCTCGAGGTCCTCGAGCACATGAGCCGCGACGTGCCGTGGGGCGACGAGATCGTCGAGACGAGCTGGGAGGTCTCCGACGGCGCCATCGAGGTGCCCGACGAGCCCGGTCTCGGCGTCGAGTTCGATCCCGACGCCGCCCGCGACCACCCCGGCGAGCCCAAGGACAGCCACAGCCTCTTCGACGAGGAAGGCGCACTCAAGCGGCCCTGAAACCCTCCCTCTAATCTTACCGCTGTTCGTTCGACACACTCCGATCAGGTCGCCGGATCGGCCTGGATGCGCTACGATCCAGTCAGTGGCATCTTTCTACCTTGCAAACTGTTTAGTCACCGCCAAAGCGATCGACTCACATGGCGAAACGACAGGCTGAGGCGGCAGGACCGCTCGACGCGTTTCGTCAATTCTTCGCCCTGCAGCGAGACGTGTTAGTGCTCTCGCTGGCGATGTTCGCATTCAGTCTGGGATTCCAGATGACCAGCCGGTACCTGCCCGAATACATCGTCGCCCTCGGTGCGTCTGGATTCGTCGTCGGCCTGTTCGGGACGGTTGGAAACATTATCTCGGCAGTGTATCCGTACCCCGGCGGAGCGGTGTCTGACCGCATCGGCTCGCGATACGCGCTCACGATCTTTGGACTGCTATCGACCGCTGGCTTTGGATTCTGGCTGCTCGCACCCATGATCGGGACGGTAGAACTCGCGGGTGTTGTTATCCAGCCGTGGATCTGGATCTTTGTCGGGCTCTTTCTGGCACAGGCATGGAAGTCGTTCGGGCTGGGGGCGACGTTTGCGGTCGTCAAGCAGGCGACCGATCCCTCACGGCTGGCGGCGGGCTTCGCCAGCACCGAGACGTTCCGGCGCACTGCGTTCCTGATCGGCCCGGTGCTGGCGGCTGTCCTCATCGGCTTCCACCCTGAGTTTACCGTCAGCTTCCAGTACGTTCTCGGGGTCGCGGTCGTCTTCGGGGCCGTCGGTACCATCGTCCAGCACATCCTCTATGATGCCAGCGAGGACACTATCGGGGACTCTTTCGCTGGCCTCGACCAGATTCTGCGGGATCTCCGGGACATGCCCGAAGAACTCCGTCCGCTGCTCGTCGGCGATACGCTCGTTCGGTTCGCCAACGGCATGGTCTACGTGTTCTTTGTACTCGTGGTTACTCGCTTCCTCGGCGTCGGTCTGGAGACGACTGTGGGTGCCGGCGGATTCACCTATCCGCTCGACCTCTCGCCGGAGGCCTTTTTCGGCTATCTGCTCGGCGTCGAGATGTTGGTCGCGCTACTCGTAATGGCTCCCGCTGCGAAGGCCGCTGAGTCCGTTGGCCTCAAGCCCGTCGTTGCACTCGGATTTGCTGTCTACGCCATTTTCCCAATCGTGCTCATCAATACCCCGGAGAGTGCACTTGCTTTGATCCTCGTGTTTGCGTTCTCTGGGCTCCGCTTCGCGGGCCTTCCCTCGCACAAGGCACTGATCGTCGGCCCCGCCGAGCAGGATACCAGTGGACGTGTCACGGGCACATACTACCTACTCCGGAACACGGTGGTCATCCCAAGCGCGGCAGTCGGCGGCTATCTCTGGGACTTCGTCAGTCCCGAGATCGCCTTCACGGTCGCCTCTGTCATTGGTCTCGTCGGTACCGGCTACTTCTTGTTCTTCGGCAAGGAGTTCGACGCGTACCGCTAACCCACTTCGAATCGGGCTACAAGATACGCAGCCCTACTGACTTGGTGTTTCACCGAACCGGTCCCCCGGTAGAATACGAATTTCCAGATCTGCACCGAGAAGCGGACTCCCTGTAGAATGATCAATGTAGTAGATAGAGACAGTAGTTCTGTCAGCTGTGTCGCCTGTCAGGGTGCATCGCTGAACTCGTCGAATAGAGCAGTCACACGCTGTTCGATTTCAGTACGAATCTCACGCACTTGGTCGAGATCCTCTCCATCAGGATCATCCAGAGCCCAGTCGCGGATATCTACATCTTCTCCAACCTCGCCAACGTCAAGGGTCGAACAGCCCATCGTGGCAACGTAGTCGCAGGACTGCAACTCCTCCAAGGAGATCTCTCGCGGTGTTCGATCGGAGAGGTTGAACCCGACTTCGTCCATTACCTCGATGACTTCATCGTGGACGTGGTCGGCTGGATGGGTCCCGCCGGTCAGAATCTCGACCTCGTCGCCGAGTCCCCGGCGATCCCGCTCGCGCTCGGCGAATGCGGTGGACATCTGGGAACGTCCGGCGTTCTGGACACACATGAAAGCGATGCGAATCGGGTCGGTTGCGTCAGTATCGGTGGACATGGTTTGACTTAGTCGTCAGTCGTCGTTTCGCGTGCGGTCACGTCAGGACTCGCTGCTCCGTCGCTGCCCCAGTCGAATCGCTGCTGGAAGTACAGTGCTACGTTGACCAGCGCCAGGAGGACGGGCACTTCTATGAGCGGACCCACGACGGTGGCGAACGCGACGCCAGAGCCGACGCCGAACACCGCGACCGCCACGGCGATGGCCAGCTCGAAGTTGTTCGACGCCGCGGTGAAGCCGATGGCGGTCGTCGTCGAGTAGTCCGCGCCGATCCCCCGGCCCATCCCGAAGCTCACCAGGAACATCACAACGAAGTAGATCGTCAGCGGGACGGCGATCAGCAGGACGTCGGCCGGCGACGCGACGATGGTCTCGCCCTGGGTGGCGAACATCACGATCACCGTGAACAGCAGCGCGACCAGCGTCAGTGGATCGATCTTCGGGACGAACGCCTCCTCGTACCAGTCTTCACCCTTGACGCGCGTCCCGACGTACCGGGTCAGGAAGCCGCCCGCGAAGGGGATGCCGAGGAAGATGACGATGGCCTCGAACACCTGCGTCGGAGTGACATCGAACGTCGTGATACCCGCGACGAGCGACTCCATCCCCAGCAGCGGCGGCAGGAACAGTGCGAAGAACCAGACGTACACCCCGTAGGTGACGATCTGGAAGAGGCTGTTGAACGCCACGAGGCCGGTCACGTACTCCGTCGACCCCTCCGCCAGTTCGTTCCAGACCAGCACCATCGCGATGCACCGCGCCATCCCGATGAACACCAGCCCGAGGAAGTACTCGGGGCGCGCCGGCAGGCCGGGCACGAGCCCGCTGAAGAACACGACCGCCAGCCCGAACATCAGCGTCGGACCGATCAGCCAGTTCTGGACGAGGCTCAGTCCGAGCACTCGCCAGTTGCTGAATACCGTTGGCAGCCGGGAGTAGTCGGCCTTCGCCAGCGGCGGGTACATCATCAGGATCAGGCCAATCTCCACGAGGTGCAGGTTCTGAATCGGCTGCGTTACCGACGGGGCAACGAAGCCGAGGCCGACTCCGACTGCCATCGCAGCGAAGATCCAGACAGTGAGATACTTGTCCAAGAAATCCATCGACCGCGGATCGCCACAGCTGTCACAGTCACAGTTCGGGCCGTGTTCGTGCGCGACGTTACTCATCGGTGGGCTCCCTCTGATCGACTGTCTCGAAGAGCGTCTCGGCGAGAGCAGTAGCCTCGTAATATCGCCAGTTACCGTCCTTTCGGCGAGCGACGAGCCCCGCGTCGACGAGATCTGACAGCGCGTGACTGACGGCACTCTCACTGACGTCCACGAGCGGTTCGAGTTCACAGACGCACAGTTCCTCGTCTGTCACAGCGAGTACCCGAGCGAGGCGATAGCGCGTCTCGTTGCCGAGGACTGCAAAGACGGGACGGGTACTGTCGTCGTTGAAAGCCGTCTCTGCCAATGTGCGGAGTTCGTCCAGTCGTTGCTCGACGTCCTCCTCACAGCAGTTGTCGAGTTCGTCAGCGAGCAACCGACGAATTCGGGTAGACGATCCTGCCATCACGGCCTGATTGAAAACGGATTCAGATAGAACTTCCTATTTGAATCCGTGTTCAGATATAGTTCGGTCGGAGCCATTGTACCAGTCCACGACGGATCGGAAGTTAACACATATATCCGACAGCTGTGTGATCGTACTTTATATGCAATTCTGTGACGAGTGTGGTTCGATGATGCACACGGAGGGCGACACGTGGGTGTGTCGCTCCTGTGAGAACGAGGAGCCGCGGGACTCGCAAGCAGAAGCGGCGATGACGACCCAGGATGGACAGCGTGACGACGGGGCACCCCCGGTGGCCGACGCGACCCAGGACTCCGCCGAGACGATGCAGGAGCCCTGTCCGGCAGACGACTGCGACAGCGATCGGGCCCACTACGAGATGATACCGAAGCCGGGCGGCTCCTACGAGGTCCGGTTGTTCACCTGCGTCGAATGCGGCCACAAGTGGCGCGAATCCTGACGGCGTATCTCGTAAACCCCGCCGCTTACACAGGCATAGACCGCCACATGAGGCTCAGAGAGAGCAGGCCGGAAGCCACTGCCCGCGGTAGCCGGTATTTCTACTCAGGGAAGTCGCATCGTCGTCGGGCTTTGCCCGACTGCCTGAGGGATCTTCGATGCCTCTCCGTTCATGGCGTGGAGGATGTCACACAGGATCCACTGGATGTGGAAACGTATACACCGTTCCGGCCGTGACCGATAGATATGGAGTTTTCTGTCGTTCTTGGAGACCTCGCTGAACAGTCTGCGGACGCCCTCATCTACGATGCCAAGACGGATCTCGAGATGGAGAGAGATATCGCCAGAACGCTCAGCCGCGAGGCCGGCGAGGCTATCGTTGAGGACGTGGCGTCGGAGGGACCAGTGGAACTCGGCCAAGTAGTCGTCACGGACGCCTACGAGCTCGACGCTGACTACGTGATTCACGCTGCCGCGATTCCGAGCCACGGGCAGGGGGAGCCCTCGACAGCGAGTATCCGGGCAGCAACCAAGAATGCGCTGCGACGTGCCGATACGCTCGACTGCGACTCCTGTGCGATGTCAGTTCTCGGGGTAGATACCGCTACACAGGACTTCAGGGATGGTGCCCAGGACATCTGTGAGACGATCCGCGAGTACGACCCATCACGACTCGAACGATGTGACGTGGTAGTCTCGAGTGAATCACAGTACGAATACGTAGCACGAACGTCAGAATCTATTCGGTCCGCTTGAGATCACCACTGGTTCACTCGGCTGTCAACGGTGAGAGGCCCTCTAACCGGCAGACAATCCTCCCCCATTTGAGCCATCGGTGCGAAGCCGAAAGCGTCCGCTTTTATCGCGGCCGCGGTGAATCCACGGTAATGGAAGCCGACGTCCGAGTCATCGGAGTGCCGATGGACCTCGGAGCCGACCGACGTGGCGTCGACATGGGACCCTCGGCGATACGGTACGCCGGGATTGCTGAAGAACTGGAAGGACTCGGCGTCTCGTGTACTGACGGCGGGGACGTGCCAGTGCCACGTCCCGAGCAGCGAGACGAGAGCAGCGGCCGGGACGGCCCCGACGCGAAGTACCTGCCCGAAATCGCCACGGTGTGCGAACGAGTTGCGGCCGACGTCTCCGACGCCGTGGCGGCGGGTGATGTACCACTCGTGCTGGGCGGGGACCACTCGATCGCAATCGGGACCGTCGGCGGCCTTTCACGGTCGGACTCTCTCGGGATCGTCTGGTTCGACGCTCACGGCGATTTCAACACGCCAGCTACGTCGCCCAGTGGAAACGTGCACGGAATGCCGCTGGCTGCAATCCTCGGGCAGGGCGAGTTCGCCGACGCCGACTGGGCCGAGGCGACGAACGTCTCGGAAGAGAACGTCGCCATAGTGGGGCTCAGGAGCGTCGACGACGCGGAGCGTGCGGCCATCCGGCAGAGCGACGTGACGGCGTACACGATGTCCGACATCGACGAGCGTGGCGTCACTGATGTCGTGTCGGACGCCATCGACGTCGCTACTGACGGTACGGACGGCGTCCACGTGAGTCTCGATCTGGACTGGCTCGATCCGACTGAGGCGCCCGGCGTGGGAACGCCCGAACGGGGTGGCGTCTCCTACCGGGAAGCCCACGCCTCGATGGAACTGCTCAACAGGAAGGTTACGGAGACGGGCGCTCTCAGCGGGCTGGAACTCGTGGAGGTCAATCCGATCCTCGACGAACACAACGAGACGGCTGAACTCGCCGTCGAACTCGCGGCGAGTGCGCTGGGAAAGCGGATTCTGTGACTCCAGTATCTGGGGGAACCGGCTGTTAGTCGTTGCTATGTTGTGATTTGGCAGTTGTAGCAAGTCTACTCCCCGCCCTTGGTGGCGGCGAAACCTATTTGCCGAAGAAGCGGAAACCTTTGAACGAATTCGGGCTCTGTCCCGTCATTTCTCCGTTCGCCCATCGGTTCGCCACCGCGACGGAGGCGTCCCTCGATGGCACTGCTCTGAGATGCGCCGTGCCGGATGCCGTTCGTCCTCGGTGGCCAGTGAGACGGCTGACGGGGCCGGGCACGTTCCTCCAAACCATGATACACGAAACAGACCTCCCCTGTGCGGACTGCGGGACTGATCTCGTCGAGCAAACAGTACCCCTCCGGGAACTGGGATTCTCGTCACCCGGAGCCGGAACGGTTACTATCGCAGTCTGTCCATCCTGCGGAGCCCGATATTATCCGCAAACGGCGATCGCGCAACTGTCAGAGACTGCAGCTGAGACACGGTCGCGAGGCGGGAGTTGAGTACCGATGGAGGGACCGTCTCGATCGTCGTCCGATTCTCAGGCCATCGATGTGGATTCGTTTCCGAGCGCACTATCGGGGGGATCGACCGTGCTCATCGCGGGAAGTGTCGAACCGGCGACGTACGCCGTCGGCCTCCGTGCGCTCTGCCACTCTGGGGACGCCGACGACACCGCCTTCGTCGTGACGACCACGGAGAGCGCCGACGAGACAGTGGCGACGTACGATACCGTCTGCGACCGATCTGAAGCGCCGTCGCTCGGCCTCGTGGATACCACCTCCGAGCAACGGAACGTCACGGCACTCTACGAGGAAGAGCCTGTCGTCTTCGTCAACGGGTCAAGCGACCTCGAACGGATCGTGATCGGTCTCTCCGATCTCTCGGGAACACGATCGCCGTCACACGGAGCGCGTCACCTCCTCGTTCGATCCCTGACCCCTGTTCTGGAAGCAGTATCTGTCGACGACGTGTCGACGGTCCTCAAGCGTATCAGCGGTCTCCGGACAGATGATGGCCTTACTCTCATCGGCGTCGACTACACGGCCCACAGCAAGGACACCATAGACGCGCTGGCTGAGCGGGTAGACGGTATACTCTGGACCAGCATGCCCTCCGAATCGACTGTCCAGTTCGAGTACGAACCGACGGCCGGGCGACACAGTCGGTCTCAGTTCGACGATTGACGCCAGCACAGCTCCGCCGGCCCTCACGAACGCGAATGGTTCTCTCGCTTTCGCCAACTCCCTTTAGGGAGTGAAGCACTGGTGGCAAGCACTACGATAGGACATCACCACTGGTAGAGTGCGCGCTTCCCGTGACGCACAGAGAGAACACCGTAGAAAACGAGAATACCGCTGAACGCAGCGAGAGCACCGGCGAAGAAAACCCAGTCCATACCGAACGCGGACATCAGGTAGCCGCCGAGGAGCGGTGCCAGGATCGCGCCGGGTCGCCAGACGAGTCCGCGAATCCCGAAACTGCTCGTGATACCACTCCCGGCGCCCTCGTCGGCGAACAGGGCCATACTGGCCGGCTCTCTGATACTGTCTGCAATGCCGAGCAGACCATTGAGTACGACAGCGATGAAGAACGCTGGCGGTAACGTACCGATCTGCGGTAGCGTCAGGCTGACATTGAGAATAGAACCAATCTCCGGGGCGAACGGAACGACCAGCGCAACGAGACCGTAACAGCCCCCGCCAACGAAGACGAACAGTGCGCGGCCGTATTCGTCTGAGAGACTTCCCGTGTACGGCTGAGCCAGCATATTAGTGAACTTCTCCGCGGCGACGACGGCACCGACCGCGAACGTACTCAGTGCGAGCCCGCCCTGGGCTGCAGACACGCCGACGAAGATCGGGACCCACTTCCGGACGAGCGTAACGGCGACAGCGTACTGCGCCCGGAAAGTCGTGATCGTGAGGATTCGGTCGTTGAGTGCGAGATCGAAGAAGGCGAATCCAGTGCTGGTCTCGTCGGTGGGGACGAACAACCACACAGCCACTGTCGCCATCACGTATAAGGCAACGAGAGTAGCCATCATCGGTCCGACGCCCAGAACGGTCGAAGCGATACCGACGCCGAGCGAGCCGGCAATCCCCGCAGCCATCCGCCAAGAATTGAGCTTCCCGATCTGATTTGCTCGTTCACCAGCTGACGCGAACTGACCGACGAGTGCCAGTACCACTAAACCGACCCCGACGATGCCGAGACCCTGTAGCGTCCGTGCGACGACGAAGGTCGCCGAGGTATCGACGAAGGCGAACATCGCGTAGGCGGCCGTGCTGAGAACCAACGATACGAGAAGAATCGTGCGTTTGTCGTAACGATCGGCCGCCCAACCGAGTGGAACAACGGCTACAGTTCGACCGACACTAAGCGCAGTAACGAACAGTCCGACGACCAGCCCAGTGGCGCCCAGCTCGTCAATGAAGTCCGGGAGCAGCGTCGTGAGCATCACGAATCCGAGACTCCCGACGAACCGCGTGAGATAGAGAACGTAGAACTGTCGCTGCTCCGTCATCTATCGCTATCGGTACCAGTTCTGGTTCGCTGGCGACCCATTCCTACTGACGACAATGTGGTAACCTGCGGCGGTTGCAAAACAGCAGATGGAACGAATTCAGCTCCCTTGGTTCTTCTCGATTACAATAGCAGTGATAATTGATACCACACCAATCTATTTACAGTCTATGTATCAGTGATTAGTCTGGTTCGAGTTTAGTGGGTTCGGACGTCGTCGGCTATCTCCTGGAGCGTCTGGTGCTCGCCGTCGGAATACGCGATGACACGAATGTCTTCTAGCGTCTCCGGTTCGTAGCGCCAGACGGTCTCACAGACGATTCGTGCCCCATGGTCAAAGGAGAAGCCGGCAGCTCCGGTCCCCAGGATCGGGATGACGACTGATTCACAGTCCAGGTCGTCAGCGGCTTCAAGGGCGTTCTCTGTGGCAGTACGGATACTCTCGGCCGACGCCCGACCGTTGCCGTAGTGGGGCATTGCGGCAGCGTGAATGACGTGGTCTGCGTCCAGTTGGTATGCATCCGTCACGGCGACCTCGCCGAGATCGATCGGCCCTTTTGAGATGGCCTCCTCGTTGATCGGGCCACCGGCTGCTCTCCGGAGTGCGCCAGCGACCCCACTCCCCATCTTGAGAGTCGTCCCTGCTGCGTTCACGAGGGCGTCTGCGGACTGTTCGGCGATATCGCCCTGAATAATTTCAAATTCCATATGGAACGATACGTTGGCCAAGAAGTAAAGCATCATACACTCTCGAATGTACGTCGTCCAAAGGACAACCGATTCCGTTCACTGTCTTGCCCTGCTTGTGGCCACCCGTGGATCGGCCTCCAATCGGGCTCGATTATTCTGACAAAACAGCCGAGAAAGATCCCCAACTCGTTGTACGGTGGACGACTATGATCGATAAGGACCACAGCGTAGTCGATTCTATCGAGACGTCAACGGTGTGATGCAGAAAGTTCCGCTAGGTATTTAAGACGACGGGGCAACTCCCATCTAACCGAAAGACGTGCTGTCCCCGGGCAGGAGCGAAATCGGGAGTACAGGTTTCCGCGATTCATCGCTTTCGTCGCAGCAACGTGGCTCCTGCTCTCCGTTTCTCGGCGGACTCGCGGCGGGTTCTGGGATCGCCCTGATCGGGTGATACATATGGAAATCGAGATTGCGACAATCGGCGGTTACGAAGAGGTTGGGCGGCAGATGACGGCAGTCCGTGCCGGGGATGACATCGTCATCTTCGACATGGGGCTGAACCTCTCGAAGGTACTGATCCACGACAATATCCGGACCGAGGGCATGCACTCACTGGATCTCATCGACATGGGTGCCATCCCGGACGACCGCGTCATGTCTGATCTCGAGGGCGATGTGAAGGCTATCGTGCCGACCCACGGTCACCTCGACCACATCGGCGCAATTCCCAAGCTGGCTCATCGATACGATGCACCCATCGTCGCCAGCCCCTTCACGCTCGCTCTGGTCGAGGGGGAGATCCACGACGAGAACAAGTTCCACGTCCAGAACGACCTCGTCGAGATGGAGGCCGGCGAGACGATGTCGATCGGCGAGCGTACCGAACTCGAGTTCGTCAACGTCACGCACTCGACGATTGATGCAGTCAACCCGGTCATCCACACGCCGGAAGGCGCCATCGTCTACGGCCTCGACAAGCGAATCGACCATACCCCCGTCATCGGTGACCCCATCGATATGAAGCGGTTCCGCGAGATCGGCCGCGAAGACGAGGGTGTCCTCTGTTATATCGAGGACTGCACCAACGCCAATAAGAAGGGCCGCACGCCGAGCGAGGCCGTCGCTCGCAGCCAGCTCCACGACGTCATGAAGAGTCTCGAGGACTACGACGGCGGCATCGTCGCCACGACGTTCGCCTCTCACATTGCTCGCGTCTCGTCCCTCATCGAGTTCGCAGAGGAGATCGGCCGCGAACCCGTCTTGCTCGGCCGGTCGATGGAGCAATACTCCGGGACGGCCGATCGGATCGGCGCGACGTCGCTTCCGGACGATATCGGAATGTACGGCCATCGCAAATCCGTCGATCGTGCGTTCGAGCGGATCATGAACGAGGGCAAAGACGAATATCTTCCCATCGTGACTGGCCATCAGGGCGAGCCACGCGCGATGCTCACCCGGATGGGTCGCGGTGAGACGACGTTCGAACTCGACGACGGCGACAAGGTTCTCTTCTCGGCAGGAATCATTCCAGAACCAACCAACGAGGGTCAGCGCTATCAGGCTGAATCGCTCCTGAAAATGCAGGGCGCCCGTATCTACGACGATATCCACGTCTCTGGCCACCTCCGGCAGGAGGGCCACTACGAGATGCTCGACGCCCTCCAGCCCCAGCACGTCATTCCAGCTCACCAGGACATAGGCGGCTTCTCCGGATACGTCGACCTCGCCGGCAACCAGGGTTACAAGCTTGGCCGGGACCTCCACGTCACGTCGAACGGCAATATCATCGAGCTGGTCTGACCGTATATAGGGGTGTAGCTACGCTCCCAATCTGTGGACAAGAGGTCGATCATCTTGAGATCAGGTCCGTAGTGGGTCAGAAATCGAACGTTCTGCAGGTAGGCTGCAGGCCCCGTTGTCGAGAAGTAGCAGGCAGCAGATCAGAATCAACCTACTCGGTCGCTTCGCTTCTTTGTGGTTTACTTCAATTCCTCGTTTCACCTGTAGCCAATGCTAGACTCGTTACTTCGCCCCTGCTGTGGCAGCAACAAGCTGATAGCGGGAGGTAGATTTGAAAGCTGATAGCGGGAGGTAGATTTGAACTACCGATCTCCGGATCATGAGCCCAGCGGAATCTCCAGGCTATCCTATCCCGCTATCTTTCTGGTTTTGGATGAAGCCCTTAGTTATTCCGTTTCGGCTGCAGATCAGGATATCCTCAAAGAGAACCCTATTTACTATACCCTCATATCATGACAGAACAAGTTTACTATAGACGATATCGGTCAACTTTTGCCGATCGCGAGAAATGATTGACCCGTATGGGTTTTGGCAGCTACGACGAATCCGAGCAGCAGAATCAGGACGTTGGCGTTGACAACGACGATGAAGGGGTTTCCGTTCACGAAAACGACCACGAGGGAGAGATCACCTTCGAGGCAGACACGTCTACTGACGACCTGATCGACAAGCTGCAGGACATTCAGGACGGCGACGCCGAATAGCCGCACTCGATAGGGGTACTCGTAGCCCAGCGGTCGTCGGCGATGCAGTAATTTTTAGGACATCCAGAGTCAAGGATCAGATAGAATTCGTGTCGGCTGTTCGCGGGAGCACTACTCCGCCCGATGAGGCCGATAGGCTGAGGGCGTCTGTTCCTGGCCTCTCCTGGTCACGGAACAGAGCATAGACCCGAAACCAAGAGGCTCCTGAGGTCGTCAGGCTAGCCTCGTTCTGTTCTCGCATTCTGCCTTTGAGTCTCTGAGACGATCTGGGCCTGTTAAAAAACCAGTTACATCACTTCTCACAGCACTGGGATTCCGTTACTCCAGCCGGGATTTGAGCTGGGATCGGACATCGTGCAGTGCCTGCTCCGGGTCGTAGGCGCCGTTCGTAACCGAAACGAAACCGACATCGTCGTGCTCCTCTGGTACCCACACCTGGACGAAGCCCTGCGATCCGTCCACTGTATCGACCTTGGAGATCGACTTCTGCCATAGCTGGGCCGGCTCGCCGGCGTAGACCGGATGGACGTCGTCGGGAATGGCTTTCGTCGTTTGGTGGTGGAAGCCGGGATCGTCCTCAAGCACGCTCTGGACGTCCCCCTCAAGCTCGTGGCGCTCTGCCTCTGCCTCGATATCGTCGTAGAACCGGTTGATGATGTTCCTGGCGAACGTCTCGAGGTCTTTCGCCGGGACGACCCGGTCGACATCGGACAGAATCTCTTCCTCGCGCTGAAGCGGCGTCGCGTTGAGCCCGACGTTGACCACGTCATCGACCGGGTTCTGATAGAACGCGATATTCGCCGACGGTTTCGTACCGGGGAGATACGGATCGGGGACCTCGATGAACGTCGCAGCCTCGATTTCTTTGACGGTATCGTACTGCTTCGCGAAGAAGGCTTTGAGGAGCCGCATCTCCTGCTGATCGGGGGACCACATCAACAGTTGCTGAAGAACGTCCGAATCGGGATCGGAGTCGTAGTAGAAGAACTCGTGGCGATCGTATCCATCGAGAGCCAACCAGGCGAGGTAGTCAATCGGTCCGTCATCGACAAAGATAGCCTCCGTAACGTCGTGCGCAACCGCATCGGGGTATTCGTCTCGAAATAGAGCCGCAAGTCGATCGATGTCAGTGCCGGGATCAATTTCGTATTCGTCGGGGACACTACTCACCATATCCAAGCGGGAGTCGGACTGCAGTCCCCAAAAGCAACACGAAGACTGCCTTCAGACACAGTGACACTATTTTTCACTATCGCCCAATACTGCTCACCTGATGAGTCAGAAAAACGACCCTGAAGCAGCCGTCATTCAGGAAGCGATAGACACAATCGTCAGAGAACTCGGCTATCCATCATCGATCGACTTGCAGATCAAGTCAGAGAGCGGACCGAGAGAGACAACGATAGAGGCGCAAGAGAGCGGGCAAACACGTTCTTACGTGGTTCGGTTCGATGGTCGAGACGACCAAGAGCCTATTCTTGAAGCGACGTCAACTGAGAGTTGCAGATCGTGATAAGGGAGTTTCCCAGAGCCTCACAGAGAGCGGGGTCAGAGAATTGACTGACCTACTTAACCAACAACACTATGGGTCGAGAGTTCCTGTTGGTTAACACGGAGAGAGTCGATGTCCGACGAACCACCGTCCCCACCGGCAAACCTGCCCACAGATATCGTTGACGCCCTCAACAAAGCCACACCGGAGGTGCTTCAGGACGTTGCTCGCTACGCCGATGCACTGGCCGAACACAAGGAGCGGGAAGCTCGTCTCAAGGAGGAAACAGACGACGTCGACGTCGAGGAGCGACCCGACGACCTTCCGGATGACGTCCCGTCGAAGGCAACGATCACGACCAAGGAGATCAACGACAACCGCTACTACTACTGGCAGTGGCGGGAAGGGGACAAGATCCGTTCTCAATATAAGGGCCCGGTCAACTCAGAGGAGTAACCGGGGTTTGAGAGAAGTATCCCTTGAAGCACTCCAAGGGATGGCGTCGAACACCCCAGGTGTCGAATGAATTCCGAGCTGGTCTTTATGAGACCAAGATCGAATGACCGGTCCGATAAAGAGGGCACCGTAGAGCCACCCCAGGTGTCGAATGATTTGGAGATACCAAGGTCGAGCACGTTCGACACCCCGGGTGTCGAATGAATTCGGGTATCCAGGCGGGGCAGGTTCGGCACCCCGGGTGTCGAATTCGGGTATCCAGGCGGGGCAGGTTCGGCACCCCGGGTGTCGAATGAATTCGGGTATCCAGGCGGGGCAGGTTCGGCACCCCGGGTGTCGAATGAATTCGGGTATCCAGGCGGGGCAGGTTCGGCACCCCGGGTGTCGAATGAATTCGAGAGCTGCCAAAAGGGCTAGTTCGAGAAGAGGGGTGAGTCGGTCAATGCATCCTGCAACGATTCCGGGCCAACGCGGGTATCAGGCCCGAACGAATTTTCAGATGGGTTTGAACGATTCGGGGATCGGGACCCCAGGTGTCGAATGAAATACTCCGGCTAATCGTAGTCGCCTACAGATCGACTTCCTGCAATTCACTGAATCGGGAGTCATCGAGGATCACCGTCTGGACCACGTCTGGATCCTCGAGGAGGTAGTAGAGATGCGTGACACCGCGGCTGTAACCGCGGCCGGCACGTTCGGTGCGGCCCAGGATATCAAGGAACACTTGCTCTTCAAGACGGTCGCTCATTCGGCGCTGCGATCGCGTGTCCATGTCCAAGACTGCAGTGATCTCCTGGTACTTTTCGTAGATATCGCGAGTGGAGAACTCGTCGGTGTCAGGATTCTCCTCAGCCAACAGCGATAGCGCCAGGACGGTCGCCTTGATCTGTGGCGGTTGCCCGTCCAGCAATTGCGAAAACCGGTCGATGTCGGCAATCTCCCGGGCGTCGCGGACGTGCTCTTCCGTGACTCGTTCCATCTGTTGATCACGTGCCAGTTCACCGGCATTGCGAAGGATGTCGAGCGCCTTTCGCGCATCGCCGTGCTCTTGGGCGGCGAACGCGGCCGACAGCGGGATCACATCGTCAGTCAGGACGCCGTCCTTGAAAGCGTCCTGCCGGTTCCGCATGATCTCGCGCAGCTGGTTGGCGTCATATGGCGGAAAGATGAATTCACGGTCCTGTAGGCTACTGAGAACGCGCTCGTCGAGGGATTCCTTGAACGAAATCTTGTTGCTGATCGCGATGATTCCCACCTTGCACGAATCCAGCTTGCCGGCCTCGCCTGCCCGCGAGAGCTGCATCAGGATCTCGTTGCTCTTGAGCTTGTCAATCTCGTCAAGGATGAGGATCGCAACGTCGTATAGGTCGTCGAGAATCTGCCAGAATCGGTGATAGTAGACGTCGGTCGAGAGCCCCGTCTGCGGAATCGAAATACCGGTTTTGTCGGGATTGTTGATCGAGCGCGCAAGGTTGATGATAGCCCGCGTCTCCGTTTTCTTCTGCGTACAGTCGACATACGCACGTCCCATCTTGGTGTTATTCTGGAGAGCATACTCCTGAGCGCTCTGCGTGACGTGCTTCGCAACGAGGGACTTCCCGGTCCCAGTCTTCCCATAGATGAGCATATTTCGCGGCGACTGCCCCCGGACCGCGGGATGGATACACGACGCGATGTCCTCGATCTCCTCATCTCGGCCGATGATCCGATCCTCGTTAGGGATGTGCTCGATATCGAGCAGCTCCTTGCGGGCGAAGATGGGGTCCTCGCTAGCCCAGAAGTCGTCGAGCGACTGATTCGCCCCGTCGGAGTCCTCGGACATACCCACAATACCATGATCGAGGTATATAAAAACAAGTGGTGAGACACACCGGGAGTCGAACAAACGAAGGTGATTCTGTGGCTTATGAGGCCTCACGCACACATATCATTTATATTTAGATTCTCCGGGTGTCGAGTGAATACGCCTGTCTGACCGAGTGCAGTGGGAGGAGAACCACCCCAGGTGTCGAGCGATTTTCGGCCTTAGATGTGGGCAGCCACCCCGGGTGTCGAATGATTTTTGGAATCCACGATCGAGTCAGTTTGAGCGACGCTGTGTGAACGCCGGAAGATAGAGCAGTGCCGAATCAAGATAGAACAACACACCACGGACAACGAGTCGGTCGCACGATTCTGATGGGGGATTCGTTTTATCCCACCCCGGGTGTCGAATGTAGATGCCCAAATACACGGAGTACATAAGCTGAATCGGTGTGTTGGAAGTTGTGCTCCTCAAACGACGTGGAAGAAGGATTATCGAGATACGTTATCAGTCTAAGGGGGCAGGCAAAGAACTTCCAGTCCAACAGGAGAAAGACATCTTCAGAACCGGAAGGAGCATCAAATACAGGAAGAGGTCGTGATCTAGGAAGAGTTCTCTTGTGAGGATGACTATCACTACTCAATAGAAGTTACTGAGGAGCGGACACCCACACCCCGGGTGTCGAATGTAGATTGCCAATATCGGAGGGTTCAGAGTGATATTCGGCGAATCTTCTGGAACGACTTCATTTGCACTAACTAGATCTTGTCCACTCACTCTAGTGTTCTTCTAGTACGGGTTTGGTTTAACAGATACACACTTATAGTTTTCCTCTATCAGAACTAGATATTCGAAGATACAACATCTCTCGACACTGTCGTCCTCCACGAATCCTCCATTACTCGCTCCCTCTCCGCTGTTTTTCGGCATCTACATTCGACACCTGGGGTGTGGGGGCACCAACACCGCCCTATTCGAGTCCCCCCTCTCGAAATCGGTGAACTCTAACATACGACTCTCTGACAGTCCTTGCTAACTATCTGTCCGATCCCACTCAAGCGGAGAGAGAGAGAGAAGGATCTCGATCGCTCGGATGAGTTGTGTCTCGTAGTAGTACGGCTAGATATCATGAGCCAACGCGACCTGCTCTCGCGATGCCTTCTTATCGTGTACGTCTGACGTTCTCGTGGATATATGCTGAACAGGCGCATTACCACGGCCTTCAGACTGTGGATACGCGCCGTCACTCCGTGACCCAGTTCCACCGGCTTCGACAGGGCGGGATATTCCACCGCTTTCAATCCCATCCTTTACAAGAGAAGCGAATATAAGCGGTTATACAGGCGTTTCACGATGCTGGAAATCCACCGCACCTATCGAGCGCGAATCCGCAACCATTCACAGGTGGCGGAGTCGCTCGACCGGCACGGGTGGAGTGCCAGTAAACTCTGGAACGTCGCGAACTATCACTCCCGAGAAGTCTGGGAGGAGACGGGCGAGATTCCCGACCACAATGAGTTGAAAGACGAGTTGAAGACCCATCTGCTCTGTTGAATCCAGTGACGATGGCTGGATCGCTGGACCAGCATCTAGTGTTTGAGCAGCAGTCAGCGACAGATCGCTGTTCGGAACCAGCATTCGCTCTCCAAAACCGCCTATCGTTCGAAGTCCGCTTGTGAGAATCCGTCACAACTGGCGTCTGATGACGTGTGTTCAGCCCCGATCCCCGCGCTATCTGCGGATTCAACAGAGCACAACAGAGCCAAACCACTCACTCCTCTGTCGGTTCGAGCTGGAGTCGAGTGACGTCGATCTCGTCGTAGTCCTTTTCGGAAGAGAGTACCGGATTCCCACATGTCTCCGCTACAGCTGCATGGAATGCGTCGAACGGTGTCATACCGTCCGAGTAATAGTTTACAGCCTTCAATACGATCTGTTTCTCTTCGTCATCCCTCACGGGGACGAGATCGAGGAGATTAGAGATTAGGGTGACATAGTCAAACTCGTAGCGCTCGCGAGCGATCAAGAGCTCCAGGTACGAGTAGGCCGACGTCTCCACATCGTACTCCTGAAGCGCCTGTTCAGCCTCCTCCTGAAGCCAGTCTGAGTCCTTCGCGAGCGCGAGAAGAAAGTCGGTCTCTACGTAGACAGTCATTCGTCAGTCCTACCTGCATCCTTGGCTGCTTCTTCTTCGATTGCGTTCTCAATCTCCTCGTGTGGAGTCTCTCGGAGCTCACCAGCAGCTTCTCGAACAGCTGCGAGCGGATCATCAGCGATCGGGATGAGCTCGATCTTGTCCTCATATTCAACAACATGATACTTCTCGCCGTATTTGTCACGCACGTCCTTCGATAGGTACAGCCGTCCGTGAGAATCTGTTTCAACTGTCATGGCTTTGGGTTATATCTAATGCACTCGATCGACGTGTCACGTACTCGAATCGAGTGTCACAGATTCAAATTGAATGGCATAGCTTAAAATTCTTACCACCAGATCTTCCTTGATGGCATTACCTCCGTGATCTCAGATACAATTCAGTGAGACGCCAGTAGCTAATTCTCATCGCCCTCTCCATCTGTTCCTCCTGTTCCGTCTGTGATGTCTGTTCTTTCTGTTCTGTCTGTGACTGCTCTATTGAATCCACGGACAGCGTAGGGATCACTCTTTGATTGCTTGCTCGAGGTTGTAGACTGCGGCGGTAAGCACGAGTTCACGAAACGCTCGGTACCAGACGCCCGGTCTGACAGCGGAGCCGTATCGGCGTTTGATGGCCGAGAATGCGCTCTCGGCCAGCCAGCGCTGCCCGTAAAGATCGCTGTCCAACCGTGCGTTGTGGGCGTGGTCGTAGTGGGCGAACAGCCGATGTTTGATCACTGGCCGGACGCCGTCTGAACGGGGTGCGTCCCGCAGTGATTGGTCGTCATAGCCGTTGTCGCCGGCGAGACTCTCTATTTTGTCGGTGTTGCGCAGCGCAACCTGACGGCCCACCCGGGTATCGTGGGGCCAGTGTGCCGAGTCGCCGGGATCGCAGCGGGCTGCTGACCGGTCGAGCAGTTGGCGCCAGATGCGGGTCGGCACCCGCTCGAACGACCGCCGTTGGACTCGCACGCTCGTCCAACGAGCCCGGCCGCACTCCGTTCGGCCGGATGCCACAGCGTCGAGGGTGCCGGGAACTCGAAGCGGGCCAACTACAAGACCGCGCACCCGGTCTATCTCACTGGCCCAGTCGACGATTTCCGCGTCGCTCGCACTCATGTGAACCCGCAGAAAGTGCAGCGTCAGATGCTTCCAGCCGGCAAACCCGCTGCCAGCCGGGTCGCTCACCACCGCCGTGGGGCTGGCGGCACAGCGCTTTTGAGCTAGCGACGCCGCTTGTGTAACGAAGCGGAAAGGAGTTGAGGCACATCCCCCTCTCCGCTTCGCTTCGACCTTCACAGCGACGCTATCCGCCCGCCGTCCCCGGATTCAATAAAGCACTTCGGACCGTATGTCCCCTACCTATTGTAGGACGTTGCTGAGACAGAGATGGGGGGAAATATCGCAATAGGCGACCGTGATCATAGGATATAGGAATCGCTATAGGATTTACTAACAACCAACGCCGCTGTCGACACTGTCGGCAGTACGCCGAGGGCATAGCGACAGAGATCGGCTTCAGTCGTCCTGTGCGGCGTTCAGCTCTGCAAGGAACTGGCCAGCCGTTGTCCCGATGCGAACGCCGTCGATGGTGTCGACGTCGAGGTCCGCCGTAGCAGTTCGAAACGGATAGTCGTCGACGAGTACACGCTGGATAATAGTCCGGACAGTCTCCGAGCCATATCTGTCGACGACAGTCACCATCGCTTCATCGAGGTTGGCGTCTTGATGGTCCACTCGTGGGTTCTGGGCTCGCTCGAGGACGAGTTCGACGACGTCATCCACCGATGGATGCGCAGGGTTCCCAGTGCGCTCACGGACGTCATAGAGGGGCTCAGAGTCAGTCATCACTACTTATTCCGTCGCGTCCCCGTCCGTATCGTCCGCGGATGGCTCCAGCCGGCGCTGCCGACGAACCGCAGCGAGCGTGTCCTCTAGCGTTGCGAGATCTTCAATGGATGCGAGCTCATCGGTGATCTCCTCGAGAAGGCCGGCCCGCTCGATCGTATCTGCATCGCCGGCGGTGGTATCGATTGCTTCGACGCGAAGCCGGCGCTCCTCCTGCCACCCGCAGTCCCAGCACGTCCGGACGACGTCGAGACGCTCGTCTTCAGCAGCATCGAGAACTGCGTCGGGCAGCGACGTCGACGGCGGTCGGTCCGGTCCGACCTCGAGTGTGACCGACCCACCATACGCAGGACAGTCCATAGCTCAGGACACACGCGCCGCCGCCATCAACATCGGGGACCGGTGGGAGATACTCACAGACAGCGCTGTCGTGGGACCGAACCCGTACCCCAGGCTGATCGCTAGGACGACAATCGCCCCAGAGATTCAGTCGGCTAACTGTCCTCTCAAACTGACACCTCTCAGAAGTCAGTACCTCAGTGATGGCCCCTCGGTCGGAGAGAGCCAGCGGCCTTTGCACAGTGCATATCGCCTCTTTCTTTGGACAAAATCCATGATATGCAGACCGAGATAACGTCCTCAAATTGCAGAAGAACCTCGCCGGAGGGATTTGAGACGGTAGAAAGTACCTCGACGAATTGCCGGCTCACCACTATGTTGCTAAAACTACTCGACCACGAGGTAAGCGGGGCAAATTCGGGGAGTCCTGATGAGATCTACGAATGGATCTGTGTCAAGAACATCACGTTGGATGGCCGAACTCTCCCGCCCCACACCGAAAGAACCCCGATTCCCGTGAATTCGGGACGTTGAACCCACTCACATTGCTTGACGAGGCTTCAGTACAAGAGAGACAGCACTACAGGTCATCCTTTCGATATACTGATGGGACGATTCGCTCACAGTCTGAACTCGGCAGTAGGCACGTACGGAGTGTTAACCAACAATCTGAGTTAGAAACAGAGTCTGTTGGTTAACAGTCTGCCCCCTCCACTGTTTCCGTAGCTTTGGTGTCTTCAATCGTCCGACACAAGGCTTTTCGAGCGTCTCCGAGGAATCACGACTATGCGCCGCCGTGCCCTCCTCGCGACCGCCGCCACATCCGTCCCCGCAGTAATCGCTGGCTGCACCAGCCCCGGTGGGTTGAGTGGAAGCAACGCCGCTGCAGAAGCCCCTACAGCACGTCTCGAACTGACGACGATTGCCGATGCGAACCTCCCGACGAAGGTCCTCTACACAGTCCGCCCCGCTGAAGGCAACGACAAATCGGCTCGACTGTTCGATCGAATTCTCGACGGTGATGCGACAACGAAGGCAACACAGCCACCACTGCCCGAACAGCAACATATTGCCTACCAAGACGGCGTCTACGAGCTGGCATACGAGGTGATTGAGGAAACGCCGGCTACCAGGTACTCCGTGAAGGTGGATATCGTTACTGACTCGGTGACCGAGGCAGAGGCTATCCAGTTCGCTGACCTCCCCGAAGTTGATCAAGAGGAATTTGCCGCCCACGGACTTGCTGATGGTGACCCAGTCGGAATCGGGACGACGTTCCTCTATACGGACGCCGAACGTGAGCAATCCGTCCTTGTCCCCGAGTCGGAGTACTCGTACATCACCTGGGACGACGGAACCGAAGCCGAATGGGTCGTCGACGACGCCTACGACACGACGCTGAACACCTATCGCTACACGGCTGACCAGGTGGCAACGGCAGCTGACTACGGCCAACAGATACGCGAGCGGTTTGCGTTCGAACTTACGGGGCTTCCAGAGACCCAGCGAGAGATCGTCGAGACGGCGATCACAGACGGACCGTACGTTGTCGGACCCGATGAGACGCCGCCTGATGCGCTTGTGGCGCTCGCAAACCGGTTTCGCGGACACGAACAGGCCCACGGGCTTGACGAAGACGGCGAAGGCGACCTGAGTGGGACATATCTCGTCCGATATCAAGGCGACGTGTACTGGACAACGCTCGTCGTCCGAAGTGACGTCCTCACGACGACGGAGAATTGAACGGGTAAGACGTGCTGATTCACAAGAATCCGGCAGTGGTACATCTGAAACAGGGACTATCTGTGGCGCTGGAGAGCCTGGAGGGCAGTACTGAATCGGGCAATGTACTCGTCGGGCGGGAAGCGCCACCAGACTTGTCCACTCATATGTGCTAACGGACTCACGTCCGACCGAGACGTGTTAGAAACTCCGGTAGGTCGAGACGTTGCTGGAGTCCACAGAGACGCTTCTTGAGGACGTCGAGACGGCGCCAGCACAGGACGAGAGAGCCACGTAGGAGGCCCTCTGGACACACACCAGATTTCATGAGCTATCCGCCGCTGTCGGGCGATTTGGTTGCGAAAGACCGGTAAAGGAGCGGGAGGCACAGACACCTGATTTCACGAGCTTTCTACCAACCACAGGAGCAGAGCTGAGACAGCTGCGGCTGCGGTGTTTCCTTCTAGAATGAAACCGCTGTACAAAATCGAACTGTTGCTAGTACAGATATTGTTCCGAGTCTATTTGCATAAAATTACTGCATTATCTAGGTCTATTGATTAATTCTTGTTAGGTGGCCTCTTCTTGTTGAGATAGCTCGTGAAAACATGTGTCCCCGTCCATTCTCTGTCTTTAAGTAGAATCGAAGCTCGTGAAGCTCGTGAAGCTCGTGAAACTCGTGAAAGCGATGTCTTTATAGGAGTGATTCGAGACGGGTTATGGTACGGATATGGGTATCACGGAGTTCTCACGTGAGGATGTGATCTTCGCGGACGAGGACGTGCTGCGGGACTCGTACCAACCGGACGATCTTATCGAACGGGACGACGAACTCGCAGCGTACCAGCATGCGCTTAAACCCGTTATCAGAGGAAAGCAGCCGCGGAACCTGTTCGTCTACGGACAGACTGGGGTCGGTAAGAGCTTGTCGACGAACATGATCCTCGACCAACTGCTCACCGATCAGGAACAGTACGACGACCTCGACTTGCGGGTGGTCTCACTCGTTTGCAAGACGCTGACCTCGTCGTATCAGGTGGCGGTCCGGCTCGTCAACGAGTTCCGCGACCCCGGCAACAAACTCAGTCACCGCGGGTACGCTCCGGGTGCGGTCTACGAGTTCCTGTGGGAAGAACTGAACCAGTTGGAGAATACGCACGTCCTGTTCGTCTTGGACGAGATCGACAGTATCGGGACGGACGACGACCTCCTGTACGAATTGCCGCGGGCGAACGACAACGGGAATGTGACCGGGCCGAAGATCGGTGTGATAGGCATCTCGAACGATTTCACGTTCCGCGATAATCTGTCTGCTCGTGTGAAGGATAGTTTGGCGGAGGAGGAGTTGCATTTTCCGCCGTACGACGCGAACCAGTTACGCCGCATTTTGCGGCAGCGGGCTGAGGACGCGTTCCTCGACGACGTGTTGACGGATGATGTCATCCCGTTGTGTGCGGCGTTTGCGGGGCAGGAAAGTGGCAGTGCGCGGCACGCGCTCAAGTTGTTGTACAAGGCGGGCGACTTAGCGCGTGAGCGCGGTGAACCGCCGGTCACGGAGGACGACGTCCGGCAGGCTTCGGAACTAATCGAGCAGGGACGGGTGCGCGACGAGCTCGAGTCGTTACCGACGCAGTCGCATATCACGTTGTATGCGGTGTGGGCGTTGGCCGAGGAAGGGTTGACGCCGGCGAAGCGGTCCAAGATCTACGAACGGTACACGGAGGCCGCTCAGGAGATCGGTGCGGACGTGAAGACGGATCGCACCATCCACGACCGGCTGTCCCAGTTGAATCTGAAAGGGTTTCTGGACGTGGAGGAGCGCAACGAAGGGCTGCGCGGCGGCAGCTACTACCAGTACGAGCTTGACGTCCAATCCGACATGGTCAAGCAGGTGCTCGCGGCCGAGTCCCGGACCGCTGACCTTTTCGAGTAACACGGCGGTCTCTCGCGACTCCACCCGGGCTATCTACATGGCGGCTTCGAGGGGTGTCTGGCGGATTTTCGCCAGTAGCTCGTGAAATCCTCTGTCCCCTGGGATGTACGCTAGGTGTCTGCACCGGAGATCGATAGCTCGTGAAACGACGTGTGTACCAGGTGTCCGCTAGGAGTGGGAACAATTAACACGGGCTCGTGAAATGACGTGTGTCTACCGCGCGTCTAACGGGTGTGAGGTACAGTGGCGTGGGCTCGTGAAACCACGTGTGTGTCGGAGAGTCTGCGGGCATACGAACGGATTGCGTAGGCTCACGAAATGACGTGTCCCCCGCGTCCACCGGGAGCCTGACGAGCGTGCGACGAGAAACAATGCGGTCGACGTGATCGACGATCTCGAGGCGGCCCCGTTTTCGAGCTGTATGCCGGACGCCTATCCTCGTAGCCTCACCGTTCATTCTCTCCCTGAAGCCTATCTCTATGACCTACTTGCCTAGCCTAACTATCTAGCCTATCTCGCTATCCTAACCGAATGGCCTAACTGCAGAGCCTACCCCGACATCCTATCCGGAAAGGCAGGCTGAATAGGTTGTCTTGGTAGGCTGGTTAGGTTGGCTGGTTAGGAGGGCTAATGATCCTGTCTTACGAACCTTTCTGGTTAGCAGGGCTAATCAGCCTGGTAACAGATGTTGACGTATACGGCGTACAGTGAGGCGGGCGGCGTGGCGAAAAACAACGTTGTCAGCGAATCTGGCGGTGGCGCATGCTCGTCGCGGCCTGGACGTGTTGGTGGTGGACATGGACCCGCAGGACGGGTGCCTGTCGTATCTGATGGGAGTCGAGGACGGGCGGAACGACGGCGATGCGGACACGCTCGTTCATCACATGATTGACCGGCCGCGCGGCGACTTTCAGGACCTAGTGCGGTCCTCGGGAGGCGTGGATATCGTCCCGTCGCACAACATGCTGGAGCGGCTGGGTGACCTGTTGAGCGATGCGGCGAGCATTGCCGAACAGACCGGCGAGAACTTCAACAAGTACACGCGGTTGCGATACGTCCTGCAGAAGAATGATGTGCGGGACAAGTACGATGCAGTGATCGTCGATCCGCCGGCCACGAGTGGGCCGCACCTGTACAACGCGATCGACGCGACGCGTGATCTGGTGATCCCCGTCGAACCGTCCGGCAAGGGCGATCAATCGATTTCTGGGTTGCAGTCGGTGGTGGCGGGGATTGAGGACTCACTGGAGATCGACGTCGGCGTCCTGGCCGTGGTCCCGAACCAGTTTGAGGGAACGAACGATCAGAAGTCAGTGCTCGACGAGGTGGCCGACCTGGGCTACCCATCCCCGGTCACGATCCGGAAGCGGACGTCGCTGTTTGAGGGGTGCTGGCAGCAGCAGTGTAGTGCGTTCCGGTACGTGGAGGAGCATCGGAGTCGGGAGCGGGATTACGAGATGGAGACGCTGGACCAGCTGGAGACCTTGGCCGCGCACCTTGAGGAGGTTGGTCAGACATGAAGGAGGGGACGGCCGGCGACCCGTTCGATGACGACTTCGACGAGCTTGACGAGGACACCGACGACGACGCTGACGACGAGCGAGAGAGCGACGTGGCGGAGCAGTCCAATACGGGCGAGACGGATGCGACCACAGACGCGTCAGCAAAGGTGGAATCGGCAGAGATAGAGACGGACGATATATCGGAGGCTGACGCTGGAAACGATGATGTGCCGTGGGCGGTGGAGCGGCCGTCGGTGAAAGCCGAACGTGACATGGTGCAGTTCTATCTCCAACAGTCGACGTTGGCGAAGGAGGAGGCGTTCCAGCGGGAGGTGGCGGAGACCGCCGGGTACACGCCATATGTGACTGATCTCCGGGAGGCCGCCTACTTGGCGGCGATGCAGCACCCGGACGAGGTCGCTGACGTCCTCAACGACTGGGGCTGTGAATACGTATGACATCCTCCGCGCCGTTTACGGCGCGGTTTCCTCTGTGGGAGTCTCAGCCGGTCTACGACTCGCCAGAGGCAATATTCCCGTCACGGTGGACGGTACTCGGGTCTGTGCGCTGTTCTTTGGGACTGTCCCTTGCGGGAGAGCGTGGTGACTCCGACCAGTGATGGTCGTCCCACTCGAACCGCACGGGCCGTGCCATCGGCCTGACTTCTTTGCTCGTGTGACGCTTCAAGAACGTTTCTGACGCTGTCAGGTCGGCGTGGCCGTCAAACCCACACGGACAGGTGAGTGTGTCTTGATGCCGTGTCGTTCGGTCTATCGAACCGCACTGCGGGCACTCTTGGCTGGTCCACGCTTCGGACCTAACTTTGACCGAGATACCGTATTCTTCGGCGGTACAAACCACTCGCTCGGTGAATTGCTTGAATGCCCAGAAGTTGTGGGTCTTGGCGTTGGTGTCGACCGACCAGTGGGTTTCCAGTACGTCGGTCAGACCACCGACGTACACCGTGTCCACGCCGTCCTCATACAATCGTTCCAAGAGATCACGACATAGCGCTTCTTGGGCGTGGTCGCGGCGACGGGTGCGCTTCCGGTACAGCCGCCGGATACGCTTGCTACTGTACTGACCGTCCTCGAGTTTCGACTGTAATCGGGCGATCTCCCGGGTCGTCTTGCGGAATCGCTGGAACAACTGACGGCCGTCGTACAGGTATTGCTGGCCGGTCGTAGTGGTGCAGGCGACGAGATTGTTCGCACCGATGTCCAGAGCGGCCGTCTCGTCGGCCAGTGGAGTTGCCCGTGATTCCTCAGAAACAGTTACAGGCTGCGAAGCTCTGAAGGTGCTGTCAGTCTCGTCGTACCACAGGTCTAATCGGCCTTGCTTTTCGTAGTCGGGCCAATTCGGGCCGCCAGCGATTTCGAGTCGGAGCCGCCCGGTATGGTCGTATCGGTCTTTCAACTCGCTCCCGACCAGTATCTCAAGCCGGGATCGATCGCCCCATTCGACGGTGTAAGCGTCGTTGCGAATGACGGTCTTCAGTTGGCGCCCATCGTCCTCATTGCCACGGAAGCCCGGCGGTTCGGGGTGTTCCGTGACCGACGTGTTCGAGTCGTCGTGATACTGCTCTTTCAGCCGGAAGAACCACGCCACGCTTCGCTGTTTGTCCGAATCACTTGTTGAGCAGTAGATGCGCCAAGCACGCCTTTGTACTGACCTTCCAGTCGACCTGTATCAGCGTCCCAGACGTCGCCCTCGAAGCCGTCCTCGTCGTTGTATCGCATGAGGCGCTGGTAGTTGACTTCGTTCCAGAGAGCGGCGGAAGCGTCCAACAGGTCCCGTAGCAGGTGCTCTCCATCGTCAGAGAGCGGTCGCACGGCGAATGTGTTGGTGCGCTTCACAACAACAGATGTTTACATTTAGTCTTAAAGCCCTTACGTCATGCGTCCCAATACCGATATTTTACACACGCCCGGTGGCCGAGTCAAAGACTATGCAGAAGCGAACGATCTGGACCTCTCGGAAGCCTGTACAGAGGTGTTAGAAGCAGGTCTGGAAACGTTGGAGACTCAAAGCAGTAACTCGGCGGTTTCTCACCGGAGCGTACGCGATTCACGCCTACCCTGCTCGGCCCTCGCAGGAAGGGCGGGACTCTCCCGTTGTCAAAGGTAGGCAGATATGGCCGCTCTCACAGGGGATCCACCGAGATGTGGTTGAAGAGAGACGGTCTTTCTTGATCAGAAGTCTCCGAAGTTTCGATCAAAATCTGGATCTTCAAGCGACTCAGTCGACCGCCGTACTGATGCACATCTCCGCAATGTGAACAGGCCGAGAAAGCGGATCTCGATCGAGTTGACCCCGCTGCTGTGGCCGGATTCAACAGAGCAGACAGCTGTTGATTACCTTTCCTGTATTGAGCGTTGCAGCACTTGTGAGTTCTCAGGGCGGGAGAATATTGTTGTCAAGGAACTCGGAACAATCAACAGGAATGCTGGCCCACGCATTCTTGACAACCTCGTATCCCGTCCACCCTTCAGTCCGTATCATCTTGCCTGTCGCCTCACAGAACTCGGCCTTCGAAATGAGCTCGTTATCGAGGAGAATGTAGAGTAGATATGGCGGTCCTACAACGTCAACGTCGTATCCGTGGTCGTCAACCAGTCGTCGGATCGACCGACGCGCAGCTCCATCGAGAAGCGAGACGACCTGATACGAGTCACCGTGTTCCGAAAGTTCCTGCTTCAGCGATTCTTCACCCGCGTCCGGCCCGTGTGGTCGGGGAACGACAGTCACGCACGACCACGACGAGGACTCATCGTCTAATTGATCGAGTACGCGCTGGCTGCCTCGTTTCAGGTACTGTTCGCGGCTTCCTTCCGGCGCGTGCGTGTTGGAGTTGACGTGATTCTGCAGTTCGTGCTTGCAGACGTTCGTGGTCGTGAGAACGAGTGACTCTGTCAGTACGTCCCACTGGTCGGTGTTTGCAACGGCAATCAGGGAACTCGTATCGGCCAGAAGTGGGTGGCGAGGATCACTCGCCATCGCTTTCAGCCAGGAATGTTGAGGTATCCCGCTCCATTGCCGACTCGAACGCGTCTTTTTCCGCTTCCATCTGGTCGATTTTCTCGCCGAGGAGAACCCGAGCTACCTCTTCATCGATCTCACCGCGACTGTATCGTTCGTAGACCGCGATCTCGTCCTGTTCGTCCAGAGACCGACGGAGCATCTCAATCAACCCGGTCCGAGCAAGCTCGCTCACATTGACGCCGCCAATATGGATCTCATCGAGTAGCTCCGCAGCCTCTTTTTCGGCCCCGGCACGGAACTGAATCGTTTTATCGTAGCTTGAACCGCTCATGGAGAGGCGTTCGCCGCGCAGGGAGTTATATGTTATGACGTGTATGGACATGTTAGTACATTCCTCATCGTACCTCAGTTACGCGAGTTCCTCTCAATCAGCGGCTGCTGTCGATCCTCTTCACAAAATACGGCCTTGTTGAATCCGGTGTAGCGGTCACTGTTTGAGTGAGCGTTCAAGGTTGTAGACGGCGGCGGTGATGACGATGCCGAGGGTTGTGACCGACGGCACTGACTCTGTCACGAGGCCGGTATTCGTCCCCGTGTGGAGTTCGAGGTATCCTGTATTGTGTCGATCACCACGGTCGGCTCACATGTTTGATGCCGGCTTGTGCGTTGCCTCCCACTCTGGCCGTCAGACGACGGCAGGAGAGCGGAGCAACCGCTCGTGGTCACCTGACGAGGGTATTAACACTATCTGACCAACTATTCGACGTGTGGCTCCGGCATTAGATCTGCAAATGGCTGTGCGTCGAGCCACTCACAGAGGTTAGCGAGTTGTTCCGACGCTTCCTCGAACAGCTGTTCTCCCTTCTCGGCGGTCGCATCAGTCTGGTCACCGACGACGCCGTTCGGTGTGTTGTCGATGGCATCGTAGTACGTACGTGCACCGTTGACGATCGTGTCGTTCGTCGTGATGTCGACTACGCCGCCGTCGCGAGCTTCCGAAAGCCGGTCGTCGTGGACCAGTTCGTCAGCGAGGTATTGCACCAGGGCGGTCTCCTTCGGTCCGCCGTGAGGCCCGGTCTGATCGAACAGCTCGTCGACGAGCTCGTTGATGCTGTCGTTCCACATCCACTCGATGGCGTACAGTGCCTCGTCGTTCCGGAGCCGTCGTCCGACCTCTCGGAGGTGCTGCACGTTCCCGCCGTGAGCGTTCACATAGATGACCCGGTCGATTCCGTGTTCCGTCAGGTTCCGCGTGAGTGATTCGACGTAGTCCCGAAAGACGGGGGCGTCGACCCACATCGTGCCGTGGAACTGACGGTGGTGGGCGCTTACCCCAACGTTGATCGTCGGAGTGCAGAGGTAGCCCGTCCGTCTGGCTGCTTCACGGGCGAACGCCTCCGCGATCAGTGCGTCGGTCTTCAGCGGTAAGTGTGGGCCGTGCTGTTCGGTCGAGCCGATCGGTACGAGCGCCAGCGACTCGTCCTCGAAATAGGACCCGAGATCCGTCCAGGTCTCGTCTCCGATGTACATGTGTCACGCAGTTTGACAGCCCGCATTCAATCTGTTCACTTCGGTAGCGATTTACAGCCGACACTACGACGTGGATACGAGTCGGGGCGCCGAACCGCCCCATCGTCGCCCACGGCGTGTGAAAACGGGAGGTGTAGCGTTACTCCGTCCGGCTGGAGCGACTGCAGCCACACCGGCTGCGGTCGGAACGGGCACATCCGGCCCGCGATTCGGTCGCGTCGGTACTGTCGGACGAGCGCTCGTCGATGGTTACCTTCATGCTGCATCTGAGAAGTGCAGGTCTACGTACTTCAAGCGGGTCGGGGATCTACAGCGGTAGTAGACTCGCCTTCGAGTAGTCAGGGGAACGGGTGAGCGGATCGGGTCGCGAGGCTGTCCAGTGCCGGGTGATCGACCGGCGGTGCACCCGGTAGTGCGATGTCGATCAGCTCGGGCACGTAGACGCTCGTCGCGTACATCCCGAGGTCGCGCACGTCGGCGGTCGCGAGATCGACGGCGAGCGGCGTCATGTCGGCCGCCGACGTGAGCGCATCCAGTACTTGATCCAGTTCTGTGACGGCGTCCTCAGGTACGGTATCGTCGCGAGCGGAGACGGAGCAGACCTCGCCGTCCACGAGATGTGCGACGTCATCGAAGTTCGCGGGCCGCGCGTAGTATCGGACGTTGTCCTCGAAGTTGTACACGCTCGATACGTCTATTTCGTCGTCTCGTTTCCCGCCGGTGGCGAGCCGGTACTTCGTCTGGAGAAATCCCTCCGCTGCTTCGTGAAGCGCGTCACGGACGGCCCCTTCCAGCGTGAGGTGTGCGCCGGCGAACAGCCGAAACTTCGGCTCGTGGTTGCGTTCGTTGACCAGCGCGGCAGCAACGACAGCGCAGTCGGTCGGGCCGTCGAGTTCGAGGAGTTCCAGCCGGTAGTGCGCCGGCGTAATCTGCTCCCGGAATCGTTCGAGATTGCGCCACGCGGAGATGTCGAGTCGCTGTGGGACTCGCTGTTCGTACCACGCTCGCATCACTGCGTCGCGTTCGATTGCCTCGTACAGCGAGCGTATCAGCGCCCCGGCGAGGGAACTCCCGCACGCCGCCCCGCTCGTGGACGACGGGAAGTAGCCAGCACCGTCGTCGTGCGACTGGAACGCGACAAGTTCGACGGGTAGGAACGTCGTCTCGCCCGACAGGAGATCAGTAGCGCCGACCCAGTCGATGGACGTCTCTGGATCGAATCGATCGAGGCCTGCCTCCTCCAGGTCCCTTTCGTCCCACACCCGAAGGTAGTCGGGGTCGACGACGCGCTCCCCCGCCGACCGCAACTCCTCGAAGGTTGCCTCCACTGTGCCCTCGACCGGCCAGTACATGCTGTACCGCTCGAGGAACTCGCCCAGCGACGTGAGCGTGGCCGCTTCCCTCGTCCGTCCGCCCCCGCCGACTGTGACGTCGATGCTCCCCTCGCTGTCGCCGTCGACCACGTCTCCGAGCGCCGCCGTCGAGAGTTCCGTGGTCACGAAGTTGCCCGCGTCGCGGCCCCCCTGTCTGAACCGGAGAGAGGTCACCAGACCGCATAGCTCTCCGAGACACCGCTCCGCTCGCGTAGCCGGGTGGTCGGTCGTTTCGATGTCCACGTTACTCACGCTCCCCCATCGTCTCGACGAGAGAGTCGAGGGTCCTGTGTCTCGGACTGTCCAGACGTTCCGGGGACTTCCCGCAGGTGCTGCACCGGGGTAGCCTGAGGACGTCGTCCGCCTGCACCGCGAAGTCGTGGAAGTCGTACGTGACGACGCGCCCGGTCGTGACGCCGGCGGCACCGGCCAGCTGTCGGAGCACGTCCGTCGCGACCATCCCGGCGACGACGTCCGCGAACGACGGGAGGAGCGCGTCGGTGACGCCGTCGGACTGCTCGACCTGCTGGTATCCGATCCGCGACTGCGTCGCGGCGTCCGCTCGGTCCCGGAAGCACTCGTAACAGGCCGTCTCGCCCGGGTAGATGGTGGGTCCGACCTGTCCGTCGACACCGTTCACGACGCCCAGCGTCCACGGCGTATCCGTCTCGTGTGCGACGTCGTTCATCGTCGTCGTGATCGACGGGTAGGGCCTGTCGACGGCCACGACGCCGAAGTCGGACGCCGCGACGGCGTCCCCGAGCGCCCGCGGCTCGATCGACTGGAGCCGGTCGTCGTCGAGGGATCCACCCCACTCCCCGGAACGAGACGACAGTGCGACGTACTTGATCTCCCCCACGTCGGCGGCCAGGAGGTCCTCGACGATACGCTTCCCCACCTCGCCAGCGCCGACGACGGTGACGATCGATCGGGAGATCCGGTCGACTGCGTCCGACTCGGCGTCTGAGACGGAGAGGTAGCCGCCGAGCTTCGCTCGCCGTTCGTCGACCTGTTTCCCCGGATCGCGGACGATGCTCTTCTCCTGGAGTGAGCGCAGTACTGCAGCGACGTCCGATCGATCTTCGGGGTCGAACCCATCGAGTATCTCGTCCACGTGGGTCCGCCCGTCCAGTTGCGAGACGAGGTTGGCGAGCGTGCCGTCCCTGTCGTCGTCGACGATCTCGAACACCGGCCCGCTCCATGGACCGGCAGTGAAGTGGACCTCGTTCTCGTCGACGACGACCGGCGCGAAGACCGGGTTGACGCGGGGGTACGACGCCAGGTCGTCAGTTCTCTCACTCATGGGTTTGCGGATGGCCGACGGGGACGGTGTACAGTGCCGATTCGTTGACGCCGTCGACGCCGAGGAACTCGTCTAGGTCGCCGAGGTAGCTCCCGACCGGGACGCCGCCGAGGCCGAGTGCCGCCGCGACGAGCAGCAGGTTCTGGGCGAGGTGTCCGGCCTCCAGCAGCGCGAACCGGTAGCCCGTCGGGCCGTACTTGGCCTTGATCCGCGGGAACGAGCCGGTCAGGACGAACGTCACCGCCGAGTCGGCGACGATCCCCGAAGAGAAGTCGGCGTCCATGAAGGCGTCGGTGAACCCCGCTAGCGCGTCATCTCCATCGTCGATGACCCGGAGCGCGTGGTCCCGGACGGAGTAGTAGTAGGCCCCGTCCGCGACGCCGTCGCCGTTCACGACGACGGGGTACACCTCGACGGGGTACAGCCCGCCGGCCGACGGGTACGGCCGGAACGTCTCGTCGTACGGCTCCGCCTCCTGCTCGGCCGTTAGACCCATCGCGTGTCCGAGTAGGGTCCCGAGCGTTTGCTTCGTCACAGGCCGATTCGCGTAGTCACGGACGCTGCGGCGGCGGTCGAGCAGTGCACCCAGACTCCCGTCGACCGTCTCCGCGTCGGGGAGGGGAACGGACTCGTATCCGTGGTAGTCGTGCTCGACTACGGAGAATCCGTCCGGTAGCGCGTCCGTCGTGATCGCAGACCGGTTCAGGTATCGCCTGTCGAACTTCGTGTTCTCGTGGAAGAGTTCGCTGATATCGCTCCCCCGGACTCCCCGCTTGCGGACGTCTGCGAGGAACGATCTGTTCCCCGTCAACTCTCTTCGACCGGCCGGGTGGTCCTGGACTGCCAAGTCCATGTTCTTAGACTGGGGATTCATGAATCTATGGACCCCCCATCACGCTGATCAGGTAAGAAACTGTTCCAGAGACGTGCTGTCGCAGTTCTGCGCAGATCGTGCGGTCGACGCGAGAACGAAGGCGGACCATCCTACTGGAACCCCACCGGGGCACAGTGTGGATCGAAGACGGAGTGGCAGTTACTGCAGTAGAAGACCGAGCCACGACACAGGTCCGAGAGCGACTGCGTCGATGCGGGCTCGTGTCCACACGTTGGACAGTTCTCCAGGGTTTGTCTGGAGGGCGACGGCATCGTCAGGTCGACGTCGAGTCCGAACATTACAACTGGGGCGTCGCGTTACCGCCACATGTAATCTGAACTCGGCCTACAGCGGCTGTAGCACCCCCGTCCGGCCACCGGCTCGCCCGGAGCTACACAGCGTGTGGGGTAGCGTGCCGGCCTTTATGCCGGGCTTTCGATGCCTCGGACGAGATGAAGTCCATCACTGGCAACGAGACGGTCGACGCCGCGATCGATCGCATCTTCGCCGGCGAACAGCTTGACGAAGACGACTACCTGTCCCTGTACGACGAGCCTGTCACGGACCTGACGGCCGGCGCCGACCACGTCCGCTCGAAGATGGCCGGCGAGGGGGTCACAGTCCGCGGGCTCGGCTACGTTACCCGGGGGATCTGTAGCCAGGACTGCGGATTCTGCGCCTATTCGGCGCGGTACGACACGGACGTCGAGCAACACGGCGTCGTACCGCCGGAGCTGCTGGAGGAGGCGGCCAAGCGCGCGGAGCGGAAGGGCGCCGAACGGTTCAACGTCGTGTCGACCCGGCGTGGCGCCGACAGCGAACTGCGGACTGACGAGTGGCAGGAGGTCCTCACCGCCATCGAACTGATCCGGGAGGAGATGGATCTGGACGTCGACGCGTGCCTGGGGTTCCTCAAGCCGGACGAGGCCGAAAAGCTCGCCGCAGAGGACGTCCAGCACTACGTCCACATGGTCGAGACCTCGCCGCGGTACTTCGAGGAGATCACGAGCACGCACACCTTCGAGGACCGCCTGGAGACGCTGAAAGTCGCCAAGGAGGCCGGTATCGACCTCTGCTCCGGCATCATCGTCGGGATGGGGGAGACGCCGGCCGACCGGATCGCCGCGGCGCTAGAACTGCGTGAGGTCGGCATCGACGTCTTCTCACTGAACGTCCTCTCCCCGGCCCAGGGGACCCCCGTCGCCGAGAAAGTCGGTGACTCGCCCGACATCACCCGCGAGGGGATCCTCAAGACGCTCGCACTCGTCCGGTTTATCCATCCGGACGCCCGGATCGACACCAACACCGCCCGGGCTCCTATCAGCCGAGACGAGTTCCTCGAGGCCGGCGGCAACAGCCTCCAGCTGGGCGACATGATCCACTACGACAATTACCCGGTCAACGAGGCGTAGCGTGGACATGGATCCGGCTGCCCTGCGAGCGAACATACCCGCGCTGGAAGACACGACCTACCTCAACACGGGGGCGAGTGGTCCGTCCCCACAGCGTGTCGTGGATGCCGCCGAGGATGCGCTCGAACAGCAGGCGTTCGACGCGCCCGCGGACGAAGGAGTGTACGCCGCGGCCTTCGAAGTGTATGAGGATGCGAGGGAGGCGGTGGCTAATCACATCGGAGCCGATCCGATAGACGTGGCGCTGACCGAGAGCACGGGTGACGGCATCGCCCGGGTGGCCGCAGCGATCGACTGGGAGCCGGGCGATGTCGTCGTCACGACCGACCTCGAACACACCGCTGGGACGCTCCCGTGGCGTCGCCTCGAACGGCTCCACGACGTGGAGGTGCGCGTGGTCGAGACCGTCAACGGCCGCGTCGATCAGGATCGCTTCGCCGAGGCAGTCCGAGACGCGCGACTCGCGTCGTTCAGTTCCGTCAGTTGGACCGCAGGGACCAGGCTACCGGTGGCGGAGCTCACGAGCATCGCACACGACGCGGGGACGCGCGTGCTCGTCGACGCCGTCCAGTCCGTCGGTCAGCACCCCGTCGACGTCTCGGAGTGGGGTGCCGATGCCGTCGCCGCGTCGGGCCACAAGTGGCTCCTCGGCGACTGGGGCGGAGGGTTCTGCTACCTGTCCCGGGACTTTGCGGAGCGGCTCCACCCGGCGAACCTGGGGTACTTCGGCGTCGAGTACCCCCCGACGGCGGACTACGACCTGAAGGCGGGCGCGGCCCGCTTCGAGGTCGGAACGACGTCGATTGCCCCCTACGCCGCGCTTCGGGAGGCGATCGCGGTGATTGAAGACGTGGGCTACGAGACGATCGAGGCCAGCATCGAGCGATTGACCGACCGACTGAAGGACGGCCTCGACGACGGGCAACTGTACTCCCCGCGACGCCCCGAGTCGGGGCTCGTCTCCTTCCGGGTATCGGACCCATCGTCGACGGTCGAGTCGCTACGGGAGCGGGGTGTGCGCGTCAAACGCATCCGGGACACCGATCTAGTCAGGGCGTCGGTTCACGTGTTCAACACCGCGGCCGACGTCGATCGACTGCTGGCGGGTCTCTGAGGGACTTCGTGGATCGAACGCCGTTCCTGCCTCTATCAGCAGTCCCTTAACGGATGGCGACCGACACTCCTCGACCGATGGGAGCGTTCCGGCTCGTCTACAGCCACTCGCGGCTCAACGTCGAGCAGATGCGCGTCGAGCTCCGGGAGCAGTTCCTCTCCGAGCGGTGTGAGCACGACGACGTCGAGTACGATTCGGACTCCATGACGGGGTTCTGGCGTGGACGCCTCGGGACCGTCTTCTACGAGTGGGACCTCGAGCCCGATCCGGAAACCAGTTCGTACGTCCTCCACCAGCGTGTCCGATTCTCGTCAGAGACGATCAAGCGGTTCGCGTTGCACGTCGCCATCTGGCTCGGCTTCTGGGCTGTCCTCTATCGCGTCCAGACGACCCGGATCGCCGTCGCCGACCTGAACCTGTTCACCGTTCTGGGTGCGACGGTCGCCGGCGTCGGGCTCCTGCTGTTCGGCCTGTACGACGCGCTCCGCCTCCTCGACCTCGAGCAGTACCCCGACCCGCTCATCGACGGGCGGGACGTCGGGTTCCGGTACGAGCGCTACAGGCCCGTGCGCGTCCTGCAGTGGCTCGACGGGCTGAACAAGGTCGGGCTGGCCGCCGCGTTCGTCGCCGCCGATCCGGGGATCACGCTCCGACTCGGCGCCGTGTACGGGACGCTCGCGGCGACGTTCCTCGCGGTCTGGTTCGCCGACGGCGGGGAGCGGCTCGTCGCGCTCATGGACCGGTCGGCGATCGGTGACCTCCGCCGGTCCGGACTCGGCAAGCGGTACGTCCAGTACACGTGGCGGCTGTCGGTTTGGATCCTCGTCGCGCCGGTGCTGACGGTCGCCGCGCCGGTACTGGTACGGCGCTACGTCGCGTTCGAGGACGCTCGCGTCCTCGAGCGGTTCACTGCGGAGGCCCCGCACTCGGTACCGATGGTGGACACGGTGCTGAGTCTCGCCCTCGTGGCGATAGCGGTCTCCCTGTTCCGGAACCTCTCGGACGAGCAGTTCAAGATGGAGTACTTCGACTTCGAGCACCGCGAGACGACGTGGATCGGCCGCCTCGTGGACGCGTCGGCGGTCGCCGTCTCGTCGGCGCTGGTGTACGTCGCGCTCCTGAAGGCCGCCGAGGTGCTGCTCGGGGTCCCGGTCCCGGTCCTCCCGGACTCGGCGCTCGACCTCCCGAAGACCTCGGTCGTCGCCGCGCTCCTGGCCCTCTATCCCCTCGCGGGGGTCGCCTACCAGTACCGCAAGCGGACGGGAGAAATCGAGGCGATGCTCGCTGCGTCCACGCTCGACCTGATCGAGGCCTCGGGCCCGGACGGGACGATGTTCGAGGCCTCGTTTCGCGTGCTGGACGCCGCAGAACACGACGCGACGAGCTTCAGATTCGACGGCGAGGACCACGTGATCGTCACCCGCGGGCTCGTGGATGACCCGGCGATCGGCGATCGAGAACTGGCTGCGATCGTCGCCCACGAGCACGGACACGTTGAGAACGGCGACACTCGCCTATGTAACCGCATCCTTCTGGCGAGCAGCGCCCTGCTCGTCGGGCAGAACGTCCTCTACGACATGGTCGACTTCTACGATCGGGAGTTCCACGCTGACGAATACGCCGCTGACGCGGTCGGCAGTGATGCGGTCCGGAGTGCCTTGACGGTCCTGAAAGAGAGCGACGACGCGGGCGACACGTCGCAGTCGTTCGGTCCGAACTTCGGCCCGGGATTCGCCCTCGCGGACCGGGCACCCCGACTCACGCAACCCTTCGAGCTCTTCTTCGGCGGCTTCGCCGTCTCCGAGGCTCATCCGTCGTTCGACGAGCGGATCGATCGCCTCTCGTCAGACGACGAGTCTCTGTCCGGCAGCGGCGCGGGGAGCGCTCGGTCGAGTCGGGCCGAACCGTAGTAGAGCAGCAGTGCTGGCAGCATACGACGGTCGAGCCACCGGCCTGCAGGGCCGCCCGCAGTGTGGGGCATCGTGTTCGTCGGCTCCTCATCTGCCTTCGAAGGCGGCTCCGCCGGCCGATCCCGGAGCTTGGCGAGTGCCGCGTCCAGTGGTGCGGATCCGTCAGCAGACGCGGCCATCCGGTCGACGAGCGGGACGAGTGCCGGGCCGAGGTTGCGACCGCCTGGTACGAGAACTGCCAGCGCCGCCAGTGCACGGACGGCAACCGGCGGTTCGGTCCCGGCAGCCGCGACGGCATCGACCAGGGCCGCGAGCTCGGCCGAGTCGAGGTCTGTGGCGACGTCCGACGGGAGATACAGACACAATGTGTGGCCCAGAATGCGGACCGGCTCGATTGATTCGGCCGACGACGACGTCTGGACGGCCGGGAGCTGCCGCCCCGGAACCGTAATTGAGGTGCTTCGGGTGAAGCGGATGAAGTGCCCGACCGGGGTCATAATGGCGGTGACGGCGGCGCTGACAGGGAGCAGGGCAACCTGCGCGAAGACGACGAGCAGCGCGAGCAACGACCCAGTCCGGGGTTCGACCACTGGAACAGCGGCAAAGGTCCGATCGAAGACCGCGAACGTCGCCGTCAACAGTGCCTCGGCGGACTGGTCCATCGACTGCGGCAGCATCGCGACGGCCGGCGCGAGGACGGCGTCCGGAAGCGGCCATCGGCCCGCGATCCCGAACCAGATGACGCCTGCCGCGACGAGCGCACAACCCAGCGCGAGCGCGCCCCAGAGGCAGTACAGGAGCGCCAGCGTGATCCGGTGTCTCTCGGATCCGGCGGTGTGGGGTCGCGCTCCATCGAGGAAGTCGGCGATGCGCTGCGCGTCGGCGACGGCGTCGGAACTGACGTGGACGCCGAGGTAAAGCCCGTAGACGCAGACGGCGACGGGGAACCACTCGGCAACCTGGACGAGCAGTACCAGGGCGTCGCTGCCGCCGGTCTCGACTGCGCTGCCGGGCAGCCCGCTCCCGACGGACGCCGCCGCCGGCGCCGGGCGGTCGAACAGGTCGGCCAGACCCGACACCGCGTGGGCGGCCAGGACGGTCACCCCGAAGACGATGCCCAGAGAGAGGACCGTCGAACCCACGAACCCCAGCGGGATCCGGAGGACGTGCGCGGCCTGGGTCGCCGACTGGAACGGGAGCGCGTTCCGGCTGTAGAGGACGCTTGCCGCGTACGCCAGCGTCAGGGCCGTGATCGCGATGCCCCACGTTCCCGCGGGACCTCGCGTCCCCGCGTACCGCCCGATCGCGAGCATACCACCCAGGTAGAGTCCCGCGACCGCGGGGTGGACGCGGTGCGACGCCCGGCGGAGCGGCGCCGTCGCGAGGAGTGACGGGTCGTATCTGCTCGCGTAGACGACGCCTATCGCCAGCGCACCGGCCACCAGCAGCGACGGATTGAGCACGGCGAGCACCGCCAGGCCGACCAGCCCGTAGACGAGGTACCGAACCCAGCCCGGGAGGACGCGGGTGAGCGTGACCTCGGGCGGGCTGTCCGGGTCGGCTGATCCGTCGGCGTCGGCAACCGTCAGGACGTACTTCTCTCCGGTCGACGTGCCGGCGTACGTCCAGCGTCCCTCGCCAGTGGCCACCCACCGCGGTGCCGACCTGACCCACGACACGGCGTCGGTCCCGTCGTCGGCCACCCAGCGCTCCCGCACCGCGTGAATCGGTTCGGGGCTCGGTAGATCCATCAGTCACCCGTCCCGTACCGCTCCGGGGTCTTAATTGTTCGATAGTTGCAGTCCAACGGCTGCTGCCAGTGCCACCCGCGCTCAGCCGTCGTTCTCACCGGTAGCTATACCCGACTGGCTGCGAACAGACCGGTAACTTCCCCGTAGCGCTATGTCCCTGCCGGGTCTGTCCTTCGTCGAGAGCAAGCCGACCAGGCGGGTGCAGCAGCGGCAGTGGGCGCTCGAACTGACGCGGTCCGAGATAGAGGACAGACTCTCGGAAGCCTACGAACGGACAGACAGCGACGGCGAGACGTGCTGGAAAGCCCGTCACTGGTTCGGCCTCGTCCGATCGTCGGTTCGCTTCGAGGGCACGGGCCCCGAAACGCGACTCCGTTACGACTGCCGCCAGACCGCTCGCGGTTCCTGGACCGAGCTGGCCCTGATGGTCGCCGTCATCCTGTTGGCGTTCCTGACCGGAATCCCACAGCAGACGTACTCGTTTTTCGCGCCGCTTGACTCCCTCTCTGCGTTCCCGTCCGACGGAGCACAGGCCACCATCGTGACGGGCAGTCTCCTCGTGACCGTCGTCCTCACTGCACTCAGCCGGGGGCCGGGGCCGCGCTTCCCGACGACGGGGCTCGAATACGAGTACGCGACGTTCTGCTGGTTCTACACGGTCTGGAGCTTCCTGCTCGTCGTAATCGTCGCGGTCTACGTGGGGACGATACTGAACCAGCGAGCTGTGAGCCTGTTCGTGCTCCTGTTCGCGTACGTCGTCAGTCGGTACGCGACGGGGACGCTGTCGGCCACGCTCCCGGGCGTCGGCGACGAACTGTCCGACGGCGTCGTTGTCGGGGAGGCGGGCCCGCCGCTGATCGACCGGCCGTTCCCGCACCTCAACATCGCCGTACTGGCGCTGCTGCCGGCACTGCTCACGATGATCGCGTACGTCGTGTCTATGCTCGTCGCCCCGATCAACCCAACGCTGCTCGACAATCCCACGCGGGTGCTTGTTCCAGTCGCCGTCTCGCTCGGCGCCTGCGTGACGTACTGCTTCTGGTGTCGCTCGCTGCTGTCCCGGCTCAGATCGGACCCGATCGAACCGTTCCGCTCCCGGGTCAGTTGGACAGTCATCCTCCTGGGATTCCTCGCGATCAACGCCATCACGGTCATGCTGACCTCGGTCTTCGTCCTGCTGCTGAGTGTCCCGCTCCAGTTGCACCTGTCGGGCGTCGACCTCCACTACGACGCCGCCGGGATCGGAGCGTTGCTCGGTGTGAACCTGGGCCTGCTCACCGTTGCCGCCGGTGGAGCGGCCCTGCAGCGGCTGTGGGCCCGTCGAAGCGGCTCCGCGGCGGCCGTCGGGCGTCGACTGGTGCGGTACTGGAACTACGTCGTGCTGTTCTGCCTGTTCGGTACGCTGAGCTTTCTCGGCTCGAACGTCATCGGCGCCGTCACGTTCGGCGACGGAGCCATCAGAGATCCCTCACCGCGGACGATCCGGACGAACTTCGAGGGATACCTGACGGTCGCCGAGCTGGCTTCGCCGCTTCCCGTACCCGACGCTTTCGCGTACGTCGGCCTGTATGCGCTCCTCCTCTCGCCGATCATCGTGCTTGGCCTCTCGTGGGGGATGCACGTGAACGGCAAACTGCTCGACGCTCTCGCCCGCCGCCGGGTGAGCGAGACGCTCGGAACCGAGGACCGTCCCGTCCCCGACTCGGCCGAGATCCGTGTCATCGACGCGCCTGTCCTCGCCGCCGCGAGGGGTTCGCTCTTCGGTCCGTCGACGATTCTCGTCGGGCGCGCGCTTCTCGACGAACTGCCCTCGGAGGAGGCCCTCGACGCGCTCCTCGCACACGAGGCGTACCACCTCGAGCACCTGGATCACGCCGTCGGCGCGCTCGCGTCCCTGTCGTCGGTCCTCATCGGCGGGCAGAACGTCCTCCTGGCGTTCTACGACCTCGCCGAAAGCGAGCGCGCAGCCGACCGATACGCCGCTGAACGGGTCTCACGAGCCGGTCTCCGGTCGGCGTTGCGGACCTGCAACGCGCTTGAGACGGACGCCGCCATCGCGAGGAGCAGTACCAGTCCTTCGTTTGTCGGCAGCGTCACCGCAGCCGTCAGTGAGTCTGTCACGGAGGCTCGTCGACGCGCCTGGGCGGTCCCGTCGCCCGGTGAACTGCTCCGCACCGTCCGAGCGCTGGCTGTCGCGCCCTACGCCCTCCTGTTCGGCAGCGTCGTCTACGACCAGGCGCACCTCGACTTCGCCGACCGCATGGACGTCCTCGCCCTTGAGCGGACCGTCGTCGACGTTCTCCGTCGCGAGACGAACACGGTGACGGTGTGGTTCCCTGAGGAATATGAGGTGACTACTCCGGTGCCGAGAGACGCCGTGTACGACCGCGTCCGGGAGACGGGCGCCACCGACAAACAGATCGAAGCGGCCCTCGACGGCCTCGTCGACGACGGCCGGGTCCGCGAGGTCGGCGACGACTATCTCTTGTGGGGGAAACAGGCGTGACGGACGACCGCTCCGAGCGGACCGGGCCGACCGATGCCGTGAGCGATCACAGGGGCCGCGATGATACGTCCAGCCGTCGGCAGTGGCTCTGTACTTTCGGAACGGGCGCGTCGGCGCTTCTCGGCGGCTGTCTGGCGGGCGTCGTCGACGAGTCGGGCGACGGCCGTCGCACCGGTTCGCTGTCGTTCTCAGGCAATTCCTCTATGTACGGCGTCGACGCGGCGCGACGGGGCGTGACCGACGGCAGCGTCGACGGTCAGCCCACCCTCCGCTGGCGAACGCCGTTCGACCGACGGATCGCGTCGACTCCGGCCGTCGTCGGCGACCTGCTCTATGTCGGGTGCTCGGACGAGTACCTCTACGCGCTCGACGCGACGACCGGCGACCGGGCGTGGCGGTACCACGCCGGACGGGACGTCCGTTCCTCGCCGGCAGTCGCGGGCGATCGGGTTTTCGTCGGCAGCATGAACGGCAGTGTCGTCGGACTGTCCCGGGCGGACGGACAGGTCGCCTGGCGGCGGTCGACCGATAGTGGCGTGTTCGCGTCGCCGGCGGTCGCGGACGGCGTTGTCTACGTCGGCGACGTCGACGGTTCGATGTACGCCCTCGACACCGACTCGGGCGACGCGCTGTGGACCGTCGAGACTGATGGCCCGCTGTTTTGCTCTCCGGCGGTCGCGGATGGGACCGTCTACGTCGCCGACTACGAGCGGCGCCTCTACGCGTTTGACACAGCCACCGGGCGAGTCCAGTGGGGCTCGCAGGTGGACGACTTCGTCTACACGGCTCCGGCAGTCGCCGATGGGACCGTCTACGTCGCTCGCAGCGGCGTCACCGCGTTCGACGCCGCGACCGGGGAGCGGCGCTGGTCGGTCGGTGACGACCGAACCAGTTGCTCGCCTACGCTCGCCGACGAGTCAGTCGTCGTCGTCAAGGACACCGTCCAGGCCCTGTCGCCGGCGGACGGATCTACGCAGTGGGAGTTCGAACCTGACGGCGCCGTGTCGACCTCAGCCACCGTCGGCAGTGACATCGCGTTCGTGGGCGACAGCGACGGGACCATCTACGGGCTTGACGTCGCATCGGGGACGGAGCAATGGCGGGTGTCGGTCCTGAACGGTATCGGCGTCCCCCTCACCGTCGTCGCCGGCGCGCTGTTCGCCGTGACGGATCCGACCGACAGCGCCGTGTACGGCTTCGAGGGCCCGTGACCGCGGTGGCGGCCGACTCCGCTCAGAAGAACTTGGGGATCGAGTCGAAGTTCCCGACCCAGTCGTCGGCGCTGGTGATGCGCTTCTGTAGCTGCTCGTCGGTCAGGAGGTAGCAGGACCGCGTCTCCCCCTCGTCCATCCCGACCTGATAGACGAAGTGGCGACGCTCCCCGCGGCGGACGTAGGCCTTCTGGTGGACGGCCTCCGACACCTGATCCGGCCTAGCGTCGTGGTCGGGCGGGAAGAACGGCTCCGGTATCTTGCACTGCCTGTCCCCGTAGATCGCCATATCGTCGACCGTGTGGTAGTCATCGTCCTCCAGTTCCGCGTTCGAGACGATCACGACCCCGACGACGCGATCGTAGGCCCAGTATGCCGTTCCCCGGTCTTCCAGGATCTCGGCCTCGAACAGGCCGTCCGGGAGGACGACCCGCCCGGTCTGGTGTTTGACCGTGTCCGGCGCCACGTAGATCCAGCCGGAATCAGGCTGTGACTTCGTCTCCGATTCGTCGAATGGGCCACTCATCGTCACTACATACCGCGAAATCCCGTTTTAATCTTGCGTATATCCCAGGTAGTCCCGACAAGCGTCCGGTTGGGACTACGCGTCGCTAGCCGACGATGAGGAGGGCGACGGAGACCAGCAGCGCCAGCAGCGACGCGGCCACCGCGACGTTCAACCCCAGGGCGATGGCGTCGGATCTGGCGCTCCCGACCGCGATGTCGGGACGATCGCCGCCGCGGCGCCGGCGGACGAGGACAGTCGCAACGAGCAGCGTTGCGGCTGCGACCGCGACGCCCCCGATCAGCAACTGTTCCGAGCCGACCGACGGGACACCGACGGACGCCTGGACGCGGTCGAGAGTCGCGGCGCCGACCGATCCCAACCGTCGACGCGCCGCCGCCGCGGACTGGCGGACTGCGTTGGACGCCGCGACGCCCAGCCCGAATCCCGCGAGGAGGCCGGACGCCGCCAGCCCGGCCAGGAGAGCGCGCCTGCGAGTCGGGTCGACGACGTCGTAGCCGGCGTGCTCCCCGAGCCAGTCGTCGAGACGCTCTAGGAGCACGGAGCGCGCTTGCTCCTCCGAGAGCCCGTCGACGTCCCGGACGCCGGCCGCGACCGCCTCGGTCAGGTCCTCGATCGGATCGTCGAGGCGAGCGCGGAACCGCTCGGCGACCGCCCGCTCGCGCTCGGCGTCGACCAGTTCGCTCGTCCCCTCGATCGGGCAGGCGCGGCGGTCGGGCGGCACCTCGTTCGGAGCCACGTGGAGGACGACGTCGGTCCCGGCGAGCGTCCCGATTCGACCGGACTTGGAGAGCGCCACGGTCACGTCCGCCGCCGTGAACTCCTCTACGAGAAACCGGAACAGTCGCGCACCGTCGTAGACGGAGGCGACGGCGAAGTCCAGCGCCGGCGTCGCCTCGTCGCGGTGGCGTGGACGCCATCCGCGCCGCCACCGCTCCGCACCCGACGCCGTCCCCGTCAGGAGCCTGCGGATCGCTGCCGTCTCCGCGTCGCCAAACCGGAGCGGGTCCTCAGCGAGCCCGTCGAAGGCCCACCGCGGGCTCGACCTGTCGTCCTGCGGAGCGCTGCTCCGCTCGAAGGATCCGGTGTCGAGCGATTTCAGGGCACCGCCGAGCGCCGTCAGGTCTACCTCGTCGTCGAACTCGTGTTCCAGCGTCGCCTGGATCGGCTGGCCAAGCCGGCCCTCCACGTAGCTACAGACGAGATTCCGCCCCGTGTCGGCGTACAGCAAGACGATCCCGGGATCGATGTACTCCAGCTGATCGGGGTCGTCCGCGAACATCTCCGCCCCGTCGTTGCGGAACAGGCGGGTCCGCGACATTTACGCACCCTCCTTCAGGCGGGCGAGCAGGTTCTCGTTGCCGTGTATCTCGAGAGGATGCTCCGGGACCGGCTCTCCGGCTTCTAGCGACGCCCCGTGGTCGAGGTCATAGTAGACCGGGTAGACTCGACCGACCTGCGCCTGGTTGAGCAGCGGCCCGAGCTTCTCCTTCCCCTCCGGGGACTCGAGCAGGTGGTAGTTCACCCAGTTGAAGAAGGTGAGGTGCGTCGAGCTGTTGTGGTACAGCCGGTAGAGGTAGTCGGCCTTCGTCGCGACGAGGACGACCTCCTTCTCCGCGAGCACGCTCTCGTTGACGTGGCGGAGGATCTGCACGTAGCTGTTCAGGTACTCAGACAGATCGGCCTGGGCCTCGTAGTCGTCCTCGCCGTACGGGAGCTCGGGCATGAGGCTCCCGGAGTCGACGATGATCACCAGCGTGTCCGAGTGGATAATCTGCTTCGTCATGACGCGCTGAATCTCGTCTGAGCCCAGGTTGGTCGCGGACTCGGGGAGCGACGGGAGCCCGCGGATCGACTCGTACATATAGACGAGGTAGTTCAGCGAGAGCCGGGATCTGGGCACTGAGTCGGCGACGCGCTCGACGAGGTCGCCGTCGATGTACTCGCCGGCGTAGTCGAGGACGTCGACCTCGACGTACTCTTTGAACAGGGATCCGGCGCGCGTCTGGAAGTCCAGCAGGTAGTACTCGCCTTTCCCCGTGGGACCGGTGTACTCGTCGGTGCCCCACCCCTCCTCGGCCGCCCGGAGCGAGCTCACGAGCTGGGACATCGGCTCGGAGGGGTTCAGGCGGGTCGTATCGGCCTCGTCGTCCGCGGCCATGTACAGCGCCGCCCCCAGGAGCGTTTTCCCCGCCCGCTGGACGCCCATGACGAACGTCCTCGTCTTGGCCTCGTAGCTCGTGAACATGTACGCGCCGGCGAGGAACGTCGCCGAGGCGAGAGCGTCTGAGAACAGCCGGTTCCCGGCGATGGACACCTCCGCCGCGAGCGCGGCGGTCCGGCCGGTCTCGGTGGACGCCGCACCGATCGGTGTGGGGTAGACGACGTGTTTCTCCACGAAGCCCAGGGCCACGATGACGGTGACGACCCAGAACAGCGTGGCCGTCGCCCGCCGGAACTCGTAGGGCGGGGCGTCAGTGCGGAGCTTGAACCCGCCGCCGAGCACGAACGCCGCGAGGAGACCAGCCCCCAGCGCCGGCGCGTGCGCGACCGGGTCGACTGGGTACAGCAGCCCCTGCGACCGGAACACCCACAGCGCGATCGCGGAGGCGACGGCAAGCAACACGCCTTGCATCCGTTTCAGCTCGTCGAGCAGGAGCAGCCCGACGAGCCCACCGTAGGCGCCCAGACAGAAGAGCTTGAACTCGGCGTGCGACACGCCGATCGCCCTTTCGAGGGCGTACACCGACGTGCGGACGATTCCGTTCGACTCCCAGCCTGCCCCGATCATTCGGGTCACCGCCGGCGTCATCACAGCGATGACGACGAGGTACAGGACCAGGTCGACCTTCTCCCAAAACTCGACGAGCGCTCCGTGCTCGTCGGTCAGATCACTCGTGTCTTGCATGCGATTCGTCGAACGGACGGTCCAGTCCTAAAGGTCGAAACCGGCCTACAGCCCCTGTAGGCGGCCCGTGCGTGTACGCGTACGTCGTTCATCGTCTGGTCCCGGTCCCGCCGCCAGCGTATCGGCGCCGCGTCCCGTTGGAATCGGGACCGTGCTGTCGGCCGGTTCCGGCCCGCAGTACCGGGGCTACAATGGCTGTAGGCGGCTGTTCCCACCTTTTATTGATGGGTTCCTCCTTCGAAGTGGAATGCTCCGAAAAGCAGTCAAGAAGGCCAGGCGCGGCTTCGGTCGCGTCGTGCTCAACGAGAGCCGCTTCGAGCAGATGAGTCCGCTCGAGCTCCAGCGACGCATCCGGAAGCTTGAGCGACAGAAGCAGCAGTTCAAGGGGAAGATGGACGAATCGATGGCGGAGTTCGACGAACTGATCGAGGAGGCCGAGGACGCCAACCCGACCAGGGTCCCGGAACTGGAGATGGAGGCCTCGCTGGCGCTGAAGCGATACGAGGCGTTCCGTTCGCTGTGGACGGAGATCCTCGACGGTCTGCGCTTCATGCAGCAGGCCGCCCTCGGGAAGCAGATCGACCAGGCCGGCCTGAACGGCATCCCCACGAGCATGAACCCCGAGCAGTTCGAGCGGGAGGCTCGGAACATCGAGCAAACCCTCGAGGACCGCGAGGACCGCCGGGACACCATGACCGCCGCCAACGAGCACATGGAGGACACGTGGAACGACAACGGCGCCCACGCGAACTCGCTGACTGACGACCGCGTCAGCGCGGCGATCAGCGCGGCGCGCAACGGCGAGGACGTGCCCACCCTCGACGAACTGGCCGACGAGACGTTCGCCGAGGCCGACGTCGACGCCGAGGCGGCCGCCTCGGCGCGCGTCCACGACCGCACCGGGGACGATCCGGTGGAGTTCTGAGGGCGCTGGCACATGTACTCGGACCCCAACTCGTATCGGATCGAGATCCTGCGGGAGCAGTACGAGGACCTCTTCGAGGACGCCACGGACGCCCGCCAGCGGGGAGACAGGCGGGACGCCGCACGCAACTACGACAAGGCGGCTGACGTGCTGGCCGAACTCGCCGACGCGGAGGGGCGCGACCGCTCCGACGAGGTCGCCCGGCTCCACAGGGCGGCGGACATCCTCCGGAGCGGCGACGACCTCGCGAACCACTTCAGGGACGGCACCGAGCGGTCGGTCCCGTCCGAGGCGGACGGCGAGGACGACCGTCGCCCGCCGCAGGAGCCCGACGGGGACGAGGAGGTGCGCGCCCGGATGGAGTCGTTCCTCTGCGAGACCGAAACCACGTGGGCGGACATCGGCGGTCTCGACGGCGTCCAGCGGAACATGAAACGCGCAATCGCGCTGGGGTCCATCGCGGACAAACCCGACGCGGTATCCGCGACCGATCGGATCCTCCTGTTCGGTCCCCCTGGAACCGGCAAGACTCTCATGGCATCGGCCGTTGCGGGATCGCTCGACGCCAGTTTCTTCAAGGTAGAGCTGGGCAATCTCCTGTCGAAGTGGTACGGCGAGTCCTCCAAGCAGATTTCCGCCCTGTTCGAGACCGCCGCTGACCTGAGCCCCAGCGTCGTCTTCCTCGATGAGATTGACTCGCTCACCCAGTCCCGGAGCAGCGACATGAACGGGACCTCGCGCCGCGTACTGGACACACTGCTCGCAGAACTCGACGGTGTCGAGAAGTCGACCGACTCGTTCGTCCTGACGCTCGGGGCCACGAACACCCCGTGGGCCCTCGATTCGGCCGTTAGAAGCCGGTTTCCCCAGCGAATTCACGTTCCCCTGCCCGACGAGGCGGCCGCCGCGGAGATCGTCCGTATTCACACCGTCGACGGTGGCGTCGGACTCGAGGGGGAACCGCGTCAGTTCGTGCCCGGCGCGTCGATCGACGGACGAGTCGATGATCCGGTCACCGCCATCGCGAAACGCTGCGTCGACCGGGGATTCACCGGCCGCGACATCGAAGCGCTCTGTAGAGGGGCTGTTAACAGTATGATAGAACGCCGGAACCCGGACCTCGACCGACTCGTCGACGACAGCGTCGAGCGGCTGCGGGACCACTCGCTCGACGTTGCCCCGGTGGAACCCGGCGACTTCCAGCACGCGTTCCAGACGACGTCGCCGTCGCTCCCGGAGGAGGATGTCGCCCGCTTCTACGAGTGGGACGAGGAGTACGGGTCGTCAGTTACCGGCCCCTGAAGCGGCCGGCTTCTCAGTCGTACTTTTGCGAATCGGACTTCGATCCGAACCGCCACTCACGCGAAGTTCTGTGTCGTGTAGACGCTCCCGTCGGTGGCGTAGTACACGCCGATCCCTTCGACGTTCCAGTCGGGGTCGAGGAGGTTCTCCCGGTGGCCGTCCGAGTGCAGCCACCCGTCGACGACCTCGCGGGCGATAGCCCGGGCGTCCCTGAGCGACGTCGGATGGCGGGCCGCGATGTTCTCGCCGCAGCGCCGCCAGCTGTAGTTCCAGGCGTCGTACCGGTCGGCTACGGTATCGCCGTCAGGTGACTCGTGACTGAAGAAGCCGTTCGTCGCCATCCGTCGGCTGTGTTCCCTGGCGATGCCAGCGAGGTGGCGGTCGAGACCGAGAGCGGGGAGTGATTCCCGGTCGCGGATCTCGTTGACCTCGGCGTGGACCGCCTGCTCCACCTCCGTCGGGGCGACGTCTGGACTGACGTCCAGCGGGACGTCCCGTCGTTTCACAATTGTATCAGAACCGCACTCGCGACATCGGGCGGTCGCCGCAATAGGGTCGCCGCACCGACCACAGATCCATTTCCCATCGACGTAGAGCACGGGGCCGTCGCAGCCCGCGTCTGCGTGGCGCGAGAGTGGGGTAACGGTGTTGCAGTCGTCGCATTCGTGGACAGCCGTGACAACTCCGCTCATCTGCACTCCCTCAGTTGGTTTCGACGGCGGTCGCTTGGTCCGGTCAGACGACTATAATCGGATAGCAGTGACGGCGAACCGCTCCAGCACAGTTCACGGACGCGTGATCGGCGGCCCTGACTGGCCTCGTCCATGTGGAAATCGGGTCGAATCACACACGTCTGGTCACTCCGCCGGTATAAACGACCACACCCTCCTCTACAGCGTGTGGAGGAGTCCGAGTCCTTACCCTGAAGATGATCACTCGTCAACGACTGTCGCCGTGCCGAGACAGACGCCGTGGGTCGGTCCACCAACCTGACCGGAAACGCGGCTGTTCAGGACGACAGCCCGGTCCACTGCCCCGAACTTCCTATCAGGAGAACTACCCGCCTGGGGATCGATCAAACCGGCCCGCGTGATAGAACACGCCCCAGACGAAGGAGAGACCAGTGGCAACGATCAACGGGCCGCCGAGACTCGGATCAATCGACCCGCCGGAGATCACTGTAACGAATTGTCCCGCATGGTCGGTGACGGATTCGACGAGCGCTAGGCGTTCGACGTACACCTCGATTGTAAGTCCCAGAAGCACAGTGACGAACGCAGCCCCAGCGTGCGAGAGACCGGTCTTTGCTGGCATAGACGGGCATTCCTGTTGGACTCCGATATACGTTCGCGGGATCGTACAGTCGCTGTAGATTGTGGATAAGTCTGTTCTCCCCCGGCTCGACTCGCGTCGTCAGCATCCTACGACAGTCGCCCGGACGCGGGACGTCTTACCGTGGATCTACAACCGCTGTAGGAGAGTGTGGCGGTATACGTTCCCGACGCCGCTCACACTACCGTGTGATAACGCCATGACGAGAGCAGCCTTAGAGCAGGACCGCGACTACTACCGGTCGTTGATCGAGTCCCTGATCGGCGAGTTTCCCTGGATCCCCATCGAGGGGGAACCGAGCGTCGAGGAAGTCGCACATCAGGCGGCCGCCGACTCCCCATCTGTCGGTGAGTTACGGCTCACCCACCTCTACACCGACGCTGACCTGTTTCTCACGCTTCCCGACTACCGGGGTGGTAACGCAGCGAGGATCGTCCTCTATCAACCGCTCGACGAGGAGATCCGGCCCGCAGAGGACGGCTTTATCGGCTCGCTGGGCCGATCGCACCGAACTATCGCCGCCATCTACGAGGCTGACTACGTCGAACCCGTCGCGGATCCGACTGTTGTCCTCCACGGCTGTGTCCCCGTCGAATATACCGAGGGAAAGCTCCGATCCATGATGATCGGGATAACCGCGACCGCCCTGCGCGTCCAGCGCCTCCACGAGGACGTTCAGTCCCCTCTGCGGGAGATACTGTCTGACGGTCCGGACTCATCGAACGGTGAGCTGATGGACTCGCACTGCCACGCGTAGCAGGGTGAGTCGACGGTCGATCACCCAGAACGGCCGTCAGCGGGAATCCGAACGTCGTACCGGGCCTCCTCTGTTCGCCAGCGGGTCGCAGAGACTCCGGACCAAACGCATTGTGCCCGTCCTCGTCGGTCTGGAGGTTGCTCGGCTGTTGGTGCGTCACTCGATACGGGCGGCGAGGACGTCAGTCAACTCCTTGTGGAGCTGGTCGCACTCGACTGCGATCTGCTCGGTGGCTTTGACGGACTCGATCAGCGTCGCTTCGTCGTACTCAACGGGGACGTGTACCCGGGCAATCAGTGACGGATCGGTGACGGGTTCGACGTACGGCGTGGATCGACGACGGGCAATCGATCGATGCGCCTTCCCGAGCTCGCCTACGAACCCGTCCTCGCTGTACTGGAGCTGGTTGTCGAGGGCGTTGTCGAGCAGCAACTCGGTTGCGTGGCCCGTGTCGAGGGCAGGGAACCGCACTGTGAGCCGTGCCTCGGTCTCCGGGTGAGTGTAGAACAGTTCGCCGCGCCTGGTCTCTCCGTCGATCACGGCGGCAATCTGTTGTTCGGTCTGCGCGAACTTGGTGTCCACTTCCCACGACGTCTCGGACCGCAATCGCCGCAATATCCCGCGAAACAGCTCACCGCTCTGGCGCACGGCGCCATTATCCATGAGATGACGTATGGTACAGGAACACGTAAATCCCCTCCTCTGTATACTAGCAGCTTAGCAGGAAATGGACTGTTATGGTCCTGTCAGTGCATATTACGAATCCAGTAGCTGGAATTAATATACAGATACCTGCTAGATGGTTTCGTACTGCTTTGTAATAGCTACCGACTCGACTGGCGTCTCGCTCGACCGTTCGTTGGTCTATCTTGATTCAGCGAGAGAATCCCGGCCTTCAGGCCGTGCGTGAATCGCGTAGCCCGGTGTGACAATCCACGCAGGTCTGTCGGGCCAGATATTCCTCTTTCACTCTGGTTTGCATACAATTATGTAGCTAGTCCGTCATAGGCTATCTATGGCGAATCAGGTCACGCGCACCTACGTTGCATCCATCCGCAACCACCGGCAGGTGTGTGACGACCTCGATTCGCTCGGGTTTGCCGCCTCGAAACTCTGGAACGTCGCCTGGTGGACGTGTGACCGCATCTGGCACGAAACCGGCACGATTCCAGGCGACAGCGCGCTCAAAGCGTACCTCAAGAGTCACGAACGCTACGCGGATTTGAACGCACAATCCAGTCAGGCAATTCTCGAAGAATTGGCTGAAGCGTTCGAGTCGTGGTACGCCCACCGCGAGAACGGTAACGGGGATGCGAACCCGCCCGGCTACCGCAAGCACGGCGACGACCACCCGCGCTCGACGGTCACGTTCAAAGAGGACGGCTTCAAGCACGATCCCGACCACAACAGGATTCGACTCTCAAAGGGGGCGAATCTCAAAGACTCGTGGTCCGACTTCGTCCTCTGTGAGTACGCCGCTGACCCGGGCGTGGACGTACAAAACGTCCAGCAAGTTCGGGCAGTCTGGACTGGCGACGAGTGGGAGTTACACATCGTCTGTCGCGTCGAAACTGGCGACCCGGAGCCGCCCGGCGACCGGGTGGCCGGCATCGACCTCGGCATCTGCAACTTCGCCGCCATCGCGGTCGGAGACGAAGCCCTGCTGTACCCCGGTGGCGCACTCAAAGAGGACGACTACTACTTCCAGAAAGAGCGAGCGAAGTGCGACGATAGCGACCCCCACACAGCGCACCGACTGGACTGCAAGCGCCGGGGCAGACGTGACCACTTCTTGCACGCTGTGTCAGCAGATATGGTGGCCGAGTGTACCGCCCGAAACGTCGGGACGATTGCCGTGGGCGACCTCTCGGGCATCCGCGAGGGAACCGACTGGAGCGACCACGGCAATCTGGATCTACACGGGTGGGCGTTCGACCGCTTCGTCGAGCTGCTGGAATACAAAGCCTCCGAGCGCGGCATCAGCGTTGAGCGCGTGGACGAACGCGATACCTCGAAGTCGTGTGCGTCGTGCGGAACCACCGACGACAACCAGCGCGTCGAGCGTGGGCTGTACGTCTGCGAGGCGTGTGGGCTGGTCGCCAACGCCGACGTGAACGGGGCAGAGAACATCCGACAGAAGGGACTCCCGAATCTCGCCTGTGACGGGGGAGATCGGGATAACGGCTGGATGGCACAGCCAGTGGTGCGCCTGTTCGATAAATCCACGGGGCAAATAGCCCCACAAGAGCAGGTGTCCCGTGAACCATAATATCCCAACGCTCGGGAAACTCCGGCATTCACGCCGGGGAGGATGTCATCTGTGAGGCTGACGTCGAGAGAAATCTACGCTACTTGTAGACCACTGCCACTCCTCAAGTACGACCGCCTAACAGACTCACAGTATGGAGAGACTATCTATCGCGGAGGTTGAACCCGAACCGGAGGGAGATGCAGACATCGACCGACGTCCCCTCACTGATCCGCTCGGAGCGACCGATGTCGCTGTGAACTACTATGCGCTCGATCCTGGTGAGTCGTTTGTCGGTGGATTACACGCTCATCTCGACCAGGAGGAGATCTTTTTCGTGCTCGACGGCACCGTGACATTCGAGGTGACCGCCGATCCAGCAGCGGACACTGAGACTGTCGATGTCGAAGCGGACGAAGTCGTCCGATTCGAACCCGGCGACTACCAGCAGGGACGGAATGAGAGCGAGGACCGGACTGTCGTGCTGGCGATCGGAGCGCCCAGGGACTCGACGGCAGGACGGGTCCCCAGAACCTGTCCCGACTGTGGCGAGAGCGAATTCCTCGACACGGTGATGGTCGAGGGGCGGCTGATGGTGCAGTGTCCCGCCTGCGATGGCGTCTTCGAGAGCGGCCTGGACTGATCCACGGGCGGGAAACGAGAACCGGCAGTCCGCAGTGGCCTCGAAGTACCAGCCCGCAAGTGACGGGCTGTCGCAGTCCGTATTCCGTCGAAAAAACGGTCAGTGACGCGTCACCTGGCGCAGCCACACCGGCTGCGACCGGACCGTACACAGTCGGCCCGAGATTCATTGTCCGTCTGTTCGCCGTTCGACGTCTCTTCAATGGTCAGCTCCATGTTCCATCTGAACGGTACGACGCGGGGGTGAATAAGGGCGGGCGCCGGTCTACAGATGAGCAAGGCGAGTGCCTCGGGGCTTGACCTCGAGGGTGAAGCCGACACTCAGACGTGTTCTGTTCGTTCGATATACCGTTCAATCGTCTCTGTTGAGACTGTTCCCGCAGTCCCGATGTAGTACGATCGCTCCCAGAATCCACCACCCCATAGATACCTCTCCAAGTACGACTCGTGCTGTTCCCACATCTCCCGCGCCGTGATGTTCTTGACTGTCCGAACAATCTCGCCCGGTGCGTGCTTCGGGTGGGCGGAAAGGAACAGATGTACGTGGTCTGGTGAAATGTATAGCGACAGTATCTCGTAGCCGTACTCGTCACACACGTCGCGGAAACTCGCTTCCAGCGAGTCCTCGATTGGTTCGAGAATCGCGTGGCGGTACTTCGGACACCACACGAAGTGGTAGCAGCGACCGTGGTGCAAGCGTCAACATCACCGTGAAAGGCATGAAGAAACTCGATTGGAATGTGCCTGCTCTCAACAGCCTTCCCCAAGTGCGGAAGGTGCGACGGCAGGCATCGGGCCGTGGACGCCCCGACCGTGACCCACTCGACCGTTCGAGGCTATCAGGCCGATGGTATCGTGGGAGTGTCCGATTAAACCACGGGAAGCCTCGGGGCTTGACCCCGAGGCGGTTCACAGTGTCTGTAGTCGACCGGAATCGTCACAGTCCCCACTGCTCACGGAGTTCGGCAATGGGGGTTAGATCCTCGGGTCCCCAGTCGTCTAGGTTGTACTGGCCGACCGGATCGGCCCCGACCCAACGCGGATCGACGGGGTCCTCGATGGACTGGTACCGAGTGTCGACGCTGATGCGGAACCGGTCCGTCCGGTTCGTCAGCGACCCGTGGAGCATGTACGTGTCGAAGATGAGCGCGTCCCCGGCCCTGAAGTCCGCCGTCGCCAGGGGTCCACCGATGGTATCGATCACGTCGTACGGGTTGCGGGAGAAGAAGGGATCGACGCGGTCCACGTCGACGTCCAGCTGGCCGTAGGTCTCGCGGAGTCGATCGTGATCGTGCGAGCCGGGACAGAGAACGAGCGGTCCCATTTCTACCGGGCAGTCTCCGATCGGACGCCAGGCGGTGTACAGGTCTTCCGTACCCCGTCCCATGAATATCCTGTCGACGTGGAACCCGGTGAAATACCCCGTGGCCTTCGCCCGACCACGCTTCCGGTCCAGGACGAACGGCTTCGCGTCGAACAGCCGCTGGAAGAACGACATCGTCTCGTCACCGTTGATCAGCGTCTCCAGGTTCGGGTAGTGGGTCCAGGAGGACCCGCTCATGTCGAACTCGTCGGCCGTCCAGTCCGGGTGGACTAGAGCTTCCTCGGCGGGTTCGTTAGGGTGGAGGAGTCCCTCGTCGTCGAGGTGGGTGAGGACGTCCTCTCGGGCCGCCTGAACGAGGGCCTCATCGTGGAACCCGCGGATGAAGAGGTATCCGTCCTCGTCCAGCCGCTTTCGGAGCGTCTCCGGGTCGTTGAGATGCTCGCTGCTGTCGCGAAGCCTGACGAGCTCGTCACTGCCGAACTCCAGCTCTCGATCGCCGATTTGTACGGTGGTCACGTGTCGATGCCGGACACGTGGAATAAAAAAGAAGCAGGCGGCGCTACAGCGGTCGTAGGCCGCGACGATTGCCGGTCCAGCCCGGGCACCTTACCGGTCTGAACACTCCCGTGAGCGACCAGAGCGACTATTCCACCCTCGACGGAAATTCCTCGTATTAACGTCTTTCGCTGGTGGGTTTGCCCACCCAGCGGCTGGCGACTCTATCCCCCTGTGGTTCCGACGTAGTGATGGATGTCGGCACCAGGATACCAGAGTTCGAACGGTAACGGGTGCGACGGCAATGGGTGGGTACACGCCGGCGTGGTGGAGGTCACGGCGGAAGGACGAGTGCCGCTGCCCGAGAGGCTCCGGGCTACCGGACTCCTCGGCGTCGGTGACGAGGGCTACTGGGGGGTCCAGACGACGACGGGTCGGATCGTGCTGTCCGACTCGATGCACGTGGGGCCTACGGTCCGACCGATCAGTTCGCGGAAAGTCGGTGGCGAGAGCGACGGCTACCGGCTTACGGTCCCGTTCCAGTTCTTCCCCGGTGACGGCGAAAGCACCGCTCACGACGCGCAGCGCGAAGGGGTCCCCGACGAGGTGATGATCGAAGTCGGACAGGAATTGCACTTCGTTTTCCCCGACGACCGACACGTCCGGTGGGCGTACCTGCTGTCCGGAACCCAGCTGGGTGCCAACCTCGCCCTCTGCGGAGACGAGGCGGCGAAGCCGGGGACATCCACCTCCAGTCCTCTGGAGTGCGACCGTCGGCCTGTCATCACAGACGTGGATGAGCTCGACGGCCACTGACACGGCAAACGAACGGCCGTCGTGGTCCGGTTTAAACTTTCACGCGGTACGTCCCGATGTCGTGCCAGTATCGATATCGGCCCGTTTCCTGTTCTCTCAGGCCGTGGTCTAGAAGCTGTTCGGTGTAGTCGTCCACCCGGAGCGCCGGCAGAACGCGGAACGGAACCGTCCACGTCTCGTCGACGAGTTCGAGTTCCGCACCGCTCCGCTCGGCTGCGCGTTTGGCGGCGTCGAAGGCAATGTCAGAGAAGTTGACGTACACGTCCTCCGCGATCTCTGGCCCGCGTTCGATGACCGCCTCGAGGAGGTCCGTGCCGCCAACGGTGTGGTTTATCTTGACGTCCTCGAAGTCCTCGAGGTCGGGCAGGTACGGTGGGTTGCACACGCAGACATCAAGTGGTTCGGAGCGCTCTATCAGATCCCGGTGGTGAGCAAAGTGAACACCCATCCCGAGACGGAGCTTCAGGTCCGGCACTGAACTCGGCTGCCGGTTGACGTTCCGCGCCCAGTTCAGCTTCGCGGTCGAGACCGGCGTGAGGAGCCAGTCAGTGAGGTACGCCTCCCGGAGTATCGGGCAGTGCTCGGACAGAGTGATTCCAAGGAATCCGGTCCCAGTTCCGATGTCGGCGACGGACTCGACGTCTGAATCGAACACGCCGTCCGATCGCAGGGCCTCGACCATCCGGATCGCGTCCACAGAGGGCGGCCACAGGTTCCGTGATCGCTGCCAGAGGACGTCCACATCTTCGTACCTGATCATGGTTAGCCCGGAGCGGAACAGATCTGTGACGTGCTCGCCGAGGTCGTGATCGTGGATCGGACATTCGATCTCCGCGGCCGTCGCCGGCTGCTGATGGGGCTCGAAGTTCCCGACCGGTTTCGCGCAGTGGCAGTCCCACAATAGTTCGGGCTCCTCAACCCGCAGGGTCCCCCGATCGGTGACGAACGCGATCTCGGACATCTCCCGGTCGATGTCGATCCGCAGGTCGACGGGACCGACGTCGTCGACCGTCGTCCCTCCTTCGTCGTAGAGGCCCTCGAAGAACGTCTCCGACTCGACGTCGTGGTCGAGGAGTGTCCCGGTGATGAGACTGGAGTACTGGCGTTCGACCATCTCGAAGGCGTCGTCGCTGGGGATACGTCTGATGACCTCTCTGATCTCCGAATCAACGTCGCTGCAGATGTCGTGCAGCTCGTCCGTGGTCTCGAACAGCGCTCTGTCATCGACGGCTCCTTTTCGATCGTCGCGACCGGCCGCCGATCGGGATATCGTGAGTGTGTCGCCCAGCCCCGCCTCGAACACGGCCGAGTAGTTCTCCTCGCTCTGCGCCCAGCTGTCGCCATCTGTGAGTCGCTCGCGCAGTTCCCGCTCGGCTGCGATGCAGACGAGTGACGACTGCGGGACCTCGCTCGCGGGTGCGATGAACAACCGACGCTGACCGGGGTGGAACTGTTGCGGCGAGTCGCCCGACGCCCCCCCATCCGAGTCGGTGTCGTCCTCGCGGAGGTCCTCGTGAATCCGCACCATGCGGGAGTTGGCGCCGCGGAGACCGAAGCTCCCGAGCGCCTGGTACCGCGATCGGTCTAGATCGGACGCGGCAAACGGATGTTTCTCGAGTAGTGCGGCCAGTTCTAGCTTCTCGTCTACCGCCCAGAAGACGTCGTGGCCGGGTTCGAGGGTGGTTTCCTCGAACGTGCTTGTCGGAACGGTGACGTTCGGGTTCTCCCGCTGGACGCTACTGCGCCCGAACAGACGCCAGGTGACCATGGTGTATACCCAGATGGATCGATCAATAAATTTCATCCCGCGATACAGTCCGTACCGGCCGATGGAATCGACGCTACCTCCCGGGCCGGTCAGGGTGCGTAGAGCGCGACCGAGACGTTATCCCGGCCGCCACTCCGGTTCGCGTACCTGACCAGCCGCCTGCCGGCCTCATCGAGAGCGTCTGCTCCGGCCACGACGCGTTGGATGCGGTCGTCGTCGAGTTCGTCCGTCAACCCGTCAGAACACAGCAACAGCCCATCGTTCTCCGACAGTTCGAGCTCGAAGATATCGGGCTCGACGCCCTCGCTTTCGGTGCCGATCGCCTGCGTGAGCCGCGTCAGCGACTTTCGGCGGCCCGGGCTCCCGTACGGTATATTTTCGGCGTGGTCGTCCGTAATCTGCCGAATCGTCTCATCTGTGACGAGGTAGGCTCTACTGTCACCGACGTTCCCCACGAGCGCTCGCCCGTCGGCGACGACGGCTGCGACCAGGGTCGTTCCCATGCCGCGGTTGTCGTCTTCCTCGTCCATCCGGCGTTGGACGACGCTCTCGGCGTCTTCGAAACAGAGCCGAACGACGCTCCGATCGACGCCGCCGTCGTACAGTTCCTGGAACGACTCGGCGAACGTCGTGCTCGCGAGCTCGCTGGCCACCTGGCCCGCGGCGTGCCCGCCAAGCCCGTCGGCAACCCCGACGCCGAAGACGTCTCCCAGCCTGAAGCTGAATGCGTGGTCTTCGTTTTCTTCCCGCTGCTTGCCCCGATCCGACTGGGTGTATCGTGCCATTGCGACGTGTCTACAGCACGTGTCTCCCGACGTGCCCTTTGAATTACCCCCCAGACTACAGGACGCGTAGGATGGATCAACGGACACTCACCACGGCGGCTACCGACGATCGGACGGCCGTTCCCGAGCGGGCGGCGATCGAAGTGACGGCGGTCGGCGAAGGAGATTCGGGGACGACGGCACAGCGCACCGCACGCGATCGAGCGGAGACCGTTCGGACGGCGCTCCGAGGGGCCGACGCCGATGCCGCGCGGATCGCAACCGTCGAACTCACGGTCGAGGACTCGACGTCTATGTTCAAGGCGGACAACTCCGCACCGTATCAGGCGGTCGAGCGACTGCGTGTTGAGTGTCTCCCAGAGGCCGTAGCGGACCTCGTCGTACTGGCGACCGACGCCGGCGGGACTGTTCCGAGTGTGGCGTTCGAACTTCGCGACGAGGTCCGGCGACAGCTAGAGGCGGACGCCCTCGCCGGAGCCGTCAAGCGGGCCAGGGGCCAGGCAGAGCAGATGGCGGCCGCCCACGACCTCTCTCTCGGTGACGTCCGATCGATGACGACGGTCGACGACGACTGCTTCGGGACGTCGAGCATCGTCGACGACGCACTCGCGGACGGGGCCGAGGCCGACCTCTCGCCGGAGCCGATCACTGTTTCCGAGTCGGTTGAGGTCGTCTACGAACTCGTCGACGAGTGACTCAATTACATACCTGGGTAAGACTGACCCTTCATTGAACAATACACCACACATGGACTACCTCGCTTCTGATCTCCATCTGGATCACGGGAACATCATCGATTACTGCGATCGCCCCTTCGATTCCGTCGAGGCAATGAACGAGGCGCTCGTCGAGCGCTGGAACGAGGTCATCGATCCGGGTGACGAGGTCCTGTTCGGCGGTGACCTGACCATCTCGGGAGACGCCGCCGACCTGCTAGACTGGCTCGACGAACTTAACGGCGAGCTCGTGTTCCTGCTGGGCAACCACGACGAAACGGTACTCGAGGGGCTTGACGGCGTCGACTTCTTCGAGCATTATCAGTTCGAACACGGCGGACGGCGGTTCTACGCGATTCACGATCCTACCGATGCATCGGGATCCGTCAACGGATGGCTCCTCCACGGACACCACCACAACAACTGGCCGGACGAGTTCCCGTTTGTCGACCCTGCAACTCGCCGCGTCAACTTCTCGGTCGAACTACTCGGGTACCGTCCACTCCCGATGGATGAGCTCGTGACCTATCTCGACCGTGACGAGCGGTTCGCGGACCGGACGGAGGCCGATGCATCGGTATGACCCACGACGCAACCGGCGGGACGCAGACGATTCGCCTCCTCGTGGTCGGCGACCTCCACCTTCGACCAACCGGCGAGTCGCTTTCGGTTAGCGATCTGCCCGTCGAGCGCCACGACGTCGTCGTCTCACTCGGCGACGTCGTCGACGAGAACCGGGACCACGATCCAGAATCCGGAGCGGTCTACGAGGAGCGCGGGCGCGCGTTCTTCGAGTCTCTCGATGACTGCGGGACACCCGTCCTAGCTGTCCCTGGCAACCACGATCCGGTCGCCTGTACGCGTCGGTTGACAGAGGGCCTCAACGCCGTCACGCTGCTTCATCGCAGGTCAGCCGAGGTCGATGCAGATGGGGCGGGGTATCACGTCGCCGGCTGGGGCTGCGAGCAGTTCGACTTCCCGTCGGCGCTGTTGACGCCCGACTACCCGGATGTCCCGCTCGACGATGGGACCCCGGTGACGCCCGATACCGTGGCCGATACCCTCCTTCAACTGGCGGGCCGCTACATGGCGGGTACCCTGTCCCGTGCAGAACTAGCTGATCGACTAGGTATCGACGGTCGGGACGCCGAGGCCCACTTGCAGGAGTCGCTTGCGACGCTCGAGGACCGCTTCCACGAGGTAGTCGCAACCGTGCGGGAGACACCACGACCGGTCGTCGTGGCTAGTCATATCTCCCCGTTCGCTGTCCCGTTCGACTGCCGCAAACCCCACGCACACGACGGTGACTATCACTTCGGGTCCCTTGCACTCCGACTCGCTCTGGCGGAGACGGGGCCGGTGGCCTGTCTCAGCGGCCACACCCACCAGCAAGGGTTCTCCGCAATCGAGACTGCGACAGGCCACGCGTACGTCTACAATCCAGGCGAGTCCGGTATCGCCAGCGTGAGTGTCGACAGAACTGGAACTATCCAGGTCGACGAACTGTCCGTATAGTTGGTTCTCGTCCCCAGCGATCCCGAAATATTGCTGGACCGATGGAGCGAGTCTCTTATTCCTTCACTGCTAGTCGATTGAAGGCGAATCCACCCTTCTCGTCAGCAATCGACACGTTGGCAATCCCTCGCAGGCCGAGATTAAGCGAGTGCACGCTACCGGCGACGAGTTCGTACTGTGGGTTGTGCGAGTGGCCGTGGAGTACTGCAAGCGGTTCGTGGGTACGGAGCGCCAGTTTCAGTCCGATATACCCTACATGCAGTGATTCGAGATCCCGTTCACGCTGACCGACTGAGTGGTGACGATCTGCTTCGAGATTGTAGGGAGGCACGTGGGAGAGGACTACAGTTGGTCCGGAACATTTCTCGATGAGTTCTGACAATCGCTCGAACGCCGCTTTCGTCTCCTCAACTTGGTCGAGAAACTGTGCACCAGCAGTGCAATTACGCCCCCCGAGAGCGCCGTCAAGATCCCAGCTGCGACAGCCGCTACAACGGGTCCCCGACTCTGCTGGTCGTCAGTGGCCTGTTCTGACTGGGCTGCAAGCCAATTTTCAAGCGCGTTCCGGCCACTCTCAAGCGCTTCCCGATCCTTCTGGTCCTCAGAGTCATCGCCGAGCCAGTCGTCAATAGCGGCTTTGACCCACTTCTTGCCCTCGACTTCAGCCACCTTGCTGACGAACGATCGGAGTTCAGCAAGGTCCTCCGTCTCAACCTCGCGGAGTGTCTTGTCGTCAAGATCAAGCGGAATCTTCTTCCGAATCTCATCGCGCTCAGTTGTTGCCTCAGCTACTTCTCGCTCTAACCGATCACGGTCGTCTTCAGCGTCAGCGAGATTGTCCCGGTGCTCTCGGAGTGTCTGTAAATCCTCATCGCTGACGCCATCCTCCGGGAGTTCCGTCCCAGCCAGCGTTTCAGCGGCCTCGCGATATTTCGCAGCCGCCTCCTGGTCTTGGCGCTTCTGTTTCTCGATTTGATCCTCAAGCGTCTCAAGCTGCTCTAGTTCATCACCGTCAAACGACTCCAGCTCATCCGGGAACGACTCTAGCTTCTCAACCTGCTGATCGTAGTCGTCTTGCGCCTTCTTGTACTCGATCGCCGTCTCAAGCAGATTGACGCGCTCTCGCGCAGCGGCAGCAGCCGAAAGCTCCTCTTCGAGTCGGCTGAGCCGCGCCCGTTCCTCTTCAAGATCCGGAGCCTCCCGCCGCAATTCTTCAACCCGTTCGATGGCATCCCCCGCCTCCTGCGTCTCACTAATCCCCCGCGTAGCTGAACTGGCCCCGCCACTGAGGCCGAACTTTTCCCGGACAGCATCAATATTGAACCCGCCAGTCGATTCGCGCTGGATGACGTTCGCAAACTCGCCGTCGTCGGTTTCCTCCTGAAGCATATCGTGCAAGAGTGAATACCGACGGCCACCGTGGAGCGACGGCACCGGAATCGGATCAGCGGAGGCGCCATCGCGGATGTGTTCAGCGACGTCACCGTTGAGTTCGATCCGCCGTGACTCGCCAACCAAGTTGACCGCTAGGAGCTCAGTTTCAGTGCCACACTCAGTGACTGCGTCACGCAACTGATTGTGTGTGGCATCAACGATGTCGTGGAATCCCTCGTCGGGGGCTGTTGAGACGGTGACCTCCTCGTAGTGCAGTGTCGCCGAATCGAGCGGTTCCGTATCAACTGTGCCGTCAGTTTCGACCGAGAGCAGCCACGCCCCGTGGCCGCCAGTCTCGCTCGGGTCTAGCGGCTGTAGGGAGCCCGGATAGAGGACCGGCGGGTTGTCGTGACGTGTCCCCGGGACGTGGAGGTGCCCAAGCACCCAGGCCTCGTGCCCACTCGTCGCCAAGTCATCCACGGCAACCGGGGCGTACCGATCCTCGTCACTCACGTCCGCGTGGACAACGCCGAGACGGGGCACACCGTCGTCGCCCAGGTCGTACGTGGCTAACGGACTCTCGTGGTGGTACCGACTCGGGAATGACCATCCGTCGAGGTGAAGACGAGACTCACCGTCGGCATCGGTGAGCGACTGTCGTTCCCAAGTCCCGTTCCGGCCTAGCAACTGGAAGTGATCAATTGCATCGGCAAGGTCCGGTAGCACGTCGGCGTAGTGGTTTCCAGCGACAACGATGAGCGGAGTCAGGATCGGCAGTTCACCGGTTACTTAACAATTGGGACAGAGTCGGTTGTTAATATCACAGATGGACCGGCTTTTCGGTAGTTCAGCGCCGGCAGGGAGAGTTCTACTACTCCATCGACGTCCCCCGCAGTCACAAACGCATATCGGGTGCTCGACCGGGGATGAGCCGCCGTCCGACACGCAGGTATGGATACTCTCCGACGGACAAAAAAGCGGAAACCGTTCAGAGTGATTCCTCGCCCGCTACGGAGCCTTGATGTAGCCGTAGTCGAGCTCCTGGAGCCGGGCGAGTTCACCGACGGCGGAGGGAACGGTTTCGACGCCATCGAGCAGATCGTCTTCGGTGAGGTCGAACATGTCCATGGCGTTCTCGCAGGCACGGAAGGTGACCCCGCGCTCCTGCAGCGAGTTGATCAGGTCGGCGAACTCGTTGTCCCCCTCGCTTGGCGGCGTGTACACCTTGACGCCCGGTCCGTTCGCCACGAGGATGAGGTCCTTTACCGGCACCGAGTCGTCGTCCAGCAGGTTCTTCGCGTTCATCAGCGCACCCTGGTAGGCTGATTTCTCCCCACCAGACAGGTGGAGGACCGTCTTCGCGGGCGGCGTCGGACGTGCGTCCTGGGCTCCGTGCTGCTCGCCCTGGTCATCACGTCGATTGCCTGCAGCACCGACCGATTCGCTCCCGAAGAGGAGGGCACTGATCGTTCCGGCGGCTGCAACAAAGTTTCGTCGTAACATGCGTTCTGGAATTGTGTACCTTGCACAATAAACACCATACTAAGAATAATGAGATGTAATACAATCCAATTTGACTGGATTCTCACTCTCGTACTGACTGCTGTGGTGAATACAGCCTCTGGGCCGTGTTTAGACGCTGTAGAGAACGATTCACTTCGATGAGCTAACGACCATCAGAGCGCGAGCTGAGTAGTGTGCCCTCTCGTCTTTCACGTTTTACAGACCGACTCGTAGCGTTGGCGAAACGTGCTGTATCAGGCGATCCTGATCCACCAGTCAAGAAGGGCGACGGTGGCTACGCTGACTGAGTAATCGTCGCAATTCACGGTCTCCGCGAGTATCTTGACCTCCCATATCGGCGGCTCCTCGATCTGCTTCACGAGATGCACGGCATCGTTAAGAAGTTGGGTCTCGACCTCAGCGAACTGCCGGATTGAACGAACGCGAGGAGGAGAGCAAGTGCGTAAGTTTGGAACCTAGTTGGAGCGAGTCGCTGCTGATAGTTCCCAACGTCTCGGATAGCCTCTGCGCCGGTAAATGTGACAACTATTGCCAGCGGTTGGGCCAGCGTCACCCAAAATCTCCCACCAGTCTGATCATTGAAAAATCCGATGAGTAATGCGGCTCCAATGACACCGATAACCAACCCATCTACAATCGGACCTGGTATCGGTATATCAAATAGCCAGCGTGCCGTATAGACCCCAAAGAAGACGATACCGATAGCCACAGGTGATAGTATAGCTGACTTCTGGAAGTCTATACGTAGTTACTCTCTTGGCTGGATAAGTATCTGGGGTTGGCTCAAAGAACCATTTAATATCTACGCGGCTCCACCGAGTGGCTGATTTGTAGTTCCACCAGGGCGGGAGGTCTGTCCTTGTTCCGCGTCTAAACAAGGCCCTCTACTGTAGAACAGATGGATAGGAGAACGAGTACGGCCAGAATGCGTCCTATTCGGCCGCGAGTGCGTCGTAGATTTCTGAGTACTATCGAGGCCTTGCCGCTCGAGGAACCTGATGAGATACTTGCGTGCCTTATTAGGAGACATCGCATCGGGGATCTCGAGATGGACACGTCCAGCAGCCAGTCTCAGCTCTCAGGATGAGAGTTACCCCAGTTGCTGCAGTGTGTTACGTGTTTTCGAACCATGGTTGCTGAGACGTTTGCAGCCCCAAAGCACTCTGCTTGCGTCAGGAGTTGCTCGCGCTTCTTCCCGGCCCTGTAGAGGCAGGCGGCCGCAAACCCGGCCAGGTGGACGCCGGTCATCACACCGAGATCTTCAGCCCGCTCCGCGAGCCGTCGGGCCTGCTGTCGGATCTCGTCCGGACATTCGAGGTCCGAGGCAAGTCGCGGGACGTACATACTGGGAGTGACGGGCTGAGCAGGGAGCCCCAGCTCCTCGTTCAGCGTTCTGTACGCGTTCGTCACTCGTGACTCCGCGACGCGGGCCATCTCGCTGATCTCGCCCAGCAACCGGGAGAGTCCGTTGCACCGGCAGGCCCCGTACACGCTGGCTACGGCGATAGCCTCGATGGATCTGCCGCGAAGCAAATCCTCGTTCTGGGCACTCCGGAAGAGCTGACACGCCTGGTCGCGCACTGAATCAGCAATGTCGAGGGCGCTCACAAGCCGGCGGACTTCGCTCAGCCCGTGTGCGAGATTCCGTTCGGCTTTGGATCGCCACCGGCCACGGCTCTGCTCACGGTGCATCCGAGCGAGCCGCCGTCGCTTCTTCCCAGAGAGTGTGTTCCCCTTCGCGTCGGTACCACGACCGATTTTCGTCGGTAAGCCTCGATCGTGCCGAATGGCAGTGAGCGGTGCGCCCGTTCGCTCACGTTCCTCATCGTCGTACGCCCGCCACTCCGGCCCGTGATCAATGCACTGTTCGTCGATAACCAGACCGCAGTCCTCGCAGACCGTTTCGACCGCGTTCGTCGTGACCCGGCCGTCGCACTCGGGACACTGGTTCGCACTCGATTCCGCTCGGATGTCTTCGTCGAATCCGCTCTCGTAGATGTCTCTGGTTGCCATCGTTCTCACCGTGTTCGGGGCGCCCGCCAGTACAGCGAGCCCCTCACCCATTGAGGGACAATAAACGCTACCGAGTGCGGAATTCGATTGAGATGGATTGTGATCCAGACAATGTTGCTTAAGTCACTGTCGTATATCCCTCTACAACGGAGTGGTTTCTACTTAGAATATTCGTAAAAATAACATTGGCTGATTCCAGAACTACAACTACTCGGTCCGGTCTGTTGTGGCTGCTAACTGTCGTATCAAATCGATGCCGACCGTCACCTTCTAGAAGCACGAGTATCGGTACTCGTGGCCGCGCGGAATTAGAACGCGGTGACGACGTCCTCGGTCGAGAATAGGCGGAGATCGTCGCGCTCTTCTGCGGCCTCGAGCAGACTCTGGTTGAAACCACTCCGGGAGAACAAGCAGAACTCGTGAGCGACGTCGCCTCCACCTCGCGGCGTCCAACGGATGCTTTCCACGTCGCTTTCGAGGTCGTTCAGCACGTCGTACCCCATCGGCTGGTTGGTGAACTTGCACTCGCCGGCGACCATCGTCTCGTCGGTCGTCAGTCCGACCACGTCGACCTCCTGCTCCTGATACCACCAGCGGCCGACTTGATCGAACGTGTACCCGTCGTAGAGGTTGTATACGGCGGTTCGACACAGTTCCTCGAATTTCGGACTGACCGCATCCGCGAGGTGTGGTTCGATCAGTTCCTCGTAGGCGTCGGTGCCTGCACGGTCGTACTTCTCGCCCTGTCCGTAGACGAATCGAAACCAGAACCGGAACAGTGCGTCCTTCACCACGTACTGCCCGCGTCGAGATTGTGCGGGGTTCTCGGTCACCGGCACTTCCCGGTCGACAATTTTCAAATCCTGCAGATTCTTCAAGTAGTGGCTGATCTGGTCGGAGTCGATACCGGCCGCCTGCGCGATCTCGTTCGAGGTCTTGTTCCCAGCGGCGATCGCCTTCAGGATCGAGAAGTAGCGGTTCGGATTCTCTAGCTCCGTTCGCAGTACGTACTCGGGTTCGTTGTGGAGGAACCCGCGCTTCGAAAGGACGGCATCCCGGATGTTCTCCTCCAGTGGTCGGTCGTCGTCGACGGCCTGCAGATAGTGTGGCGTCCCGCCGAAGACACCCCACGCCAGCACCGTCTTCTCGGGGTCGTAGTCGGAGAAGAACTCCGTGGCAGCGTCGAACGGCAGTTCCTCCAGCTGGAGACGCATGTCGAACCGGCCATGAAGCGGACTCCCGCCACTCATCACCTTCTCCTTCATCATGCTGATCGACGACCCGACGAGTACCAACGTAGCGTCCGTGTCCTCGACTTCGTGATCCCACAGTCGCTGGACAACTGAGGGGAGGCTCTCGTCACTCTCGATTAGGAACGGAAACTCGTCGAGGACGATCAGCGCGTCCTGCTCAATGAGATAACCGAGGACGTCCTCCCACTCGCGGCGGATGCGCTCGATACTCGGAAAGGTTCTCGCCGCCTCCGCCACGAAATCGTCGAGCTGCACCTGCTTGGTCGTCTCCGTGGCTTGGTAGTAGACGACGTTGTTCCGGTCGCGAATGGAGTGTTCGACCAGTTCCGTCTTCCCCACACGCCGGCGTCCCCAGACGGTGATCAACGATGGCTCGTCGGCGTCATACTGCTCTTGGAGGGCCGCAATGTCTACATCGCGGTCGACGAACGCGTCCATACGTTCACAGTCTGGGGCCACCGCAATAATGGCGTCGAATAAGGTAGATAAAAATAGGGTATTCTGATATACCTAATTTTGAAATACCTTATTTGAGACTTCCTCACAGAACCTCCGGGCGTAAAATAGACCGTACCGATTTGTTCGCGGGGGGTTTCAATCTGAAGCACACTCGTGAAATGTTATCTCGAGACTGTCGCCGAGCACGCGCGCCGCGAAGAGGCGCGCGACAGCGCAGGCGGCACCAAGTGCTGGAACGCGAAACGCCCGCGAGGGGCGCAACCGACGGGGATACCCGCTGGCGCGAGGGCACATTCACTTTAGCCCGGCAGCCCGCCCGCTACTGCAGGCAGGCAGCCCGTAATGGTCGGTCGCGAGCGCCGCTCCGGGCGGTAAGCGGCGAGCGGTGCGGGCCGTGACGACTCACCAGTCAGCCACTCTCATCGACCGACGAAGCTGCCGACATCCTGGCGGACTCAGAAAGGGCGAGGCCGCCTCGACCACCGGGAGACTTCGTCTCCCGAGCTCACAGCGCAAAGCGCCGTGAACGTCCCCCGGCCCCGCAAGCACCGCAGGCACGAGGCGCGCAGCGGTGGCTTCGTGAGCGCAGCGAACGAAGGCAGGGAAGTCGCAGCCCGCGTGGTTCGAAAGACGCCGTAGGCGTCTTTCGTCATTGCGGGAAATCAGAGATTTCCCGCTTGCAGTCAGATTCCTTCGGAATCTGACGACATCACGAGAGAGCTGTGCTCTCTCGAACGACAATGGAGTGAGCAGGACCGTCTTCCCGTGGTCGCGGGACGTCGAGCGGCCGAGGGCTTTCAGGGAGCGTCGCCGGCGCTGGGTGTTCGGCCTCGCCACTCAGAGGCCGGTTACGTGTCGAGGCGCTGGAGCAATTGCGTGACGTAAGGGCTGTCCTCCCAGCTCCGATGCGGGCTGATTGTCGTGATCAGCCTTCGAGCCTCCTCGTGGCTCATATGCCCGTTCCGAGCGTAGTCCACGATGAGCCGCGGCGTCGGGACAATCCGCGGGCCCTGTAGCACGGCGTGAATCAGTGGGAAATTCGTCCCGCCGAACTCGTCAGTAAGAAATCCGTCGACATCGAGCGCATTCGCGAGGACGATGCCATCAGTTTCACCGTCGTCAAGGCCGAACGTCGGTCGCGAGTCTGGTGTATCCTCGCGCCCGTACGGATCCTTTACCGTGTAGTGGCCACGAGCTGCGAGGACATTGTTCGCAGCCGCGGCGTGGATATCCTGATACTGCGTGATGTCACGGAGCTCTGTAAGGACTTCCGACGGCACGAACACCTCACACGACGTGAGCAGATACTGAAACGGGTCTGGGGTTTCGGTGTCGACGGCCGCGTCCGCACGAGGCACGGCGAGACTGACGAGCGCGCTGGTGTCGGCGACGACCGTTTCCAGTCGCCGGCCGCTCATCGCTCGTCGTCAGTTGTGGTCTCGGCCGCCGTTGCGTCACCATCGTAAATGTCGATGTCGTCAGGGGCAGCGAGATCGAGTGGCTCGTCCTCGAGATCTGCTTTGAGAAGACGGAGCCGCTGGGCGGTTTCGGCGCCGACCAACTGCTTGACCGTCTCGAACTCAAGCTGGTCGTCGTAGTACTTCGTCGCGACGAGTTCTTGGAACGTCTCGCTATCGGCCGTGTCTTCGATGTACTCGCGAATCGCCTCGACGAGGAGATCCGTCCGATCCTTGTCGAAGAGCTCCGCGATCGCGTCCAGCCGGTCGACCAGATACTCCGGCGACTGGAAATGGACTCGTCGCGGATCATCGCTTGCGCCCATTCTATGTGCAAGTTCTGCACATAGACGCATAACGGTTTCGGCGACTGCACGGAGCTTGCACATCAGAGTGCTTGAACTAAGACTCGCTCTCGCCAGTCTCAGCCGTCGTCCCGAGCGTTCAGCTCTTCAAGGACCCAGTTGGCTGCCGTCCCGATACAAACGCCATCGACGTTGCGCATCTCGAGGCCGTTCGTGGCGGTGCGGAAGGGATACTGGTCGACGAGGACGCGGTAGATAACCGTTCGGACCGGCTCCGTCTCGTATCTGTCCACAATGGCCACCAGTCCAGCGTCGAGATGAGCGTCCTGGTGATCCATTCGCGGGTTCTGTGCCCGCTCCAGCACGAGATCGACCACGTCGGTGGCCGACGCATGCTCGGGATTTCCGGTCCGTTCACGAACATCGTAGAGAGCCTCAGCATCGGGCATTGCCACTCACTCCGAGAGATCGGCGTCTGTGTCAGTGGCTACTGAATCGCGTCGACGGTGCTGGCGGATCTCGTCGAGGGTGTCTTCGAAGGTTGCGACATTATCGATTGCCGCAAGTTTAGCGACGATCTCGTCGATGAATGCAGATCACTCGACGGCGGCCTCGTCTCCCTCGGCCCTATCGATCGATTCGACGCGAATCTGGCGTGCTTCGTGCCAGTCGCAGTCCCAACAATCACGTGTAATCTCGATGCACTTGTCTTCGTCGGCTGCAAGGACCGCATCGGAAAGTGACGTCGAGAGCGGTCGTTCCCCTCTGACATCGAGGGTAAGCGGGGATCCGCACGCAGGGCAGTCCATAGTCGTCGCATGACTTGCGTCGGTGTTGAAAATATGGGACCTCCGTGACAACCTCACATAGAGGTCTTCGCCGGCCAGGAAACAGTTTCAGAAGCCTCTGTTGAAATCCAATTGTTTCGAAATCTTTTTCGCTGAAATAGCTGTCAGGTAGGTCAGCGAACGTACCGGCTATTCCCGACGTAGATGATGCGATCACGGTCAAGCTACAGCCGATGTTTGAGTTTCCGCCACCCCTATGGTCTTGTTGTGGGTACCTCCAGATATGGTTCAGGAAATGATGACGAAAGTAGTATTAGGAGTCGGGATTATCGGAATCATCGGTGGATTACTCGTCATTCTACAAATACCATCTGCCAACCAATATCACGAAACGACGCTCTCGGCCGCTGGTATTGGCGTTCTACTCGTCCTGTTCGGCGTCAAAACTCTCGCTGAGTCACGGCGGTAGATGGTTAGTGCGTTTTGTACGCACCCTGTACTGACCGATGGACAACTGGTCTGTCACCAAACGAGGGTTTCAACAGAGTCTTCCTGATGGATTTCCAGAAGGCGGCCGAGGATCGGAGACAACAGGGCGATATCAGGATTCCTCAAGCAACGAGCGGGCCCGCTGCACGTAGCTGTTCGCGTCCCAGCTGCGGGCGTCGCTGATCCCGTCGAGGAGCAGTCGAGCATCGGCCGCTGACAGCTGCTCGGTTCGAACGAATACCGACAGCAGCGTCGGCGTCGTTACGAGCCGCGTGTCAGCGAGTGACGCGTGCATCAAGCCAAGCTGGTTGAACTCATCACAGAGCAACAGGGTGGCGTCGAGGTCGTTCGCCAGGGTGACAGCGGCGTTCTCGCCGTCATCGAGCGGAAACTCGCCGTCAAGGTCGACCGACCGTGTCTCGAGTGCATCAGTTCGGTCGAGTACGGCGGTTGCAGCCCGACCATGTGCGTCCTCGTACGAGGCGATGTCCCGAAGTTCCTCGATGACTGCCGTTGGGACGATAACCTCGTATTGAGCCAGACAGAGCGCGAGTGGATCTGGATCGTCGTCAGCAACGATCGCGAGACTGACGAGGGCGGAGGCGTCTGCGACGAGCGTCGACATCTATGACTCGGCGACCTCGTCGACGAAGTCCTCGTCCAGCTGTTGCTTCAGCACTCGGAGGTTCGCCGCCTCTTCTGCGCCGACGAGTGCTTTGAGCTGGTCGAAGGAGATTTCGTCGTCGTAGTAGGCGGCCGCGATGTCCTGGGTGAGTGCGTCATCGTGAGCGGCCTCCTGCAGGTATTCCCGGAGTGCAGTGACGAGAATATCCGTCCGATCCTCTCCGAGTACGTCCGCGAGAGCATCGGTACGATCGATGAGCCGGTGTGGAGCTCGGAACTGGACGCGCTTCTTGTCACTACTCATTATGTGTACAATGTGAGCCGCTCGACTTAGCCCTTGTTGTGTGTACATTGTGAGCCATCGTGGCCCGTGTCGATAGACTTCCATCCGAGGGTCAATCAGAGACACGATGCGTTTCGAGATCACGCGTCCAGTAGGTGGCTGGACCACCCGGACTACAGCGGGCGCAGAGCTGGAGGGAGCCTTCCAGATGCCCCAGTTCGACGCGGAACCGTGTGAGCGCTGCGAGCGTATCGACGATCAGCCCACAGCCGTCACAGGCAACGTGATCGCGGACGTCGGGATTGGGCTCTGTCCGGATAGCACAGTCGACGCAGATCGGGTGGGTGACCCGCTCGTCCTGCCCCCAGGTGTGCGCCTCACCAGTCTCAGTACCGGGCGGGGCGTCGCAGAACGCACAGCCGATGAGGGTTTGTTGCATCACTCGCCCTCCTCGCCGGCATCGCGGCAGGCCGTCCAGCCACGGTGGAAGACAGCCAGCTGCGTCGATGAGTCGAACGCGGCGCCGCTCGGCTCGTGAACCAGAACGTGGTCCTCGGGAACCGGAGTGACGACATCCGCGTCTATGAGCTCGCTGACCAAGCGTTGGGCCGTCGCGTCGCCGACGTCCGCCGTGTTGACGCTGGTGGCGTCGCGGTCCTGAGCGAGAAGTTCTTTCTCGAACTGTTCGTAGTCGGCACTCGTGTCGTCGTGAGGATCGGGACCAAGCATACTGAGTCACGCCGCGCACGTTGTCGCGCGCTGCACGCCTCCCGGCGCCGACAAACAGCTCATGGCGCACAGATTCGGTACCTCCTCGGATCGCTCGGCTGCCAGGATTTACTCACTCGAGGAGTCGGGCGGAGGGTGGGGGAAAGGAAGTGGATCCAGCCCCAGCGTTAACCAACACTGTGTCGGTATCGGCAGAGAATATTGGTTAAGGCTAGCTGCTACGGCGTTCGGAGCTCTCGAACTGGCTTCACGACGGAGGTATCCAGCTCGCTGGCTGCTTCTTCACCTTCCCGCTCCGGCGGCGTCAAGGGCGACCGCGTGAGCTGGGTAATGAGCTCCTCTCGAACGGTTCGGCGAGAGATGGTGGTCTCGTGCCAGCCCAGCCGGTCGTCGAAGTGCCGCTTCTGGAACTGCTCGCCGACGTCGTCAGCGGCGACGTACTGCGTCCGCGTCGACCACCCGACATGCCGGGAGACAAAGACGGCGCCCACAGCCTCATGTGTGAGTTCGACGAGGGTACACTCCACGAGCGCGACGACCGACGCGTGATCCCGGTCGGTCGGGACCGTCACCTCGAGATCCGTCCAGGGCGCCGGACCGTCAGGGGTACTTGCCGCTTGATGCGTTACCCGTGTCTTGTTGTGTCGTTCCGAAGCCATCGTCCATTGGGGGCACGTAATGCGCCCCGCCACCCCCTCGTGGGGGCGATAGACACCACCGAAATACACTCGCTCACCCTATGCGCTAAATCTGATACTTTCTTGACTCCACTCTCCCTGTGATGGCCCCTTGGCCTGAGAGAGTCGGCGGCCTTCGCACACCGCATATCGGCTCTTTCTTTGGACAAGATCCGCGATATACAAGGCAGGACTACGCCCTCAAATTGCAGAAGAGGGACGTCGGGACAATTTGAGGCCGTAGAAAGTACCTCGACGAATCTGGGAACACTTCCTGAAACACAGAATTTGTTCGACGGCGGGGTAATGAGGGCGATATAAGCGGTTTCTGGATTGTGTTAGGTTGCTGCTCCATCTAGTCCGAGAATCTCTAGGTACCGCAGCTCAGCATTTCGAAGGTTGAAATAACCCCGATACGAACGATTCTGGCCGTGTTAGCCACTGAAATTGCTCGACGGAATTCAGAAAGATCCGAATCTAGTCTGCGGCCCAATTTCCAGAAATCTTATGGAAGTAGATATCTGTGAGGTCTTGACAGTGTATTCAGTTTAGGGGAGTCAGTGTGTAGATACAGAGAAAATACTTATCAATCGCAACTTGCGCAACAGTCTGGATTCAACGGCCTCATCAACAACTGTTCTTCACCCTGACCCAGACCTGTTTGTGCAATTGCTCGGAAAGAGAGACACCCACTCATTATTTGGGGTTCTCGTCCTTCTTATCGCAGGGATCGTGTTTTTGGAACTAAGATGAGTGTTGTCAGCCGGGTCTAGTACTAACGGCATAACTTTCCGAGGTGTCTTCGCTGAGAACCAGTTCAGAATCAGTCTGTCGGGCGAGCTTGGCCAGGAACAGATACATCAGGGAGGTCCGGGACAGAGAGGTCGGTACGCCGGAGCAGTTGGGCGTTGATCGCGACAATGACGGTACTCAGTGACATCAGCAGGGCGCCCACGGCGGGCGACAGCAGAACTCCAATCGGCGCAAGTACCCCAGCTGCCAGCGGAATAGCGAAGACGTTGTATCCGGCTGCCCAGATGATGTTCTCCTGCATCTTCCGGTAGCTTGCCTTACTCAGTTTCACGAGGCGGGCTACGTCCACTGGGTTGTTCTGGACGAGGATGACGTCAGCTGATTGCACGGCGACGTCAGTACCGCTACCGATGGCAATGCCGACGTCGGCCCGAGTGAGCGCCGGCGCGTCGTTGACGCCGTCGCCGACCATCGCTACGAGCTTGCCCTGGTCCTGGAGCTCCTGTACCTTCTTGTCCTTGTCCTCTGGTAGTACCTCGGCGAACACCGTGTCGATGCCCAGTTCGTCGGCAACGGCCTCGGCAACATCTCGTGAGTCACCTGTCAGCATTGCGACCTCGATACCCAGGTCGTGGAGTGCCTCGACGACTCGGTAGCTCTCCTCGCGGATAACGTCGGCCATCGCGAACGCCGCGATCAGTTCGCTGTCCCGCACCAGGTAGACGACCGTCTGGGCGTCGTCGCCGGCCTCGTTGGCGAAGGCCTGCAGCTCGCTGGGAACGTCGCTCTCGAGGTGATCCAGGAGGTTCGGGCCACCGACGTAGACTTCCTGTCCCCCGACAGTCGCGCGGACCCCACGTCCTTTCATCGCCTCGAAGTCGTCGGCGTCGGGGGCATCGATTCCGCGCTTGGTGGCAGCCTCTCTGATGGCGCGAGCGATCATGTGTTCGGAATCGCCTTCGACCGCTGCCGCGAGCTCGAATGCCTCGTCCTCGCCGACGCCGTCGATCGTCGCCAGTCCGACGACCCCGTGCTCGCCCTCAGTGAGGGTCCCGGTCTTGTCGAAGATGATCGAGTCGAGGTTGCGCGCCTCTTCCATGGCGATGCGGTCGCGGACGAGCATCCCGTTGCGGGCGGCCAGCGAGGTGTTGATCACCACGACGAGCGGAATCGCCAGCCCGAGCGCGTGCGGACACGCGATGACGAGGACGGTGACGACCCGCTCGATGACGGTCGCGTCGAACGTCGTCGCCACCGTCCAGGCGACCGCCGTGACGACAGCGGCGCCGAGGGCGACGTAGAACAGCCACCCCGCCGCCCGGTCGGCCAGCGCCTGGGTTCGGGACTTGCCCGACTGGGCCTCTTCGACGAGGCGCATGATCCCCGCCAGCGTCGTCTCCTCGCCCGTTGCGTCGATCCGCACCCGGAGGCTGCCGTCGCCGTTGACGGTGCCGCCGATCACCTCGTCGCCCGGCTCCTTGGAGACGGGTTTCGACTCGCCGGTGATCATCGACTCGTTGACGTCCGAGTCACCCTCCTCGACGACGCCGTCCGCGGGCACGCTCGCGCCCGGCCGGACGAGCACGAGGTCGCCTTCCGAGAGCTCGTTCACCGGTACTTCCTCGGTCTCGCCGGACTCGGTGATGCGCTCGGCGGTGTCAGGCATCAGCTTCGCTAGTTCGTCGAGCGCGCTGGAGGCCCGTCGGACCGAGCGCATCTCGATCCAGTGGCCCAGCAGCATGATGTCGATCAGCGTCACCAGTTCCCAGAAGAACGCCGACTGCGTCGGGAAGACGACGCTCGCGAGGCTGTAGACGAACGCGACCACGATCGCCATCGAGATGAGCGTCATCATCCCCGGCGACCGATCCTTCAGCTCGGGCGCCGCCATCCGCAGGAATGGCACGCCGCCGATCGCGAAGACGATCACCGCGAAGACGGGGTTGATCCACTCGCTGCCCGGGAACGCCGGGACCGAGAAGTTCAGCCACTCCTGGAGCGTCGGGCTATACAGGAGCACCGGGATCGACAGGAGCGTCGAGACGAAGAAGCGACGGCGGAACATCTGCTCGTGGCCTTCGTGCATCCCGCCGTGGCCCTCGTGACCGCCGTTGTCACCGTGGCCACCGTGATCACCGTGGCCATGCTGCCCGTGTTCGTGGGACGTCTCGTGACCGACTCGATCTTCGACCTCGTGTTTCGCTTCGTCTGCGTCGGCCTCGTCCTCGATCATCGACTACTCGACCCGGGACTCGTTGTCGAGTCCCTCGTCTGCGTCAGCGTCGTCGCGACGACGGGAACGTTCTTCGGGCGGGTCTCCGTCGTCGGGTGAGTGGTCGTCCATCGTGATCGTTACCTGACTGTACGATACCGAGAGTGATGGATGTGAGGGGCGAGGTTGTTCACTGCCCTCGTCGTGGACTCACGAACTGTTCCACCAGTCGTGCCGAACGCTACTCGTTGCATTGGAACGGCTCTAGTGCGTACTACGACGGCCACTCTCCAGTGGCTTCCCGTTAAGAATCGAAAGGCGGCTAGATTGGCCCACAGGAGAGCATGATGGACGATGTGACTCGGGAGCGAGAGAAAATCGGGGTACTGACCATAGGAACGACCGAGAGAAACGCAAGAATCGAAAGTGCCAGCAGTCGTGAATACAGCAATCTAAACCGAAATCGCAGTGAATTAACTCGTCGTATAGACTCCCATAGCCGTGTCACAGACCATCTCTGCACGCCGATCTCGGCCTGTCGGTGACGGGCACAGGGCTGGAGATCGCGTTCGCTGCAGGCTCCGTCACAGAAGAACCGTTCGCCCCTCTCTGAAACGTGAGCGAACAGCGTTCGCCGCGACGGCACGCGAGACATCGAGTCGTTCTGGAGTAACCGGCAGTGGCCGTTGACATCGCGATCCACGGCGCCCGCGTACTCGCTCGGCGACGAGGTCGGGAGCGTCGAACCGGGAAAGTGTGCGGACCTGATCGTCCTCGACGTGGACACGCCGAAGTTTACGCCGCTGATCAACGTACCGGCGCACGTGGTGAACAACGCCGCGCCGACCGACGTGGAGACAGTGATCGTCGACGGGGACGTCGTCGTCTGGGACGAGACTGTCAGGACAGTGGACGCCGACGCAGTGCAGCGGCGTGCAGAGCACGCAGTCGACCGCTTCGCCGACGAGACGGACTGGGACCTGGACATCGGCGGCGGTGAACCGCCGGGGACGGTCGATACGGTTCGGGATATCCCGAAACGGGGTCCTGTTCAGCGGCTGTCCCGCCTCGCCGTTCAGTCGGTCCGCGATAGCGTCCCCTTCTGAGTTCCATGCCAGAGCAAACATTCCCGCCAGGATACGTCCCGTTCGCGGACGTTCGCGAATCGCTTCCGGAACCGCGTCGGGTGCAGGTGTCGGAGTCGGTCGCGCTGGAGACCCTACACCTGCCCGGACCGGACCCGCCGATCGTGTTCGTCCACGGCGGGCTCGGCTCCCTGTGGAACCCGTATCCACAGCTCGCGGCCTTCGAGGGGGAACGCGAACTGGTGGCCTACGCTCTCGCCGGCAACGGGAACTCGACGGCGCGCCCGGAGCAGTCCCTCGACGGTCACGTCGCCGACCTCCGCGATCTGCTCGACGAACTCGGCGTCGACCGGCCGATCGTCCACGGCCACAGCTACGGCACTGCCGTCGCCATTGAGTACGCGAAGCGCCATCCGACGGCGGGCGTCGTCCTGCACGCCGGTGGTGATCACGACCTCACGCCGGCGTGGGAGAAGCCGCTGTTGCGGCTGTTCCTGACGCTCCGTCTCTATCGGTTCCCCGCAAACGACGCACTCGTCCGTCAGCTGGCCTACTCCGTGGGGTTCCACGATGAGACGTCGCGGGCCGTGGTCGAGGACTTCCTGCAATCGAATCCGCTCCCGCATCGTCGGTCGGCGTGGACGACGGTCACCGAGGCCTTCTGGGGGTACGACGGACGGTCGGACGTCGACCGAGTCGACGTGCCGACGCTCGTCGTACACGGACCCGCTGATGGAATCGTTCCGGTCAGGGTGGCGCGAGAAACTGCCGGTCGCTTGCCCGACAGCGTGTTCTGTCGAGTCCAGCGAACCGGCCACGTCGCGATGATCGAGCGTCCGTCCGTCTACAATAGTCTGCTCCGGGCCCACGTTCAGTGCGTTCGAGACGGCCGTGACATCGAAACAGCGGTTCGAGACTGGGCCCGCGAGGACGGTAGTAGCACCGAGTTCACCCACGACTGAAGTCACGAGGTCACACGACCACAGACCGTGTTCACCCACGTCTTCCAGAGTATCCCGAACTCGTGGAGGTTCGATTCACATCTGACCCAGTACGGCCCCCGACAAGGAAGTGGGTTTGAGAGCCTCGCTTCCGTCTCGATATTTGAATCAATTGACGGCAAATCATTGAAAGTCCACCTGCTGTCGGCTTCGTATATTGGCTAAAGCCGCCAAGTTTCCATCTATATCTGTAGATATCATCACCTAATCTAATATTTACCAATAATAATTTACACACTTGTATACACACTGTAAGTGGCATCGGCCGAAGATATAGGATGTCAGATCTCATATCTCAAGTGAGAAGTTCTATGTCCGGGAACGATACAAACGAGAAGTCCTCTGATGAGATCGTAGAGCGGATAGAAGGGGCGGAATGGTATTCCTTACTCGCAAAAATAGGGTTTGGAATCATCCTACTCGCCTTCTTCAGTGCATTGATTGCCGTTCTTCCAACCAATCTGGACAGTATATCCGCAGCAGTAAATTCGATATTGATGCCCCTGATATTCGTTGGAATGGGGTTCTTGCTCCTCGGGATCGCTATGCACCTCCATCTTCTCCATCTCAATCTTATACGGCAGATCCAGAAGCAAATGGACAAGCCAGACGACGAAGACGATGGCACTTAGACCATCACATCAGCATCGATTAAATTGCTAAATTCATATACTACTCAGCTTGGAGAACATTACGAGTGCGTAACCGTAGACACATGACTTACCTTCACCCCATATAACCAGGATTATCGGTATGACGAATTGCTGTAGTCGTCTGGTATAAGGAAAGGACAGTCACGATAGCGCCGCTCACAACGGAGTTCCAGAATGCTATCTGTGCAACACTACTAAAGAACGAACTCGCGATAATCCATAGACCGAGAACTAATGTAAGTCCTGACATTCCTGCATGAGTTGAAACACCCATCTGAATCCGTTGATAATTATAGCCACTAGCAATCACGATCAACGACCCGATGAGTACAGCTACTTTCGCGCCTCTAACTACGGTATCAAGCAGGAACGGGGTCGCCATTATCCACGTACCGATAATCCCGCCGAGTAACGCTGACCACCTCAGGAATGCGTGACCTCTAGATGATAGAAAACTCTCCTCTTCCACTGTTGTTACGCTAATTCGTGTCCAGATAGTTTACGCTATTGTAAGTTTGCCGTTCAGAGAGAAGTAAGTCAGGTGATCAGGCGTCGACGACTAGAATCACTCTAATTTATTTTCCCGCTCAGGTCCGCGACAATACTTGTCGATTCCTTCGCACCCAACGGTAGACAGTACTGACATCGGGGCGAAGCGTTTGTCTCCACAAGTGACCCCGATCTACGACGTGTTGAAACGGCACGCTGGCAACGACGTGGTCGAATGCTCCGATGTTCTCCAGATCCGTAGTCTCTGGTGCTACTGCTTTCCGGATTGGTGTGAGCACCTCGTCTATCGAATAGGAAGAGATACATCAGTCGACCAAACATGCAAAGGTGTTAGTACACTAAAAGGTCCATGGCGACAGAAACCGTCGAGGGATACGTTATCGACGTCGGATGCATCCGGAAGAACGCTCGCGATGAACTCCTCGAGAAGGCGCAAACGCACTCACGTGAGTGTGCATTGATGGGCCACTGCGTCGAAAGCGGCTACGGCATCGTGACCGACGAGGATCAACTGATCGTTCTGGACGCAGAGGCGACCCCGGATATAGTGACCACCGTGGAACGGAGCGATACGGAGGAGGGGATCCGGCTCCGCGTCGAGAGAGACGAGCAAGACGGGTCGATGGAAACGACCACCGTCGAGGAAGTCGAGTAGGGACCCTCAGTAGGGCTCACTCCCCGTCAGCCGCAGTGCGCAATTTCTCGTACTCCTCCCTGAAGAGTGCCTCACAGGAGGAGCAGCAGAGATAGTACCTTCGCTCTTCGATTTCTATCGACACCCCGTCTCCATCGATCGGTTTTCCGCACTGGACGCACTCCGTTGCGAGATCGGCTTCGTCGATCTGCGGATTCCAGATGGAGTTCTCGACTTTCTGGATCTCGTAGTTCCTGAGCTTTTGCTCATCCACGACGTCGCCGAACAGAGAGGCGAGTTCCCGGTCGTCGACGAAGGCGTGGACGACGATCCGGGGCTCGAAGGTCTGGAAGACGCACTCGACCGAATCGACGCCGGTCAGCGACTCGACGACGTCGTCGGTCTCGCCCGGCTCCGTCTCGATCTGAACGACGACCGAGTCGCCGGTCCGCAGTTTCGATCGGTCGATGTCGACGGTGAACCCCTAGATCACTCCGTGTTCCCTGAGTCGATCGACGCGGTTCGAAACGGTGGGCGACGAGAGACCGACCGCTTCGGCGATCTCCGTGTACGATCGGCGTGCGTCGTCGAGGAGGAGCTGGAGTATCTCCGCGTCCGTCTCGTCGATTTCCATTGTATCTCACAGAACGCCCTAGAGGAGTACCAATTCGGCGCTGGCTATGGCAAGGGACTCTAGATCCGTTTTTAAGTACTTCTGAAACACCCGGAAGCGCCGCCCAGTTCAACCCCGGAAGTACCAGAGCGAACAGAGGAAAGCGACGAGCCCCAACGATTCCACATGTCGCTCACTGCGGCAGTCAGACACGTCGACCAGTTGAACGGGGAAGACAGAGCGGGCCCGGAAGATCGCCTCGAAGCTACTGCCGTCGTTCGTGGACGGACTGACTGCTGTCAGAACTCGGCTGCTGGGAGCCAGGCTGGACAGCACACCCGGTGAGCCCACTCACTTCAGCACGACATTACCGACAAAATGAACGCGCAACGCCTTCTGGCGCTCGTCGTCGTCGCGTTCCTCGTCGCCGTCGTCGCGGCACAGCCGCTGTACGTCGTCGCTCTCACGCTGTTCGACTACGGGCAGACGCCCCAGGGGTCGTACGCGACGATGCAGACGAAAGACACGATTCGGTTCCCCGCAGACGACCCGGCGCAACTGAGTGCGTATACGGCACAGGCAGCGCGGCCGCCGGGGGCGAACGTCTCATACGATACTGTCGTCCGCGTGCCCGAAGGGGACTGGCAGACTGCTCTCGCAGCGTCGCGCTTGCGAGCCGCGTCGGACGCGATTGTCCTCTACGGCGACGCGCCGGTCCCGGACGAGACCAACGGGACTAACGCCGATCGAAGTGTCTCGACGGTCCGGCTCTCGGGGGGCGATCCCGCTCAGACGGCAGCGGAGATCGCAACCCGCGGCAACGGGAGCGACGAGGTGAGCCCGAACAACGTCCTCATCGTCAGCAGTGAATCACCCCAGTGGGCGCTTCCGGCCGCAGCGTGGAGTGCGTACAGCGGCGATCCCGTCCTCTATGCGACCGAGGACAGCGTACCGGACGCCACGCAGCGGGCCATCTCGGAGCTGAACGCCTCACACGCCTACGTTCTCGCCCCGCCGGATCTCGTGGGGGAATCCGCTCTCTCGGAGCTGGACGTCGAGTGGACGCGCATCGCGGGATCGACCCCGCAGGATCACGCCGTCGAGTTCGCTAAGTACCGTGACGCGTCGCGTGACTTCGGGTGGGGGATCGACGTCCGGGACAAGGTCGGCTACTACAACACGATGCTCGTCAATCCCGAGCAACCGGCTGACGCCGTCGCGAGTACGAACCTCCAGTGGGGGAAGGCGGGCCCAGTCCTCCTCGTACACGACGACGGGTCGCTCCCGGCAATCACGGAGAACTACCTCTGGCGGATACAGGCGAGCTGGTTCTCGACGCCGGCAGAGGGGCCGTTCAACCACGTCTTCGTGATGGGCCCACTGGAGGACGTCTCCTGGGTCTCTCAGGCGCGCAGTGACTACGCCGTCGAGATTACCCCCTATCGGCTACAGGGGGCCGGCATGAGTCCGCTCGACGCCCTCGCTGCGGCGTGGGCCGCGTTCAGCCTGTTAGGAGCGACGTTCGTCTACGCCCACTCTCGGCGACGCATTCCCGAGATGAACGACTGGACGAAATTAGTGTGGCCGCTGTTCACGCTCCTGCTTGGACCGTTCGGGTTCGCGTTCTACTGGCTGTCATACCGCGGCCGAGAAGTCGTCGAACGAGACGGACAGAAACACGTGAAACGCCCGTACTGGCTGCGAGCGGCCTCCGCCACGGCGATGGGGGTCGCGTTCGCCGCGAGTACGATGATTGCGGTCGCGTTCCTCCTCACGTACTTCGGAATGCCGCTCGTCGCGTTCGAGAGCCCGGTATTCGCCCTGGGGAGTCCGATGGTCCTCCTCATGGCGATCGTCTACGCGGTCGCGTTCCTCGTGTCGTGGATCGTCTTCCACATCCCGATGCTCCAGGACTCGCAGGGCCTCGATCAGCGAGGCGCCGCTCAGCGAGGCTTCCTCGCCGTCGGCGTGAGCATGACGAGCGTCTCGGTCGGAATGATGGCGTCGATGTGGATCCTGATGATGCTCAACTTACCGATGATGCCCGGTGACGACAACATCCTCTGGTTCGGCGTGATGGTGTTCAGCACCCTGGTCGGGTTCCTCATCGCCTGGCCGGTGAACGGACTGCTCGTCCGGCAGAACGTCAAGTCGGGTGGTGCGCTGTGAGAGACCAGAGTCGGCGGGAGTTCCTGCGCGACCTCGCGGCGGTGCCGGCAGCCGCTACGGCTGGCGGAACGGCCCTCGCTCTCGACAGCGGTCTGTTCAGCGGTAGCAGCGACGAGTCAGGCGGTCCAGAGACGGCTGACTACGACGAGTGGACGGCGACGACGATGACCGTGCGCCTCGCCGGCGACACCATCTACGAGACCGCCGCCGCCTTCTGCCAGAACGTCTACACCGCGATCAACGAGCACACGCGGCCGGGCGCCCTCACCCTCGTCAACGACGAGGTGTTGGAGGCGTCGCTTCCCGGCGTCGCGATGATCCACCACCCGATCGACGGCGCCGTCCTGCTCACGGGTCGGGACGAACTCCCACAGGCCACCCGGGACGAAATCAGACGCGCACACCCGGAAGGCGTCAGTATGGACGACAACGTTCAGATCTATCTCGTCGGGGGTGAACGATACATCAGCGATTCCGTTCGCGCGGAAGTCGAATCGATGGGCATGAACGTCCGCCGGATCGACGGCGAAAACCCGGTCCGCGTCGCTGCGAACCTCGACCAGTACGTCAGTTCGATGCACGCAAACCACGAGGACGAAGTACTGATCGCCAGCCTCGACGCTCCCGAACGGGCGGTTCCGGTCCAGTCGTGGAACGCACACGCGGGTGACGGATTCCTCTGGGTCGAGAGCGATTCGGTCCCGGAGGAGACGGCAGAGCAGCTCGCGTCGCGGTACGACTACGCCTACATGTACCTGCTCGGCGACGAGGACGCGATCAGTTCATCGGTCGCGCGCGAGCTCAGTACGTACGGCCACGTTACACGGATTCCCGACGC